>JAHCID010000009.1 GCA_026129405.1 bacterium
GCGCGACTTCGCCGCGTCGTACCCCTGGACCTCCTGCGCGACGTTCACGAGACCGCCCGCGTTGATCGCGTAGTCGGGCGCGTAGAGGATGCCCCGCGCGTGGAGGTCGTCGCCGTGACGCGGCTGCGCGAGCTGGTTGTTCGCGGCGCCCGCGACGATCCGCGCCTTGATCTTCGGGATGGTCGTGTCGTTGAGCGCCGAGCCCAGCGCGCACGGGGCGACGACGTCGCACTCGGTCTCGAAGATCTGGTCGAGCGGGACGATGACCGCGCCGAACTCGCGCTGCGCGCGCTCGGCCTTCAGCGGATCGACGTCGGCGACGGAGATCTTCGCCCCCTGGGCGTGGAGCTCCTTGCAGAGGTGGTAGCCGACGTGGCCGACCCCCTGGACGGCGACGTGGACGCCGTCGAGCGAGTCGCGCTTCATGGTGAACTTCACGCAGGCCTCGATGCCGCGACGGACGCCGAGCGCGGTGAACGGCGACGGATCGCCGGATCCGCCGTGCGCGGGGCCGACGCCGGTGACGTGCTTCGTCACGGTGCGGATGACCTCCATGTCCTCGAGGCCGGTGCCGCTGTCCTCGGCGGTGATGTAGTGCCCGCCGAGATCGTCGACGAACTTGCCGAAGGCGCGGAACATCGCGACGCGGTCGAAGTGCTGCTTCGGCCGGATGAGGACGCTCTTGCCGCCGCCGTGCGCGAGCCCGGCGAGCGCCGCCTTGTACGTCATGCCGCGCGCGAGCCGCAGCGCGTCGACGACGGCGTCCTCGTCCGTGTCGTACGGCAGGAAGCGACAGCCGCCGAGCGCGGGGCCGAGGCGCGAGTCGTGGATCGCCACGATCGCCTTCAAGCCGGACGCCTTGTCATGCTTGAAGTGAACCTCGCCGTAGTCGTATGCCCTCAGGTGCCCGAAGAGATCCATCGCGATCCTCGTTAGCACAGACGAGCCGCCGCCAGGCAAGGAGCAGCGACGACGCGTCACGTCATCGGCGGGGCGTCGCGCGGTCGAGCTGAGCCGGACGCGGGAGGTACGCGGCGGACGAACGCGCGAGCCCGATCCGCGCACGCGCGCGCGGGCGCCGTCGCAGGACGAACCGTCGCGCCTCGCGGCACGACCGCTGCAAACCCCGTCGTCATGAACGGCCTCGAGACCCACGCTTCGCAGACACGAAAACTCGTCGCCCTCGCGTGCGCGAGCCTCGTCGCGCTCGTCGCATGCGATGGCACCGGCTCTCCCGCGAGGCCGCGCGCCGAGGTCGCCGAGAGCGACGACGACGACGCCTCGCCGCCGATCGACGATCCGGCGGCGGCGGAGACGACCGCCGAGCCGGCGGAGACGCCGACGCAACTGGGCCGCGCGTGCGCCGACGGCGTCCGGATGCCGCTGGGGAACGCCTACACGACGCTCGTGTGCCTCCCGCACCTCGACGCGATCCACTACTGGGAGGCCGCGGCGGAGTGGTCGGCGTACGACCGCGCGCCGGTCACGGTCGCGATCCTGGACCTCTCCTTCATCACGGACCATCCCGACATCGCGCCGTCCGTCGACATCACGTGGAACTTCCTCGAGGCCGGCTGCACGACCTTCGATCTCGGCAAGAGCGCGTGCCGCGACGTCGCGCCCGACGTCCCCGAACGGGTGCCGCTCCCCGCGCTCGGAGAGGAGCCGATCAAGCTCGTGCACGGCACGATGCTCGCGGGGTTGATCGCGGGCCGCGGCGCGCCCGGCCGAGGCATCGTCGGCGTGAACCCCTCCGCCAAGCTCGATCTCTTCGTCCGCGATCTCGAGACGGACAACCTCGCGTCGCTGCGCTTCGCCGTGGAGCGACGCGTCGACGTCATCTCGATGAGCTGGCCGCTCGGCAGCCAGGGCGGCGAGAAGGACGTCCCCGAGTTCAGGGAGCTGCTCGAGACCGCGACGAGGCAGGGCACGGTCGTCGTGATGGCCGCGGGCAACTCGAGGATCGACGTCGACCAGCGCGCCGTCTATCCCACGCGCTACTCGACGATCCCGGGCGTGATCGCCGTCGGCTCGATCGACGAGGACGGGGACTTCTACGCGCAGTTCTCGAACTACGGCCCGACGTACGTCGAGCTCGCCGCGCCGGGGATGGCCGCGTCGTCGGGCGGGGACTTCGCGGAGGGCCGCTACAGCGTGCAGATCGGGACGTCGTACTCCGGCCCGATGGTCGCCGGAGCCGTCTCCCGCGTCGTCCAGTACCTCAAGACGAAGCGGGCCGCCTATAGCGCGGCGGACGTCGAGCGCCTCGTCCTCGAAGGCTCCGCGACGAGCCCGAAGCTGACGCGCTACTTCAAGGACGGCCGGCGCCTCGACATGAGCACGCTGCTCGCGCACGTGAAGGCGACGCTCCCCTGAGCGGCGCGGCGCGCCCACGACCTCGCGGCGCGCGGCACGTCGAAACGAAACAGGCGCGGGGCCCTCGCCTCCGCGCCTGGCTCGTGCGAGCGCCGTCGACGCTCAGTGACCGTGGCCGTCGTCGTCGCCGTGGGGCATGCCGTGCGGCATCCCGGGGATGCTCGGCACGTCGAGCTTCTTCGGCGCGTCGCCCGCGCCGGCGTCGGCCGCCTTCTGGAACTTGGCGACCTCGGCCGTCGCCCAGTCCGCCGAGTACGACGGGATGCTGTAGATCGTGTCCGAGCCCTCCTTCATCGCCCAGCGGTTCGTGCCGGTCGAGACGCCGCCGACCTTCACCACGAACTTGCCGGCGTTGTCCTTGAGCTGGACGGTGACGGTCGACTCGGGCTTGTCGAGGCCCGTGTCCGCGGGCGTCTTGCCGTCGCCGAAGTCGTCGGCCGTGAGCGCCTTGAACGCGCGGACCGCGTCCTTGACCTTCTCCTCGTCGAAGCGATCGATCGGCCGGCCCTTCCAGGTGCCCGACCACTTGTCGCCTTCCTTGGTGAAGGAGAGCTGGCCGTCCTTCTTCTCGATGACGAGGCCGTTGGCGTTCTGGTCGTCGTACTTGAAGATCTCGGTCTCGCGGAAGCCCTTCGGCTCGCGCGTGTACAGGTAGCTCGAGTAGCCGGTGACGGCGTAGATGCCCGGCTTGCCGTCGACCATCGCCATCTGACCGCGCTGACCCGAGCTGCCGAACGTGAGGTCGACCTTCTTCTCGCCGCCCTTGAACGCGACGACGTGGACGCCCTTCTCGGCGACGAAGTCGTAGTCCTTCTTGGAGTCCTCGGAGGCCGTGGAGACGATGACCTCCTTGGCCTTGAGGTCCTTCAGGTTCTTCACGAGCTGGTCGACGTTGCCCTGGTTGGCCGGCGCCTCCACGGGCTTGGTCATCGCCCACTTCTCGCCCTTCTTCTCGAGGACGATCTCGCCCTTGTCGCCGTTCGTGACGCTGATCTTGTCGAGCTCGTCCGGCGCCTTGAGCTCGGGGAGCTCCGCGCTCGTGGTCGACGAGGTCCCGATCTTCGAGTCCTTGTCCTTGGCGTAGTAGATGGCGCCGCCGAGCGCGGCGAGGACGATCACACCTGCGTACAGCTTCGTGCTCTGGCTCATGATGGCTTGGCTATCTCGGGTCGAAGAGGAGGTCAGGCGGCGAGGAGATCGACGTTCTGGCGGCGCGCCTCGCGGATGCGCCAGAGGACCAGGCCGAGCCCGGCGAACACCAGCGGGATGCCGAGGGTCATCGTCCCCTCGATCCAGTACTGCCGCGTCTTGCGCTCCTTCTTGATGCGGTCCTCTTCCTTCTTGAGCTGCTCCTCCGTCATCTCCTCGCCCGCCTTGGGCTTGACGACGTCGCCGTAGGCGAGGTTCGGCTCCATGAGGATCTTCGCGCTCGCGGCGAGGAGGTCGACGTCGCCCGTCATCCAGTCGAGGAGGTTCTTCGTCTGGAGGATGAACGTCGTGCCGATGAGCTGGACGTACGGCCCGGCGATCGCGTTGAGGAACTCGTCGCCGCCGCCTCCGGGCATCATCATGCCCATCTGGCCGAGGTCGGGGCCCTGCCCGGAGCGGACGAACGGGTTGGCGAAGAACTGCGCCGACGAGATGACGAGCACGCGCGCGTTGTTCGAGGCCTCGGCCGGCGTCTCGACGCCCATCTTGTCGCCCTCGGGGAACGCGGTCTTGAGCTTGCCCTCCGCGGTCGCGGCGATCGCGTGCTGCTGGAAGTTGCCCTTCGGGCGCCACTGGCGCGCCGGCTTGAGGTCGACGGTGTCGCCGGTCTCGGTGAGCGCCGCCGGCGTCGAGCGCGCGATGACGCGCAGCTTGTCGCCGAGCTGGGGCTGCTTGTCCTTCTTCAACGTCAGCGACGAGGCGAACGGGAACGACGCCTGCGGGATGCGGAAGAACGCGGCGAAGCTCGTGTCGAGCAGGACCTCGTCGCCGGTGAAGCGGCTGTCCTCGCGGACGTCGAGCACCTGCGGGAAGATCATCGTGCGCGGACCGGTGAGCGTGTCGACGCGGACGCGGAACGGACGGCCGAACTCGAGGACGACGTCCTTGTTCATGACGATGCCGTAGCCGTCGAGGAGCTTCTCGAGCCCGTGCGTGTCGAGCGTCGCGTTCATCGTCGGGTCGCCGGCCTTCACGTTGACCGCGCTGGCGAGCACGGCGAGGCTCTTGCCGCGCATGACGAACTGGTCGATGCGGCGGAGCTCCTTCTCGGAGAGGTCCTTGCCCGGCTGCGTGATGAGCAGGCCGTCGAGCTCCTCGTCGACCTCGGCGTCGCCGTTCTTCAGGTCGACCTCCTTGATCTCGTAGAACGGGAAGTACTGACCGATGATGCCCTGGATGGTCGGGCCGCCCTGACGGCCGCCGCCCGGGACGAGGTTCGCGTCGGAGAGCTTGAGCTCGTCGTGACCGGTGAGGACGCCGAGCTTGTGCTTCGTCTTGTCGCCCGCGTCCTTCAGCTCGCGGATCTTGTTGGTGATCCAGAACTCGAGGCCGGTGTTGTTGTCCGGAGAGAGGACCGGGATCTTCTCGCGCTGCGTCTTGTAGGTGAAGACGAGGCCCATGTAGCCCTGCGCGACCTCGGCCTTGTCCTCGGTGTCCGAGCCCTCGATCCGCTGGAGCTTCTGGAGCCCGGCCTCCTCGGCCTTCTTGCGCTCCTCCTCCGTCTTCGGCTCGATGATCGTGTAGTCGAACTTGCCGCCGCCCTTCTCCTTGTACTGCTGGAGGAGATCGCGCAGATCGCGGACGAAGGCGTCGAGCTTCGGGAGGCCGCGCGTGACGTACGCCTCGACCTCGATCTTCTCACCGTCCTTGATCGAGCGGATGAGGCGCCCGCTGCCCTCCGACAGCGTGTACTTCTCCGCCTTCGTCATGTCCTTGCGCCAGTACATGAAGTAGCTGAGCGTGTTCACGGCGACGACGATCGCAGCGAGGATGAAAAGCATGGCGCCGCTCTCGGTCGCCGCCTTCTTCTTGCGTTCCATGGCCATGGTTCGGTTTGCCTTGTGAAGCCGAGATGAGTCTGTTGAGTCGCGAGCGTGTCCCGAGTCGGCGCCGGCGGGCGCCCGTCAGGTCCACTTCCTGCGCTCGAGCGCGTGGAACGCGACCACGAGGCAGAGGACGGCGATCGACACGAAGTAGACGATCGCGCGGCTGTCGAGCAGGCCTCGCGCGAACGGCTCGAAGCGCGACTGGAGGCTGATGAAGGAGATCGCGTCGCCGGGCCAGCCCTGGAGCGACTCGACGGCGCTCAGCGTGCCGAGCGCGTAGATGCCCGTCAGCGTGAGCATCGTCGCGAAGAACGAGAGGATCTGGCTCTCCGTGAAGCTCGAGTACATGAGGCCCACCGCCGTCCCCGTCGCCGACAGGAAGAAGAGGCCGCTCATGCCGACCCAGAACGCGCCCCAATCGAGCTCGCCGAGGTGCCACGGCCACTTGAACATGGCGATCGGGTAGAGCACCACGAGGGCGAGCTGCACCGTCACGATCGCGAGCGCGGCGAAGTACTTGCCGAGGATGACCTCGCTGTCCTTCACCGGCATCGTGATGAGGAGCTCGATCGTCCCGACGCGCTTCTCGTCCGAGAGCGTCCGCATCGTGAAGAGCGGGATGACGAGGAAGCAGAGCGCGAACGGCAAGAAGTCGAACATGCGCTGCATCGTCACGCGGTCGACCTGCCAGAACCCGCCCTTGTACATGTAGAAGAACAGGCCGAGCCCCACCATGCTCGCGGAGATCACGATGTACGTGATGACCGAGTTGAAATAGGCGGCGAGCTCGCGGCGCGTGATGGTCCACGTCATCGCGAGGGAGCTCGGGCGATCGAGGGCGGCCTTCTCCTTGGGCGACGCGTCGATCATCGACATCGGCTTGGTCGCCACGTCGTCGCTGCCCCCGCCGTCGGAGTCGCCGTCGTCGGAGTCGTCGTCGCCCGAGTCGCCGTCGTCCGAGCCTTCGCCCTCGTCGCGCGCCTCGTCGTCTTCCTCGTCCTCGTCGCGCTCCTCGGCCTCCTCGGCGGCGCGGGACTTGTCCTTCGTGGCCTTCTCGATGGTGCTCTCGCTGCTCATCGCTTGTTCCTCTTGCCGTCGTCGTCCGCGTCGGAGTCGTCCGAATCCGAGTCCTCGTCGTCGTCCGACTCGTCCTCGTCGTCGTCCTCTTCTTCTTCCTCGTCGTCGTCGTCTTCGTCGCGGGCGCGGCGATCGTCGTCCCTGACCGGGCCGAGCTGGCGGTTGCGCCGCTCGTCGCCGATCGTCAGCTGGCGGAAGACGTCTTCGAGGGTCTGCGTGTCGCGGTGGAGCTCGAGGAGCACCCAGCCCTTGTCGGCGATCATGCGGAAGATCTCGGGGCGGAGATCCGACCCGTCCTCCCCGGCGAGCTCGTAGGCGTGCGCGCGATCGTCCGTGGGGAGCTCGTTGACCTTCTTCACGCCGGGGAGCGAGTTGAGCGCGTGCTCGACCTCGGTCTGGCGCGGGGGCGTGCCCTTGCCGCGATAGGGCGCGTCGCCGACCGACTCCTGGATCGAGACGACGTAGCGGACGCGGCCGCTCTTGGCGCGGATCTCGTCGAGCGGGCCGTCGGCGACGACGCGACCGCGGGAGACGATGATCGCGCGGGCGCACGCGGCCTCGACCTCTTTGAGGTTGTGCGTCGAGAGGAGGACCGTGCGGTCCTTTCCGATCTGCTTCAGGTAGTTGAGGAACTCGGTGCGCTCGTTCGGATCGAGATCGCTCGTCGGCTCGTCGAGGATGAGGATCGGCGGGTCGTGGATGAGCGCCTGGGCGAGGCCGACGCGCTGGCGATAGCCGTGCGACAGCTGCCGGATCTCCTTCGAGAGCGACTGCGCGAGGCCGCAGATCTCGACGACCGTGCGCGCGCGCTGCTTGAATTTGCTCGCGTCGATGTTGCGGATCCGCGCCGCGAACTGGAGGTACTCGTAGACCGTCATCTCGAGGTAGAGCGGCGCGCGCTGCGGCAAGTAGCCGAGGTTCGCTCGAACCGAGAGGGTGTCGTCGAAGACGTCGTGGCCGCGGACCTTCGCCGTCCCGCCGGTGGGCGAGATGAAGCAGGTCAGGATCCGCATCGTGGTCGACTTCCCGGCGCCGTTCGGCCCGAGGAAGCCCACGACCTCACCCTTGTTGACCTCGAAGCTGACGTCGTCGAGCGCCTTGAACGAGCCGTATCGCTTCGTCAGGCCGCTCGCGTAGATCATCACGTCGGTGGACATCCATCCTCCGTCGCCCGTCCCCCGCCGTTCGTGGAGGGGAATCGGACGCGCACAATCGAGAGAAAGAGAGCGGAAGAGTCACGTTCCTCGGTCGCTTTTGGCCCCTCGGAACCCCGTATCCTCGGTCGCGAGCTCCCTTGGAATACTGGTGAAACAGACCCGCCCGGCACGCGCGGAACGAGCTTCCTACCGGATTTCTTCCCCAGACCCAACAGTCCCGTCATTTCAGCGCCCTCGAGCGGACGGCCGAACGCGGCGAGAATCCTCGGGAAGACGTCAAAGTCCCTCGGCCGCGCATCCTAATCGCGGGTCCTCTCCTGTCAACGGATCGGCGTCCCCGGCCCGCCGGAAGACGGACGAGCGGACCGCAGGGCACCCGCTCCGCGCGGCGCCCCGTCGTCCGGCGACGCCCGCGCGACCGCCGTGACCGGGCGGCGCCGCACACGGCCGCGGCCACGCGACGGCCGGATCTCACCGGCTCAGCGGCAGCCGCTCACGTCCTTGCCGTCACACTCGAGCGAGGCGACCGAGCGCGACGGCACCGGGGTGCCGGACGCGCCGGGGCGCCGGACAGACAGCTCGTCAGGTCCGTCCAGCACGAGCACGCCGGCGCGGCGTCGGCGGGCTCCTCGGCCGCCGACGTCCGGGCGCCCCGCGGCGCGAGCCGTCGATCGTCGATTTCAGAGCGCCGAGGGGACCTGGATCTTCGGCGCGCTGATCCCGAGCGGTGAGGTCGTGGTGCTCTTGTCGGCGTCGGGGATCTGGACGTCGGCCTTGCTGTTCTGGACGACGAACTTCAACCCGGAGTCGCCCGGCTCCACCTTGCCGCCGACGATGATGATGCCGACCTCGCTGCCGTCGACCACGCCGGCGGCGCGGCCGTTGGCGGCGAAGTTGGTCCGCTCGATCTTGAAGTCGGTGGAGCCGCCGAAGATCCCGACGCCGTCGCCGATGAGCTCGGTCGCGGCGAGGTTGGTCGGGACGGGCGAAGCGACGGTCTCCTTCACCGACCCGCCGACGATGATGATGCCCTTCAGCGCGATCCCGCCCATGCCGACGATGCGGTTCTTCGAGAGCTCGGTCTCCTCGATCCTCAGCGCCGGCGCGTCGAGCGTCCCCTGGAGGCCCTGCGCCCAGACGCCACGCTCGCGGTTCTCCGAGATGGTCGACGCCGCGATCACGGCGCGCGTGCTGGCGCCGTCGAGGAGCACGCCCGTGCCCTCGTTCTTCTCGACCGTCACGCCGTCGAGCGTGAGCTTCGCTCCGTCGGTCGTGACGACGCCCGCGCCCGCCGAGAGCGACGAGCCGCCGTTCTCCGACACGCGACCGCCGGACATCGTCACCTCGACGCCCGCGCCGCCGACGTAGAGGCCATAGGCGTTCTTCTCGAGGACGACGTCGGTCAGCGTCGCGCTCGACGCGCCCTCGCTCCCCGGGACGACGGCGACCGCCGCCTTCTCGGCGCCGGACACGACGACGTCGAACACCTTGACGTCCCGCGCGACGATCGCGACGCCGACGCCGCGCGCCCCCGTGACGTCGAGGTTGCCGAGCTGCGAACCGTCGCCGGTGACGGTGATCGCCCCGCCGGTCCCGGGCGCGGCCGTGAGGACCGGCCGGGTCCCCTTCGCGCCGACCAACGTCACGCCGTCGATCACGATCGGGACGGAGGACGTCACGCTGCCCGTGAGGACGACGCACCCGCCGGCCCCGACGTTGGCGAGGCCGGAGACGAGGCTCGACTCGTCCGACGCGCCGGCGACCGACGCGCACGACACGCCGTCGGGCGGGGCCAGCGCGCCCTCGTCGTCGTCCGAGCTGCAGCCGGTCGCGGCCGCGGCGAACAGGACCGACCAAGAGAGGAGGGCGACGGGGAGGAGGGGGGTTCTGACCATGCAGGCAGTGTCTCTTACGTGTCGACGGTGGCATTGCTTCCCTGGCCATAACGTTTTGCCAAGGATTCCGCGGCGTTCTTCTGTCCGAGCTCGATCAGGCGGGCGTAGGCTTCTTCCTTGTGCCGGCGGGCCTGCTCGAACGCCTCGCGGCTCCGCGTCGTATGCATCGCCGCGAGGAAGACGTCCATCGCCGTCGCGTGGGCCAGCGCCACGAACATCGCGTTCTTCGAGCGCTCGGCCGCCTCGATCGCCGCGCGCGCGCGAGAGGCCGCCTCGGCGACGTTGGCGCGGGCGAGCTCGACCTCCGCGAGGGCGCGCGCGCTGTCGGCGAGGACGTCGAGGAAGCCGCCCTCGTCGGCGAGGCGGCACGCGCGATCGAGCTCGGAGGCCGCGACCTCGTGCTCGCCGAGCGCCAGCTTGGCCTGCCCGAGGTTGGAGTGACCGATCGCCTCGCGCGCGAGCCAGCGCGCCTTCTTCGCGGCGGCGCGCGCGCGCGCGGCGCGCACGAGGAACTCGGGATTCGCTCCCTGGCTCGCCTCGAACGCCTGGAGCCAGGCGTCGGCCGCGGCCGCGTGACGGCCCCGCCGCGCCTCGACGACGGCGAGGCTCGCCCGGTCCCGTACCGCCGCGGGCGACCCGACGGGGTCGGCCGCGATGAGGCCGCGCAGGAGCTCGGCGGCGCGTGCATCGTCGCCCGCGCGCTCGGCGGCGTAGACCTCGGCCCGCGTGGTGTCGGGGGACGGCTCCAGGCGGGCGGAACGCTGGAGGTACGCGAGCGCGGCCGCGTCGTCGCCCTGGCGGCGCGCGATCTCGGCGAGCTGGCGCAGCAGGGCGGGATCGTCGGGACCCAGCGCCAGCGCCTGCTCGCCGGCCGCACGCGCCTCGGCGAGCTTGCCGCTCGTGGTCGCGAGCACGGACAGACGCTGGAGCGCCTCGCGCTTCTGCGCCGGCGTCGCCGTACCCGCGGCGAGCCGTGACAGGATCGCCATCGCCTCGTCACCACGGCCGGCCTCGGCGAGCAGCTGCGCGGACATCAGGTCGCGCGCCGGATCGGCCGGGGCGTCCCGCAGATCGCCCAGCACCTGCAGTGCGACGTCGCGTCGGCCGAGCGCGACAGCGACGTTCGCGGCCGCATCGAGCGCCGCGGTGCGGTCGGCGGGCGTGAGGCCGCGGTGGCGCGCTGCGGCGCGGAAATCGGCCAGCGCCCCCGCCTGCTCCCCCAGGCGCTGGCGCGCGTTGGCGCGGTAGAGCAGCGCCGGGGCGAACCCCGGCTGCTGCGCGAGGACGCGGGTCATCGCGCGCGCCGCGCCCGCCGCGTCGCCGAGCGACGCCAGCAGCACGCCGTACTCGTAGCGCACCTTCACGTCGGCGGGATCGCGCTCGAGGTAGGCCGCGAGCTCGGCGCGCGCCTCCTCGCGCCGGCCCTGCGCCAGGAGCCGGTTGCCGCGGTCGAGATAGGGGTACGTCTTCGCCTCGCGCAGCTGGCGCGCGACGAAGCTCTCCCCCTCACGGTCGGCGTGCAGCAGATCGGCGTAGGACGACGCCGGCGACGACCCGGGCGTCGGCTGCGCGCCCGCCGGCCGCACGGCGACGCTCGCGGCGAGGGCCGCCGCCAAAAGGGCCACGCGTACGGTGCGCCCCGTCCCTCCCTGCACCGCGCCGGACCTCACTCCGTCGTACCGTGACCCGTGCTCGCGAGGGCCCGCGCGAGAACCTCGGGACTCACCAGCTCGCGCTCCACCAGCAGCTCGCCGAGGCGGCGATCGCTCGCGCGCTGCTCGGCGAGCGCCGCGTCGAGCTGCGCCCGTGTGAGCCAGCCGCGCTCGATCAGGCAATCGCCGATGTAGCGCCCGTTGCGCGCCGCCGTCGTCGCCACCTCGTCGAGCTGCGCACGCGTGAGCCAGCCGTGGTCGAGCAGCACGTCGCCCAGACGCCGGAAGCCCCGCCGCTGCTCGCGCACCAGGCCGTCGAGCGCTTCCCGCGTGAGGAGTCCGGCGTCGACCAGCTTCTGGCCGAGCGACGGCTCCGCGGGCGCGGCGGGCTCGCCGGGCTCGGGCGGATAGCAGCGGTTGATCGCGAAGGCGACGTCGGCGGTGGTGCTGAGCGACAGATCGACCGGGTGGCCGAGGCGCTGCTCGATGTCGTCGCGCTGCTCGCGCGTCAGGAGGGTGCTCGACGCGATCTCGATGCGGCCGTTCGGCTGCACGGCGACCGGCACGAAGCCGTACTGCCGCGCGAGGTCGCGCGGCACCGTCGACAGCACCTCCTCGGGCACCGCATACGGATCGATCTCGCGGACCTTCACCTGGAGCTGCGCGCCCACGACCTGCACGAGCTCTTCCTCGCGCACGAGCCCGCGCTCGACGAGAATCGCACCGAGGGGACGCGGATCGCTCTTCTGCTGCGCGAGCGCCTCGTTCAGCGCACCGACGGTGAGGAGACGGCGCTCGAGCAGGAGGTCGCCGAGGCGACGCCGGTAGGCGGCGAGATCCTCGTCGTTCGGATAGACGTGATCCGTCTTGTCCCACTTGATGAGCTTGCCGGTGCGCAGATAGCTCGCGTACTGCCGCAGGGCGCGCCAGCAGGCGCAGAAGTTGATGAGGTTGCCCCACACGAGGCGGGGCGCGCTCAGCAGCCCCTGCAGCGGCCCGTAGATGCGCGTCACCGTGACGAAGCGCTGCACGAGACGCAGCGCGAGGAAGCTGCCGTTGATCCACAGCAGCGCCTTCACCCACGGGGCGAGGTCGCTCAGCGCGACGTAGCGGTGCCCGTCGGGGTCGAGCGCCTCGCCGATCCAGAAGGCCGCCACGATCATCACCAGCACGTAGCCGAGGACGTTCAGCTGCGAGGTGACGAGCGTCTTGCGGTCGCGGAAGAGGATGTACTTGGTGCGCCAGTCGCCGCGCCAGCCGAGGTTCGCCCAGCCCTGGAGGGTGATGCCGATGACCCAGCGCGTCTTCTGTCGCACCGCGAGCCAGAAGTGGCTCGGGAAGTACTCCCGCGTCGCGACGTAGTCCGTGACCCGCACCCGGCGCGGCGTGCGGGACCACCACGGCGTGCGCGTCGTCTCGCGCTCGTAGGGGAAGCGCACGAAGATCGACGGCAGGCCGACCGCCCGCAAGCGGAAGCCGAAGTCGTAGTCCTCGGTGAGCGAGTCCAGGCTGAAGAGCTGGTTCTCGTTCGCCATGCCGAGCGCCTCGACCGCCTCGTGGCTGAACGCGGTCCCGACGCCGGCGCTCGGCACGTTGCGCCCGAGCCGCTCGCGCACGACGAGATCCTTCGAGTGCAGCTCCGCGAACTCGTCCATGTAGACGCCGGCGGTGAACTCGTTCCACTTCCGCGGCAGCGAGAAGACCGGGATCTGGATCATCGCGAAGCGCGGCATCAGGTAGTTGAAGAGCTTCAGCGACAGCGGGTGCACGATGTCCTCGGCGTCGTGCATGACGAAGACCGCGAACCGCGTGCCGGTCTGACGCTCGTGGCGGCGCACGCCCTGGATGATCCAGTTGAGGCAGTCCGCCTTGTTGGTCGGACCGTCCTTCGGGCAGACGATGCGCTCGACGTTCGCCCAGCGCTCGCGTGCGCGCTCGACCTCCTGCTGGGTGTCGGGATCGTTCGGATACGTGCCGACGAAGATCGTGTACTTGCTGTAGCGCAGCGTGCGGACGGTGTTGTCGATCATCTTCCCGATGACCGGCGCCTCCTGCCACGCGGGGACGATGATCGCGATCGGCTGCTCGACGGCGCCGAGCAGCTGCTCCTCCTTGAGGCGCGGCCAGCGGCGCCGCACGTAGAGCAGGACGTAGAGCTGGCGGCAGACGTAGTAGGTGTCGATCACCAGATCGTCGAGGCCGCTCAGGGTGAACAGCACGACGGTGACGACGAGCATCGCCTGCGTCCCGAGACCGAGCCAGGCGAGGACGTCGGTCACGCCGGACCTCGCGTCACCTCGCCCGGGCGCACGACGGGCGTGTCGGGACCTCCCACAATGCCATTCTCGGCGGGTGGGAGCAGTTGCTTTAGTGGCCCGCGCGACCGACGGCGGGACGCCCGGCCCACCGGCTCGGAGCCGTCCGGCCGTTCCCCCCAGTGCCGACTACGGCGGCTGCCCGCGAGTCACGCCCCGGCTGCCGGCCGCGGCTTCGGTGTCGGACGCGACGCCGGCGAACCGGCCTCGCGCCCGACACCGCGGTGCGAAGCGATCAGGCCGCGGAAGCCGCCTTCCAGGCGAGGCCGTACTGCCGGATCGCCTTGTCGAGCTTGCCGGCGTCGACGGCCGCGGCGGCGCGGGCCATCGCCTTGGCTGCGACGGCGAGCAGCTTCGGGGTCCCGCCGGCCGCGTCCTCGATCGCGGTCTCGGCCAGGGTCCGCGCCAGCTTCCAGAGCCGGTCGATCGCCGCGAGCACCTCGGGCGACGGGTTCTTGATGCGCGTCAGGGAGCGGACGGCCTGCTTCACCTCGTCGAACACCCGGCGGTCGGCCGGGTGGGACGGGTCCAGCCACCGGTCGGCTGCCGTGGCGCGGGACAGACGCAGGATCGCACGGGAGAGCCGCTTCGCAGTGCTCTTGTCCGCGCCGGGCAGGAGCGCCTCGAGGCTCGTCACCGTGGTCTGGTGCTGTCCGAGCGCAGAGACCAACGTGAGCGGCACGGACACGGCGGTCCCCGTCGCGGGGGCGCTGATCGCCAGCGTCTGGGGACCGTGGAGGCCGCCCGGGATGCCGGTGGCGATCGCGACCCGACCGGTCAGGTCGAACAGGTCGTCCTCGGCCATCACGCTGGAGTCGACCGGGAACGTGCCCAGCGGGACGCCCCCGAGCGACACCTCGACGGCGCCGGACTTCACCTCGTTGGTCGTGAAGTCCAGCGACGCGAGGTCGACGGTCAGCGGGGCGCCGCCGACGTAGCCCGAGGGCGCCGCCACGTGCAGGGCGACCGCCCGCTGCGCCGCATCCGGCGTCGCCGTCTGGAACGCCGCGAACCAGTCGACCATCGACTGCAGATCCACCTTCCCGGTGTCGACCTTCTCGCGACCGTTCGCCAGCTCGAAGAAGCTGTCCCCGCCCGCCGCCAGGAACGAGTTCACGACGATCCGGTAGTCCGCGGCGGGGTCGAGCTCCTGGCCGTCCAGCAGGATGCGCGTGACGCGATCGCCCGACGGCCGCGCCGGATCGAACGTGTACGTGAGCGCCTTGTTGACGCCGAGCTTCAGGAACGGGCGCGACGCCCCGGCAGGCTGCCACTGCTGCTCGAGCACCGTCTTCACCTGGGCGCCCGTGAGGGTCAGGGTGTTCAGGGTGTTCGCGAACGGCTGCACGTTGGCGGCTTCGCGGTAGGTCACGATGCCACCGTCGTCGCCGAGCTTGATGTCGGTGCGGAGGCCGCCCGGGTTCATGAACGCGATCTGCGCGGTGCCGATCTGGTTCGCGGCCCACAGCTGCACGTCGGCGACGAAGTTGCCCAGCGTCGACTCGGCGCCGCGGCTCTCGGCGCCGGTCGCGCGCACGCCCCGGTTGAAGTCCGCGGTGACGGTCCCGAGCGGCACCGCGCCGAGGACGTTGGCGTTGGCCACTGCCGCCGCCACGATCGGCGTCACCGCGGGATCATCGAGGGCGGGAGGGATCGCCGTCGCCGCGTCGACGACGACGTTGCTCATCGACAGGATGGCCCGGCTCTCCGAGTCGACCTGGATGGTCATGTTGCCGAACTTCTCACCGTACTGCCCGCTGGAGATGACGGGGCGGCCGGCGATCACATGGTTGTAGGCGAGGTGGGTATGACCCGACACGATCGCGTCGATGTTCGCGTTGGCACCGTTGACGAGCTGGCCGAAGCGCGTCGTCGGGTCGGTGGCGGACGCGACGCTGGTGGTCGTCGCCCCCTCGTGAACCAGGAGGATCACGACGTCGGCCTCGCCGTTCGACGGGTCGCCGTCGCGGAGCTGGTCCGCCACCCGATTCGCGGCCACGACCGGGGTCTCGACGGTGATGCCCGCGATGCCCGCGGGGCTCACCAGCGCCGGAAGCTCGTCGGTGACCGCGCCGATGAACCCGACGGTGATGCCGTCGAACGTCGTCGTCCAGTACGCGGGAACCGCAGGCTGTCCGAGCGTCGGGTGCAGGTTCGCGGCGAGGTACTCCCAGCTCGCGAGCGGCATCACCCGGTCGACGAGATCGCTCCAGCCCTGATCGAGCTCGTGGTTGCCGACCGCGCTCACCTCGAGGCCGGCGGCGCTGAGCGCGGCGATCGTCGGCACGTCCTGCGCGATGAACGACGTGAAGGTCGACGCGCCGATCAGATCGCCCGCGGCAGCGAACACCGTGTTGGGGTTGCCGGCGCGAATCTGCTTCACGGCCGTCGACAGCGCGGCGGCCCCGGCGGCGGCTCCGTCGCGCTCGATGCGACCGTGGAAGTCGTTGACCGTCACGACGTTGATGGTCACCGGGGTGCCGGCGTCGGCCGAACGCCCCGCGCCGAGCAGCACGGCGCCGAGGGCGACCGCCGTGAGCGCCGCGCGCCAGCGGCGCCGGCGTGAGGTCCTCGGGGACGTGGAGGGACGGGACACGAGCGGAGGCGACAAGGGGGGCATCGGGTATCTCCTTTCGATGGGCCGGAGCGCGCACCGGCGCTGCCGAGACGCCTCGCCGTGCCGCGTCGCGCGCGGTGGGCGGCGATGCGCGACGAGCGAGGCGTGTCTCCGCTACGGCACTCCGGCGACCGGCGACGTCATGGGAGCGGGATAGCGGAGCGCCGCGTGGGCGCGATGGCGCCTCGGCGACGATCCCGTGAATTCGACCGTGCGACGCCCGCACGCCGCTCGCGTCACCGCTCCGATTGCCGCGCGGAAGCTCGCGCGGTACGCCACCGCGCGATGTCCTTCCTGGCGCGCGCCGCCGCCCTGCCCCGACTCGGGCTCGGCGTCTCCACCGAGTACGGCGCCGGCGATACGCCGGGCGGCCTCGACCTCGCCGCCCTGCGCGCCGCGCACCCCGAATGGGCCCAGTTCCTCGAGGTCGGCGTCGAGGCCTCGCGCGGCCTCGACCGCCACGCCGAGGCGTGGATCGCCCGCGGCCTGCCGACGACCTACCACTACCTCGACGTCAACCTCGACGAGCCCGAGGACTTCGACGCCCCCTGGCTCGAGCGCGTGCGCGCGCTCGCGGCGCACCTGCGTCCGGCGTGGCTGTGCGGCGACGCCGGCATGTGGCACCTCGGCACGCGCGACCGCGGCCACATGCTGCTGCTGCCGCCGATCCTCACGGCCGACGCCGCCGACGCCATGGCCGACGGCGTGGTGCGCCTGCGCGACGCGACCGGCTACGAGGTGCTGCCCGAGAACCCGCCCGGCACGGTCTTCCTCGGCGACCTCCATCTCCTCGACTTCTTCGCCCGCGTCGCCGAGCGCGCCGACACCGGCCTGCTGCTCGACTGCGCCCACCTCGTCATCTTCCAGCGCCTGCGCGGGCTCGACGTGCTCACCGGCCTCGACGGCTTCCCGCTCGATCGCGTCGTCGAGCTGCACGTCGCCGGCGGCACCGAGCGTCGCCACGACGGCTTCGCCTGGCTCGACGACGACCACACGCCCGGCGTCCTCGCCGACACCTGGCGCGTCGTCGAGCACGTCGTCGCACGGGCGCCGAACCTGCGCGCCGTGGTCTACGAGTGCGAGCGCAATCCCCTGCCCGCCTGCCGCGACGGCTTCGCGCGCCTCGCGGCGCTGCTCTCGGCATGAGCCACCTCGCGCTGCAACGGGTGACCGTCCGCCTGCTCCACGATCCCGCGTTCGTCGCGGCGCTCTACGCCGACCCCGAGCGCGCGCTCGCCGGCACCGACCTCGAGGCACGGGAGCGCACCTGGCTGCTCGCGACGCCGCGCGCGGCGTGGGGCACCGACCGCGCGCGGCCGGCGCGCGTGCTCGCCGCGCTGCGCGACGAATACCCGGTCGCGACCGCGCTCGCGCCGGCGCGCGCCGCGGCGTTCTTTCGCCCGCCGGCGTTCCACGACGTGCGGTGCAGGCGCGCGGCTCGCTGGCGCTGGCGTTAGCGCCCACCTCGCCGCCGATCCCGACTCTGCGCCGCGGCGGCGCGCCTGAGGCGGCGATCGCGTGTGCCGCGCCGCGCCGCCGCCGCGGAGCTCGCGTCGACGCGACTGCAGCTCGCGCCGCACGCGGTCGTGCTCCGCGTCCCTGCCGGCAGCCTGGCGTTGCTCGCCGCGGCCCGCGCCGGAACGCCGCTCCCGCCCCTCGGGACCGACGACGAGGCGGTGCTCGCGGTGCGGGACGGCGACGGCGCGACGCTCGAGCCCCTCGACCCCGCCCTCGCCACCCTGCTCGAGACCGCCGCGACGCCGCAGCCGCGCACCACGCTCTGCGCCCTCGCGCGGCGCCTCGGCGCGGCGCCGGAGGAGGACGCGGAGATCGTGGACGGCCTCGCGGCCGACGGCCTGCTCGCCTGAGCCGTCCACGACCTCCCGGCGTTCAGTATGGCTTCGCCGTGCCCGTGATCCCCATCTTGAGGCGCGCCGCGATCGCCTCGGCGTTGGCCACGAGCTTCTTCATGCTGCGCGGGTAGACCAGCTCGCCGCGCGCCTTCAGCGCTTTGCCGCCGACGAAGACCCACTCCACGTTGGCGGGCGCCGCGCTGTAGACGATCTGCGCGATCCAGTCCCAGCTCGGACCCCAGTTGATCGTGTGCGGGTCGAGCACCAGCAGGTCGGCCTCCTTGCCGGGCGTCACCGAGCCGATGCGGCTCTGCATCCCGAGCGCGGTCGCGCCTCCGAGGGTCGCCACCCGCACGGCGGCAGCCGGGGTCGGATACGCCGCCGCGCTGAGCGTCGTGGCACGCTGGAGGCCGACCGCCGCACGCATGTTCATGAACATGTCGCTCGTGTCGTTGGTGCCGCCGTCGAGCCCCATGCCGACGGAGACGCCGGCCGCGGCGAGCGCGGGGAAGCGGATCACGCCCGACGCGAGGCGCATGTTCGACAGCGGCTGGTGCGAGAGGTGGACGTTGGGACGGGCGAGCGTCGCGATGTCGCCGTCGCTGAGATGGACCGCGTGCGCGAGCAGGAGGGACACCTCGGTGAGGGCGCCGGACTGCTGGAGCGCTTCGAGCTGGCCCTGATCGAGATCGCTCACGTGCTCGCGGAAGTGCGTGTTGATGTAGGTGTGCGTCTCCTTCGCGAGCCCGACCGCCTGCGCCAGCGTGGACACCGCGGCGAGCCGCGCACCCGCCGCGACGTGGATGCTCGCCAGCGGATTCGGGTCGATCTTGCGTGCCTTCAGGCTGCGGAAGTGATCGTAGCGCGCGACGGGGACGCTGTAGGCGTAGACGAAGCGCATGCCGGAATCGACCAGCGCGTCGACGTTGCCCTCGACGAACTCGTTCGTGAAGGCGTGCGACCAATCGGTGACCGTCGTGACGCCGCTGTTGATCGCGTCGAGGGTCGAGAGCCGCACCAGCGTGTAGGCCTCGTCGTAGGTGACGTTCTGCGTGCGCGCGTAGCCGTTGCACGAGAGCCATCCCGGCAGCTCGAGGTCGAGCAGGCAGCCGCGGATCGCCGACTGCCAGAGGTGCGTGTGGGTGTCGACGAAGCCGGGCATGACGATCTTGCCCGAGACGTCGATCGTCTTCGCGACGCCGGCCGGCGTGCGCGGGCTGAGCCCGCGTCCGACCGCGCGGATGCCGGTATCGTCGAAGAGAACGTCGGCGCCCGGCACGAGCCCGAGCGGGCCGGACCCGAGCGTGGGGTCCATCGTCACGACGAGCTCGGCGTTCTTCAGCAGGAACGCGCGGTCCTTGGCCGCGACGATCCCCGGCAGAACGAGCAGCGCGACGAATGCGATCACGCCGCGCCAACGATGCATGCACCTCGACATGGTTTCCCTCCTCCGCGTCCGTGGCCCCGGACGGCTGGCGGACCTCCCGTGCACCGCCGGGGCGAGCCACGCCGAGGAGCAACGGCCATGCCGCCGGCCAGGGACGATGCGCGGGGTCACGGATCGCCGCGCAGGCGCGCGCTGCCGCGCCGGAGACCATCCTGCTGCCCCCGACACGAGCAGCGCGGTCCGTTTGCACCGGCCGGCGAGCGCCGATTAATCTCCGCCGATGCGCAGCCCTCGCGACTTCTTCAAGCCCCTGGCCGTCGGCGCTCCGGATCCGGTGCGCGAGATCCCGTTCACCCCCTCGCGCTGCATCCACTTTTTCGACCCCAGCAACGAGAAGATGGCCGCGAAGCTGCCCGACATGGCCAAGCAGGCCGACATCCTGCTCGGCAACCTCGAGGACGCGATCCCGGCCGATCGCAAGATCGCCGCGCGCGAAGGCCTGGCGCGCATCGGCCGCGAGATCGACCTCGGCACGACGCCGCTGTGGACGCGCGTCAACAGCCTCGACAGCCCCTGGGTGCTCGACGACCTGCAGACGCTCGTCGGCGCCATCGGCAACCGGCTCGACGTCGTCATGGTGCCGAAGGTCGAGGGCCCGTGGGACATCCACTACGTCGACCGCCTGCTCGCGCAGCTCGAGGGCAGGCACAAGGTGCAGCGCCCGATCCTGGTGCACGCGATCCTCGAGACCGCGCAGGGCGTCACCCACGTCGAGGAGATCTGCGCCGCGAGCCCGCGCGTGCAGGGGATCAGCTTCGGCCCGGCCGACCTGGCGGCGTCACGGCGCATGAAGACGACGCGCGTCGGCGGCGGCCATCCCGCCTACCTCGTGCGCAACGACCCCGACGCGAGCGATCCGCAGGCGGCGCGCCCGACCGCGCAGCAGGATCCGTGGCACTACTCGATCGCGCGCATGGTCGACGCCTGCGCGGCGAACGGCGCGCTGCCGTTCTACGGCCCCTTCGGCGACATCGCCGACACGGTCGGCTGCGAGGATCAGTTCCGCGCCGCCTTCCTGCTCGGCTGCGTCGGCGCCTGGTCGCTGCACCCGAGCCAGATCGCGATCGCGAAGAAGGTCTTCAGCCCGCCGGTCGCCGAGGTGAAGTTCGCCCTGCGCGTGCTCGAGGCGATGCCCGACGGGCGCGGCGTCGTGATGCTCGACGGCAAGATGCAGGACGACGCCACCTGGAAGCAGTGCCGCGTCATGGTCCAGCTCGCGAAGATGCTGGCCGAGAAGGACCCGGAGCTGAAGGCGGCGTACGGGCTCTGAGCCCGCTCAGCCGAGGGCGGCGGCGGCGCTGCCCGCGGCTGCCGGCAGCACGAGCGTGAAGCGGGCGCCCACGCCGGGCGTCCCGCTGGCGGTGAGGTCGCCGCCCATGAGGCGCGCGAACCGCCGCGCCAGCGCCAGCCCGAGGCCGATGCCCGACCCCACCGCCGGGGTGCCGAGCTGGCGGAACGGCTCGAAGATGCGCTCGCCCTCCTCGGGGCCGAAGCCGGGGCCGGTGTCGGTGACGTGGATCGCGACCGCGTCCTGCCCGTGGGGCTCGGCGGCGATCTCGATCCAACCTTCGCGCGTGAACTTGGCGGCGTTGCCGAGGAGGTTCTGGAGAACGATGCGCAGCCGGGCCGCGTCGGCGACGACGCCCGGGACGCCGGAGACGACGCGCGTCCGCAGTGCGATGGGGCGCTCGCGCAGCAGCACGGTGAAGGGCTCGGCGAGCTCCGCGAGGAGCGCGTCGATCGGGACGATCTCGGACGTCACGCCGCCGTGCGCGGCCTCGAGCCGTGCAGTGTCGAGAAACTCCTCGACCAGCTCGAGCAGATGGGCGGCGTTCCCGGTGACCTTGCGGAGCGCCTCCAGCGCGTCGGGCGCGCAGGCGCCGAACGTACCGTCGCGCACCAGATCGAGGTAGCCGAGAATGACGTTGAGCGGCGTGCGGAACTCGTGCGAGACGCTCGCGAGCAGCTCGCCCTTGCCCCGCTCGGCTTCCCGCAGGGCCGCGACGCGGTCCCGCGTCTGGAGCGCGGCCTCGATCCAGCAGAGGAGGCGCTCGGGGCCGTCGGCCTTGTCGTGCCAGCCCTGGATGGGGAGCCGGCGCACCATCTCGCGCGGCGGATGCGCGGCGTCGCGGTCGGTCTGCACGACGATGGCGACGTCGACGTCGCGCGCGCGGATCGCACGGATGAGCGCATCGCCGTGCGGCCCGGGGAGCACCAGCTCGGTGAGCACGAGGTCGATCGGGTGATCGGCGAGGACCTCGAGCGCCTCGGCGGCGTCGCGCGCGACGACGACGCGGTGACCGACGTCCTCCAGCAATCTCCGGCATACGGCGAGCGTCTCGGTCCGGTCGTCGACGACCAGCACCGTCCGCGTCGCCGCTGCCCCCTCCGAATGGCAGCGCAACGACGAGCCCTCGAGCACCGAGCGGAAGCAGGAACTGCGCCGGTCGACGAAGGCCGGGTCGACCGAGACCGGAGCCTTTCGGGACGTCCGAAGCGGCACACTGGCGCGGGCGCCGTGCCACGGACGGCACACCGCGCGGCACGCCGCTCCGCCATGCGGGTCAGCCCAGCGCGGCGACGACGTCCGGCGGCGCCTGCACCAGCTCGACCAGCACGCCCTCGCTCGAGAGCGGGAACTCGTCGTTGCCCTTCGGGTGTACGAAGCAGACGTCGTGACCCGCGGCGCCCTTGCGGATGCCGCCGGGCGCGAAACGCACGCCCTGCGCCGTCATCCACGCGTACGCCTTCGCCAGATCGTCGACCCACAGCCCGACGTGATTGAGACGCGGCTCGTCCACGCGAGGCTTCCTGGCCGGATCGATCGGCTGCATGACGTCGACCTCGACCGCGTGCGGCCCGTCGCCGATGCGCAGGATGTCCTCGTCGACGTTCTCGCGCTCGCTGCGGAACGTGCCCGCCTTCGAGAGGCCGAGAACGTCGACCCAGAAGCGCGCGAGCTTCGTCTTGTCCTCGCCGCCGACGGCGATCTGCTGGATGCCCAGGATACGGAAGGGTCGCTGCATGGGCGGGGAGGATAGCGCGAGTGGTCCGGCGATTTGAAGCGAGCGGAGGCGCGATTCCATCTGGCGCCCCGCACGGCGATCGGCTCTAAGGGTCCGCATGCAGATCGAGCTCATCGCCTCGGCCTCGATCGCCGCCGCCCCCATGCCGCGGCTCGGGCTCGGCATCCTCGCGGCGCTGACGCCGCCCGAGGACGAGGTGATCTACACCGACGAGGTCGTGCGCCCCTTCGACCTCGAGCGCGATCTGAAGGACGTCGACCTAGTCGGCATCAGCGTCGACTCGAAGACGGCGGCGCGCAGCTACGCCATCGCCGACGCCTACCGGCGCCGCGGCGTCCGCGTCGTCCTGGGCGGCATCCACCCCACCGCCTGCCCGGACGAGGCCGCGCAGCACGCCGACGCCGTCGTCGTGCGCGAGGCCGAGAACGTCTGGCCGGCGGTGCTCGCCGACGCCAAGGCCGGCGCGCTCCGCCCGCGCTACACGCCCGAGCTGCCCGAGCTGGCCGGACGCCCGTTCGCGCGCCGCGACCTCTTCCGCTCGCGCCGCTACATCCCGTTCGACGTGGTGCAGACGATGCGCGGCTGCCCCTACCCCTGCGAGTTCTGCAGCGTCTCGACCGCCAACGGCACCAGCATGCGCTTCCGCCCCGCCGACGACGTCCTCGCCGAGCTCGCCACCGTCGGCCGCCGCGTCATGTTCGGCGACGACAACGTGATGATCCATCGCGCCTACGCGAAGGACCTCTTCACGCGCATGATCCCGATGCGAAAGCACTGGATCGGGCAGTGCTCGCTCGCCGCCGTGAAGCGCCTCGAGAACGTCAAGCTCATGGCCGAGAGCGGCTGCAAGGCGCTCTTCGTCGGCTTCGAGAGCATCGACGAGGCGACGACGCGCGCCGCGGGCAAGAAGCAGAACCAGCCCGCGCAGTACCGCGAGGTGATCGAGATGCTGCACGAGCACGGCATCTCGGTGTGGGGCAGCTTCGTCTTCGGCTTCGACACCGACGACCCCGAGGTCTTCGACCGCACCGTCGAGTTCGCCATCGAGACCCGCCTCACCATGGCGACGTTCGCCATGCTGTGCCCCTACCCCGGCACCGCCCTCTACCGCCGCCTCGCCGCCGAGGGCCGCCTCACCGATCCCGCCTGGTGGCTGCGCCCCGATCACGAGGACAGCGGCCCGCACTACAAGCCGCTCCACCTGACGCCGCAGCAGCTCCGCGACGGCTGGGTGCGCGCCTGGGACCGCTTCTACTCCTGGCAGTCGATCTGGCGTCGCTGGACGGTGCGCGACCGCTCGAGCTGGATCCAGCGCATCGGCTTCTGGCCGCTGAACGCGCAGCAGCACTGGATGGCGAAGAGGAAGGTGCAGCGCTTCGGGCCGGGCGCGCCGCCGCCGGCGGCGCCGGACCCGCTCGCGCTGTCCTGCTGAACGCCGTCACGGCGGCGCCACGGAACCCGCTGCGGGGTGCTTCGCGCCCCGTGAAGCACCCCCGATGGCCGCGATCCCTACTCACCCATCCAGGACGGTAAACCCGAGCGCGCGAGCGGCGCCGGCGAGGCGATCGTCATATGTCGCCAGGGTGACGTCGTCGCCGCGCTCGCGAAGGAACACCATCGACGCGAGGTGAAGTGCGTCGAGCGTACGGACCGGATGGCGGAACGGCTCGAGCGCACGCGCCAGCACCAGAGGATTCAGCTCGAGCAGCGCCACGACACCGAGCAGCTCCCGCGCTGCTTCCCGATGGCTCATCGCAAGGCCTCGCGCGTTGATCCTGACCCAGAGCTCGTACTCGAGCAGGCGGCTCGCAACGAGCCGCTGCTGCCAGAGCTCCGCGTTCGGCCGACGCCCTTCGCCGAGCAGGTGTGCCAATGCCACGGAGGTGTCGAGGTAGGTCATCGCTCACCCCGGTCCACCGCGAGCTCGGCGACGAGGACCTCCGTCGGCGCAACCGGAAGGCACGGCGGAACCGTACCCGGCGGACTCAACGGAGGGCGAAGCACCCCCTCACGCACGAGGGCGGCGAGCTGCGCGTCGGCCAGCCACTCGGCGCGTCCCGGCCGCGGCGGTACGAGCTCGGCCACGATCCGGTCGCGGTCGGTCACGAGGACCGTCTCGCCCCGCGCGGCGAGACGCACGTATTCGCTCAACCGGTTCTTGAGGGTCTTCAAGCCGACGGCCCGCATCCCTCCGAAGTAGCCTCCAGAGGCCTCTTGAACAAGCTCGCTCGGCCGGACGGCTCGGGCCAGGGCGCTTGCTTCGGGCAATCATTGGCGGACTTCGGGCGCGGCGCCGACGGCTTCGACGGCGAAATGCTGGGCTCGCCGGGGCGGGCCCACATCCCCGGCGGCCTGTGGTGTGAGAGCCTGCCGGGAGCCGCCGCCACAGTCGCACGTAGCGGCGACCGAGAACACTTCGAGGCTGTCGAGCAAATCGCTGCTTCTTCAGCGTGTGAGTTCCAGCTCATGCAGCTACGTGCAGCTGTGCTCGAGCGTCTTGGTACCGACAAGGGCTCCCAGAACGGCCAGGCCGAGCGCCACCTACTTCCTTCCGCACCGACACGCTTCGCCCCGCCCCCCAGGGCTCACACGACCCTCCGATGAGGAGATCGCATGCATCCCCGCAGCGCCCGGTCCGCTGGAGCCTGCGCGGGACCGCACAGGGCCCGTCCGGGTTTGTCCCCCACCGGCCTTTCCGGTAGGGACCCCCGCCCATGGAGTGGGTGTCCCAGGCCGTCGACATCGCGCTGCACCTCGACCGCTACCTCGGCGAATGGGCGCAGATGCTCGGGCCGTGGCTCTACGTGGTGCTGTTCCTGGTCGTCTTCGCCGAGACCGGGCTCGTGGTGACGCCCTTCCTCCCTGGCGACTCGCTGCTCTTCGCGATCGGCGCCATCTGCTCGCTGCCGGACACGGGGCTGAACGTCTGGCTCATGATCGCGGTGCTGCTCGTCGCCGCCATCCTCGGCGACGCGGTCAACTACTCCATAGGGCACCTCTTCGGGCCGAAGGTCTTCGCGCGCGAGGACTCGTGGCTGCTCAACAAGAAGCACCTGATCCGCACGCAGGAGTTCTACGAGCGGCACGGCGGCAAGACGATCTTCCTCGCTCGCTTCGTGCCGATCGTGCGCACGTTCGCGCCCTTCATCGCCGGCATCGGGCGCATGTCGTACGCGCGCTTCGCGATGTGGAACGTCACCGGCGGCATCGTCTGGGTGACGAGCCTCACGCTGGCGGGCTACTTCTTCGGCACCATCCCGATCATCCAGCGCAACTTCGAGACCGTGATCCTGGCGATCATCTTCCTCTCCATCCTGCCGATGATCGTCGAGTACGTCCGGGCCCGGCGCGAGCCGGCCTGAGGGCGCCGCCGCCCGGGCCTTGCGTCCGCGGGACGGCCTTCGTAACACCGGCGGGTGCCCGAGGGCCTCATGGCGATCTACCGGGAGCCGCTGTTCTGGCTGTTCCCGGTCGCGACCACGCTGATCAGCTGGGCCGCGTTCGCGCTGTTCGCGGGCGCGCTGACCCTCGTCGCCGCGCGCGATCCGGCGTCGCTGCGCCGCTTCCGCATCCAGTCGCGGCCGCCGCGCTCGCAGCAGCTGGTCGGGCCGTCGGTGCGGGCGTGGCTCGTGAACGACGCGCTCATGCTGCTCGCCGTGGTGGCGTCGTGGCCGCTCCTGCGGCTGTCCGGCATCCACGCGGGGCCGCTGCCGCCCTGGTGGGTGATCGCGCTCCAGCTGGTCTTCTTCGTCTACCTCGACGACCTCCTCTACTACGGCTTCCACCGCGCCATGCACGGCCGCTGGCTCTACAAGCGGGTCCACGGCCGGCACCACACGATCGTCACGCCGTGGGCGATCACCGGGCACTACATGCACCCGATCGAGTACCTCGGCACCGCCATGGTCGCGCTGGTGGGGCCGATGCTCGTCGGCGCGCACGTCGTCACCGTCTGGCTGTGGTTCGTCTTCCGCCAGTGGGAGGCGGCCGAGGGCCACGGCGGCTACGAGTTCCCCTGGACGCCGACGCATCTCCTCCCGGGGAACGACGGCGCCGTGCACCACGACGTCCACCACGCCCGCGTGCGGGGCAACTACGCCGGCTTCCTCCCCGTCTGGGATCGGGTCTTCGGCACCACCGCGCGCGGCTACGCCGACGACCTGGCCCGCCGGCACGCGCCCCGCACCGCGGCCTGAACCGAGCCAAGGAGGCATCCATGTCCGACCGCGTCCGCGTGACGATCGACGCCGGCGTCGCCGACGTCCGCCTCGCCCGCCCCGAGAAGATGAACGCCCTCGATGCCGCGATGTTCGCGGGCCTGGTCGAGGTGGGGAAGCAGCTCTGTACCGACACCGCCGTGCGGGCCGTCGTCCTCTCCGGCGAGGGCCGCGGCTTCTGCGCCGGGCTCGACTTCATGAGCTTCATGGCGATGGGAGGCGGCGGCGAGTCGAAAGGCCCCGGCCTGTTCGCGCGCGAGCACGGCACCATCGCCAATGCGGCGCAGCGGGCGGCGTGGGTCTGGACCGAGGTCCCGGTGCCGGTCATCGCCGCCGTGCACGGCGTCGCCTTCGGCGGCGGCCTGCAGATCGCGCTCGGCGCCGACATCCGCCTGGTCGCGCCCGACGCGAAGCTCTCGGTCATGGAGATCAAGTGGGGCCTCGTGCCCGACATGTCGGGCACGCAGACGCTGCGCCACCTGGTGCGCCTCGACGTCGCCAAGGAGCTGACCTTCACCGGCCGCATCGTCTCCGGCACCGAGGCGGTCGCGCTCGGGCTGGCGACGCGCGTCGCCGACGACCCGCACGCCGAGGCGCTGGCGATGGCGCGCGAGATCGCGAGCAAGTCGCCGCACGCGATCCGCTCGGCGAAGCGTCTCCTCGACGCGAGCGTGACGTCCGACCCGGGCGCCGGCCTGCAGATGGAGGAGCGGCTGCAGGCCGCGCTCATCGGCTCGCCGAACCAGCTCGAAGCCGTGCAGGCGAACCTCGAGAAGCGGCCGCCGCGCTTCACCGATCCGAGCTGAGGCGGTTCACTCGAGGTAGCCGAGCGCGCGCAGCCGCTCGGCCACCTGCGGATCGCCCCCCGCGCGCACCGGCGACGCCTGCAGCGTCGACTCCTGCCAGAACGCCAACGCATCGACGAGCGCGCTCCCATCGGCGGAGCGATCGACCCGCTCCGCGGGATCGCTCGGCAGGTGGAACAGCTCGGCGCCGTCCCCGTTCGCGAACCGGATCAGCTTCCACTCCGGGGTGCGCGCCGCGACCAGGGCGGCCCCAGTGCCGTCCGCGCGGCGGCCGAATCGGGTCTCGGCGAAGGCGATGCCGGGCTCCGCGTCGGGCGGATTCAGGAGATCGTGGCCCGGCAGGTCGTCCGGCGTCGCCGTGCCGACGAGCGCCGCGACGGTGGGCAGCACGTCGACGCCGCCGACCTGGCGTTCGGAGCGGCCCGGGGCGACGCCGGGACCGCTCACGATCAGCGGCACCCGGATCGACTCGTCGTAGAGGTGTGAGCCGTGGCCGACCCAGCCGTGCTCGAACAGCTCCTCGCCGTGGTCCGCGGTGACGAGAACGACGGTCCTGTCGTCGAGCCCGAGCCCGGCGAGCTCGGCGAGGAGGCGTGCGAGCTCGTCGTCCCACGCGACGACGTCGGCACGATAGAGGTCGTGCAGGTGCCCGACCTCGACGGGCGTGAGCGGCGCGCCGGTCCGCCGCAGGTTGCGGCGGATGCGCGGCGGATCGCCGGCCGCAACCTGCGGACGGACGCCGGCCGGCGTCGCCGGCCGCGCGCCCACGTCGCCGTACGGACCGTGCACGTCCATGTAGTGGAGGTACGCGACGAAGCGCCAGGCGCGGTGATCGGCCGCCCACTCGAGGAAGGCGTCGTTGACGGCGCGCGCGCGCGCCCAGCGGACGTCGTCCTCGGCCGCCGCCAGCTCGTGGAAGGTCTCGAAGCCGCGGCCGAGGTTGGTGCCGCGCGCGACCGCCGGGTTCGTCGACACGCCGAAGGTGGTGACGCCCGCGTCCTGGGCCAGTTCCGCGAAGGTCGGGATGCCGTGCGCGAGCACCGCCCAGTCGGCGCCCGGCGGGACGTCCGCCGGCACGCCCCATTGCTCCGAGCCGCCGAGGACGCCGTGCGACGCCGGGTGGAGGCCGGTCAGGATCGACGCGACCGAGGGCATCGTCCACGGCGCGGCCGCGAGGGCGTGCTCGAAGACGAGGCCGCGCCGGGCCAGGGCGTCGAGCGCCGGCGTCGGGCTCGGCGAGGCCCCGTAGGCGCCGAGCACGTCGGCCCGCAGCGTGTCGACGAGCAGGACGAGCACGTTCGGCGCGTCCGGATGCGCCGCGACGCGCGGCCGCTCCACGCGCCGCACGAGGCGCAGGCCGCTCCAGCCCACGGGACGGTCCGCCGCGCCGTCGACCTCGAGCCGCAGCCGGACCTGCTGCCCGGCGAAGGCGCCGAGATCGGCCTCCACCTCGACCCAGCGCCCCTCCGCCGCCCGCCGGCGCGGGTCGAGCGTCGCTTCCCAGGCGACCTCGTCGCCGACGAGCACCCGGAAATCCACCGGCTCGACGCGCTCGCGCTCGACGCCCGCCCCCTCGATCCCGACCGCGCCGCGCAGCACGCCGCCGGCCGGTATCTCGAGCGCGAGCTCGGCCGCGGCCGGCGGCTGCGCCACGAGGGCGAGACGGCGGCCGCCGCGGCCGTCGACGAAGGGCACCGGCTCGAGCACGTCGAGCTGCATGCTGGTCCCGGGCGGTGCCGCCTCCAGCTCCCAGACGACGCGCTCGAGCACGACCGGCCCGGGGTCGCCGGCAGGCCCCGGCGCCCACCGGAGCGCACCGGCCAGCGCCGCGAGGGCCACGAGCCCGAAGAGCCCGGCGAGCCAGCCTCGCCCCGCCCGACCCATCACCGCTCGGAGCCCACCTCGGCGCCGTCGGGCGCCCCCATCGCGCGGGCGGTGGCGTCGCTGAGCGCGCGCGCCGCGCGCCGCGGGCGGGTGAGCGGCACCGGGGTGGGCTTGCCGGCGTTGCCGAGCACCAGCGCCGTCCCCGCCTGCAGGCCGCCCGCGACCTCGAGCTCGACCCGCTCCGCGTCGCGGGCCCGGATCTCGTCGGCGACCGCCGCGGCCTCGTCCTCGGGCACGCCCAGCACCTGGAGCGCCTTCTCGCCGAACGCCATCGCCGACTCGAACGTCTCGCGCACGTAGTGGTCGATGCCGTGCTGGATCAGGTGCAGCGCATGCTCGCGGTCGTAGGCCCGGACGAGCAGCTGCGCCAGCGGGAACTCGGACTGGACCAGCTCGACGATCTTGTTCGCCGCCGCCTGGTCGTCGACGCACACGGCGATGGCGCGCGCCCGCCCCGCGCCCGAGGCGTGGAGCACGTCGAGCCGCGTGCCGTCGCCGTAGTAGACCTGGAAGCCGAAGCCGGCGGCGTTGCGGATCATGTCGATGTCGGTGTCGATGATGGAGACGTTGTATCCGCGCGCCAGCAGGGATTGGCTCGCCACCTGCCCGAAGCGGCCGAATCCGATCATGAGGACGCACCCGTCGAGCCCGAACGGCACGGCGACGCCTTCGAGCGACGCGGGCTCCGCGGGCTCGAACCAGCGCAGCGCGAGCACGAGGACCGGCGTCAGCGCCATCGAGACGATCACCGTCGTGGTGAGAACGGCGTTCGTCTCCTGGACGAAGAGGCCCACGCCGGCCGCCGCGCTGTAGAGTACGAACGCGAACTCGCCGCCCTGGGCGAGGAGCGCTGCGCGATGCAGGCCGTCGGCGTGCGACGACCCCGAGAGGCGCGCGACGACGTAGATCGTCGCCGCCTTGGCTCCCATGAACGCGACCACGCCGAGCACGATCGTCGGCCAGGCGCGCATGACGACGCCGACGTCGAGCGCCATGCCCACGGCCAGGAAGAAGAGCCCGAGGAGGATGCCGCGGAACGGCTCGATGTCGGCTTCGAGTTGGTGACGGAAGGTCGACTCCGACAGCAGCACGCCCGCGAGGAACGCGCCCATCGCCATCGACAGCCCGCCGAGCTGCATGAGCAGCGCCGCTCCGAGGACGACGAGCAGCGCCGCCGCCGTCATGACCTCGCGCGCGTGCGCCGCCGCGAGCAGGCGGAAGAACGGGTTCAGGAACCAGCGTCCGGCCGCGACCAGCGCGAGGATCGAGGCGAGGCCGATCAGCACGCCCTCGAGCCGCGACGAGCCGACCTCGGTCCCCCCGGGTGCGAGGAAGGCCACGAGCGCCAGCAGCGGAACGATCGCGAGGTCTTCGAGCAGCAGGATCGACACCACCTGCTGCCCCCGCGACGACGCCGTCTCGCCGCGCTCGTCGAGGAGCTGCATCACGATCGCCGTCGACGACAGCGTGAAGCCCATGGCGGCGATGAACGCGACCACCGGCGTCATGCCGAGCGCCACGCCCACGCCGGTGACCATGCCGCCGCAGGCGAGCACCTGCGCCACGCCCAGCCCGAAGATCTGGGCGCGCAGCTTCCACAATCGCGACGGCTGCATCTCGAGCCCGATCACGAAGAGGAACATGACGACGCCCAGCTCGGCGGTGTGCAGGATCGCCTGCGGGTCGGTGAACAACCCGAGCCCGTAGGGCCCGATGGCGAGTCCGGCAGCGAGATAGCCCAGCACCGAGCCGAGCCCGGCGCGCTTGAAGACGGTGACGGCGGCGACGCCGGCGCCGAGCAGTGCGACGACCTGTCCGAGCTCCACGCCGTGGGATTCGGCGGCCACGACTAACCCTGCGTGATGGGGATGTGCTTCGGCTGCGCCGCGACCCGTGACAGCCATGCCCGCACCGCGCGGTAGGGCGCGAGGTCGAAGCCGCCCTCCCCGGCCACGTGCGTGTAGGCGTAGAGCGCGACGTCGGCGATCGTGTAGCGCTCGCCGACGAAGAACGTTCGCGACCCGAGGTGCTGCTCCATCACCGCCAGCGCCGCATGGCCCGCCTTCTCCTTGCCGGGCAGCAGGCGGGCACGCTCCTCGTCGACGTGCGTGTGCTTCCAGAAACGCACCGTCGCGATGTTCGGCTCGTGGCTGTACTGCTCGAAGAACATCCACTGGAGCACCTGCGCGTGCGCCAGACGGCCGTTGGGGAGGAGCGGCGTGCCCTCCGCGAAGTACCAGCAGATGGCGTTCGACTCGGCGAGGAACGTGCCGTCCTCGAGCTCGACGGTCGGAATGCGCCCGTTCGGGTTCTTCGCCAGAAACTCCGGCGTCCGGGTCGCGCCCTGCGTGATGTCGAGCTCGACCCGCTGGAAGGGGATCCCGAGCTGGCCGAGGACGAGCCGGACTTTGTAGCCGTTGCCGGATTCCAGGTAGTCGTAGAGACGAACCATGCGCCCGCTGTAGCACGCATGCGGGGACGGCTCACTCGTAACGGATCAGCGTCCCGCGCAGCTCCGCCTGCTCCTCGGTCGAGGTCGTGGTGGTCTCGGTGTAGGTCCCCTTCGATTTCTTGCCCTGCTTCTTCCACTGCTCCTGGCCGCTGGTCTGCTGGGTGGCCGCGACCTCGCGCGTCGACATGGAGCCCACGATCATGCCGTTGGCGCCGCGCCGCCGCGCCTCCTCCATGAGCTTCTGCTGGAGCTGCTGGCCGGTGCTCTGGAACGGAAGAACCTCCATCTGGGCCGTCACCTCGCCCATCACGGTGTAGGGGCGCTTCACGTCGTCGGGCGAGAAGTAGAGATCGACCGCGGACGTCGGTGTGTAGCTCTGCCCGACGTAGTCGACCGACACGCATCCCGACAGCACCACGAATGCCGCCGCCAGCGCGGCGCCGAAGCTTCGACCAGCCATCCTGCCCTCCCGTCGCGGCGGGCCGAGTATCAGAGGCCGCGGGACGGGGACAACCCCGGCCGGCTCGGGCACCGGCAGCGCGCGCCGCCTCGCGTCGGCACCACGATGCCGAGGCCGCACGGACGGCCGCCGAGCGGCTCGCGGCGTCCAAAGGAAAGAAAGGACGCGACGCGGCACGGCCGGCGCGAGCGCCGGGAACGCGCCGCAGCCGTTACGGATGCGACGCGGCGCCGCCCATCCGCGCCCGTCTCGCAACCGCCCGCGGCCGGCATGCGCTTTGCTCGATCCACCTGCCATGGACGTCGAACCCGGACGGTGGCTGCGCCTGAACCCCGACAACATCGCCGGCCTCCCGGAGGACGCCGGGGTCTTCGAGATCGCCAACCTGGTCCGCAACGTCCTCTACATCGGGCGCGGCGACGGCAGCCTGCGCCGCCGCTTCACCGAGATGGGTCACCTGCCCGTCCACCTCCCGGCCAGCACCGGCGGCTACTTTTTCCGCTTCATGCTCACCGCCGAGGAACAGCAGGAGATGGACCGGCGGGTCGAGGCGTACCGGGCGCGGCACGCCGGCCGCGCGCCGCTCGGCAACATGGGCGGCCGGCCTCTGCGCCTCGCCGCACGCCGCGCGGCCTGATTCGCGCCCCGCACCCCACCGCGCCGAGCGTCGGCTTTCCGACACGCGCGGGACGTTCGTGTACGCCGTCCCATGCGCCCGCGAGTCGGGCGTCGTAGGCTACCGCACCCGCGCTGCGATCGCGTCGAGCGCCGCCGCTTCGACGTCCTCGTAGAGCGCCGCTGCGCCGTCCGGGCTCGCGGCGGCGGTCATCTCGTCGAGGATCGCGACGCCGAACGCGCCGTAGCGCTCGGCGATCGCGCGGCGCAGGAAGTGGCGCTCCTGGCGGCGCTGGCCGTCGCGGGTCTGGTGCGGCGTCTCGCGGCGGAGCCAGTCCGTCAGCTCGGGGACGCCGGCGCCGCTGACGGCGCTCGTCAGGAAGACGGGCAGCGGCGCGCCGTCGGCGCCGATGCGCGCGCACTCGAGCGCCGTGCGCAGCTCGTGCGCGCTGCGGCGCGCGAGCGCAGCCTCGTCGCACTTGTTGATGACGAAGGCGTCCGGCACCTCCATCACGCCGGCCTTGAGGAACTGCACGTGGTCGCCGCCGAGCGGCTGGAGCACGAGCAGCGTGCGGTCGGCGAGCGCGCTGATCTCGATCTCGCTCTGCCCGATGCCGACCGTCTCCACGAACACGAAGTCGAAGAGATGGCGCAGGAGCCGGGAGACGGCGAAGGTCCGCCGCCCGACGCCGCCGAGATCGCCCTGCGTCGCCTGCGAGCGGAAGTAGATGCGCCGCTCGCCGACGGGAAAGCTCGTCCGCACCCGATCCCCGAGCAGCGCGCCGCCCGAGGTCGGGCTCGTGGGGTCGATCGCCAGCACGGCGACGCTCGCGGTGGGATCGGTGGCGAGCACCTCGAGCGCCACGCGGCCGATGAGCGACGACTTGCCCGCACCCGGCGTGCCGGTCACGCCGATCACGCGGCCGCGACGCGGATACGTCTCGGCGTGGGCCGCGAGGTGGCGGAACAGCGCCGCCCGCCGCACGCGCGCGCCGGGGTGGTCCCGCTCGACGACGGAGATCAGGCGCGCGAGCGGGTGCTTCTCGAGCGCCGCCGCCCGGGCGAGGAGCGCCCGGGTCGGCTCGTCGAGCGCCGCGGGCACCTCAGGCACTGGCGACGCGGGGCTCGGGCGCGTCGTGCGGGGCCCCGATCACGTCGAGGATGCGGTCCATGACGTCCATCAGGTCGAAGTCCCGCGGCGTGAAGATGGCGCGAATGCCGAGCTCGCGCAGCGCCGGCATGTCGCCCTCGGGCACGATGCCGCCGAGGACGACCGGGATGGCGTCGCGCGCGCCCTGCGCCGCCAGCTCGTCGAGGACGAGCTTCGCGACCTCGAGATGCGAGCCCGACAGCACCGACAGCCCGAGCACGCTGGCGTCCTCCTCCACCGCCGACTGCACGATCTCGGCCGGGGTCATGCGGATGCCGCCGTAGACGACGTCGAAGCCGGCGTGGCGGGCGGCGACCGCGATCATCTCGGAGCCGTTCGAGTGGCCGTCGAGGCCGGGCTTGCCGACGACCAGCCGCGGACGCTGGCCATGCGCCCGGGCCCAGGCCTCGACCCGGGCGCGCACCGCCGCCACCCGCGGGGTCTCGAGGGCGAGGTGCTGCCCGTCGACGCCCGTGGCCGGCCGGTACTCGCCGAAGACGCTGCGCAGCGCCGCCGCCCACTCGCCCGTCGTGACCCGTGCCTTCGCGCAGGCGATCGACAGCGGCATCAGGTTGGTGCCGGCGCGGGCGCCGTCGACCAGCGCCTTCAGCGCGGCGTCGACCTCGCCCTGGCTGCGGCGGCTCCTGGTCGCGCGCAGCATCTCGAGCGTCTCGGCCGCCGAGGCGGCGTCGACCCGGAAGATGCCGCCGTCGTCGCCGCCGAGGAGCGGTGACGGCAGGGCCTCGGTCCAGCGGTTGCGGCCGACGATGAGGGTGTCGCCGGCGTTGATGCGCGCCAGCCGCTCGGCCTGGCTGCGGACCAGCGCCGACTTGAGGTAGCCGGATTCGACCGCCTCGAGCACGCCGCCCATCTCCGCGATGACCTTCATCTCGGCGCGGGCGGCCTCCTTGAGCGCCTCGACCTTCGCGGCCACCACCGGCGAGCCGTCGAAGAGGTCCGGGTATTCGAGCAGATCGGTCTCGTAGGCGAGGATCTGCTGCAGGCGCAGCGACCACTGCTGATCCCAGGGCCGCGGCAGGCTGAGGGCCTCGTTCCAGGTCGGCAGCTGTAGCGCGCGGCAGCGCGCCTTGCGCGACAGCGTGACGCCGAGGGCCTCGATGAGGATGCGCCAGGCGTTGTTCTCGGGCTGCTCCTCGGTGAGGCCGAGGGAGTTCACCTGCACGCCGTAGCGGAAGAGGCGGTACTTCGCCGTCTGCACGCGGTAGCGGTCGCGCGTGATCTCGTCCCATAGCTCGGCGAACGCCCGCATCTTGCACATCTCCTCCACGAACCGGATGCCGGCGTTCGTGAAGAAAGAGACGCGGCCGACGCACCGCTCGAAGTCGTCGTGCGAGAAGGTGCCGCGGGCCTCGATGGCGTCGAGCAGGGAGGCGGCGTTGGCGAGCGCGAAGGCCAGCTCCTGCGTCGGCGTCGCCCCGGCCTCCTGCAGGTGATACGAGCAGATGTTCGACGCGTTCCAGCGCGGGATCGCGTGCAGGCAGTACTCGTACATGTCGACGATGAGCCGCATCGACGGCTTCGGCGGGAAGATGTACGTGCCCCGCGCCAGGTACTCCTTCACGAGGTCGTTCTGGGTCGTGCCCTGGAGCGCCGTCGGCGACACGCCGCGCTGCTCGGCGAGGGCGACGTAGAGCGACAGCAGCCACATGGCCGTCGCGTTGATGGTCATCGATGTGTTGATGGTCTCGATGGGGATGCCCTCGAACAGCAGCTCGAAGTCGTCGAGGCTGTTCACGGGCACGCCCACCTTGCCGATCTCAGGCCCGGCCAGCCCGTGGTCGGAGCTGTAGCCGCACTGGGTGGGGAGATCGAAGGCGATCGAGAGGCCCGTCTGCCCGCGCGACAGGTTGTCGCGGTAGAGCGTGTTCGACGCGCGCACGTTGGTGTGGCCGGCGTAGGTGCGGAAGATCCACGGCGCGTCGCGGGTGGGACGGCCGTCCTTGTCGACGAGGAGATGGGCTGGGCGGGTCATGGGTCGCTCCCTCGGTGGCCGCCGGATGCGACCGTCCGGCGAGTCTACCCCTGACGCTACGGGTCATCCAAGCCGCGGGCGCGGTGCCCATCCGCTGAGCGGCTGCCTCCTTCGGCGGCAGCCCCGCGTCTGCGTTGCCGCCGCGTGCAGCGCAGGATCGCGCCCACGAATGCGCTGCCGACGTGGACGTTCGGCGCGATCGGGGCGGCACGCAGCCGCCATGACAGCTTGGCGCGTGACTTGCTCACCCGGCCGGCATGAAAAACGCCCACCCTCGCCTGCGATCTGCAACCCGTCGAACCGCCGCCCTGGCGGCCGGTTGTGCCGCCGTACTGTCGGCCGCCGGCGCCTGGGCACAGGAAGCCGCGGCCGAAGCGCCCACCTTCGACAGCGGCGACACCGCCTGGGTCATCACCGCCGCCGCACTGGTGCTGGCGATGACCCTGCCCGGCCTGGCGCTCTTCTATGGAGGCCTCGTCCGATCCCGCAACGTCCTCAACGTCTTCATGCAGTGTGTGATCTCGGCCGGTGTCATCGGTGTGCTGTGGATCCTCGTCGGCTACAGCCTCGCTTTCGGCACGGGCAACGCGTTCGTCGGCGACTTCAGCCGCGTCGGCCTCTCGGGCATCACGCTCGACTCGGCCGTCGAGAACGGCTCAGGACGCAACATCCCCGAGTACATCTTCGTGATGTTCCAGGGCATGTTCGCGATCATCACGCCGGCGCTGATGCTCGGTGCGGTCGCCGAGCGCATGAAGTTCAGCGCCTACGTGGCGTTCATCGTCGTCTGGCTCCTCGTGGTCTACTGCCCGCTCGCGCACATGGTCTGGTCGAGCGAGGGTTGGATCTACAAGGACAGCGCGATCGACTTCGCGGGCGGCCTCGTCGTTCACATGTCGAGCGGTTTCTCGGCGCTCGTCGCGGCGATCATGATCGGCCCGCGCCGCGGCCTCGGGAAGGAGCCGATGCCGCCGCACAGCCTGCCCCTCTGCCTCGTCGGCGCCGGCATGCTGTGGATGGGCTGGTTCGGCTTCAACGCGGGCAGCGCGCTCTCCGCGAGCCCGCTGGCGACGCTCGCCTTCCTCAACACGAGCACCTGCGCGTCCGCCGCGGTCGTGGTCTGGGCCATCGTCGAGTGGCTCCACCGCGGCAAGCCGACCGCCCTCGGCGGTGCCACCGCGGCGGTGGCAGGCCTCGTCGCCATCACGCCCGCCTGCGGCAACGTGTCGCCGATGGGCGCGATCTGGATCGGCGTCGGCGTCTCCATCATCTCCTACGTCGCCGTCACCTTCATGAAGCCGGCGCTCGGGTACGACGACTCGCTCGACGTCTTCGGCGTCCACGCGCTCGGCGGCGCTTGGGGCGCGCTGGCCTCGGGCATCTTCGCGGTCACGCTCGGCTCCGACATCGAGTCGAACGCCCAGCAGATCATGGTGCAGCTGAAGGGCATCGGCTTCGTGGCCATCTTCGCGCCGGTGGCCACGGTCGTCATCCTACTGGTCCTCAAGATGATCTTCGGCTCCCTGCGGGTGTCCGAGGAGGACGAGATCGGCGGTCTCGACCTCGCGGAGCACAGCGAGAGCGCCTACTCGATGGAGAGCGGCTCGACCCAGATGGGCCTGCCCGTCCACCACTGATCCCCTCCGTCGGCGCGCCGCGCGCGCCGCAACCACGAACCAACCGCCCGGACGGCCCGCGCCGTCCGGGCGGTCGTGCGCTCAGGACCCGCCGGGACCGCCGTCGAGCAGCGCCAGCAGGCGGCGCGCCGCCTCGGTCGGCGTCATCTCCTGCGACGCCACGCCGGCCTCGACCACCGGCAGCAGGGCGCGCACGTCGGCGCGGCCGAGGAAATGCTGCTCGAGCCCCTCGCGCACCAGCGACCAGAGCCAGGCGCGCCGCTGCTCGCGTCGCTTCTGCGCGAGCTCGCCGGTCGCCGACAGCCGCCCCCGGTGATCGGCGATCACCCCCCATACGGCGTCCATGCCGCGCCCCTCGAGCGCGGAGACGAGCAGCACCGGCGGATCCCAGGTCGCGGTCGTGTGGCGGAAGAGGCGCAGGGCGTTCTTGTACTCGGCGGCGGCCAGGCCGGCGCGCGCGACGTTGTCGCCGTCGGCCTTGTTGACGAGGAGGGCGTCGGCCAGCTCGATGATGCCCTTCTTGATGCCCTGCAGCTCGTCGCCCGCGCCGGGCAGCATGAGCACGAGGAAGAAGTCGACCATAGAGGCGACCGCCACCTCGGACTGCCCCACCCCAACCGTCTCGACCAGGATCACGTCGTAGCCGGCCGCCTCGCACACGAGCATGGCCTCGCGCGTCCGCCGCGCGACGCCGCCGAGCGAGCCGCCCGACGGGCTCGGACGGATGTAGGCCTCCGGCGCCGTCGACAGCCGCACCATGCGCGTCTTGTCGCCGAGGATGCTGCCGCCCGAGCGCGCGCTCGACGGATCGACGGCGAGGACGGCGACGCGATGCCCGTCGGCGATCAGGGACAGGCCGAAGGCCTCGATGAACGTGCTCTTGCCCGCGCCGGGCACACCGGTGATACCGACGCGCGCGGCGCTCCCGGTGTACGGCAGCAGCCGTTCGAGGAGCCGCTGCACCGCCGCCTGGTGATCGGGACGCGTGCTCTCGACGAGGGTGATCGCCTTGGCGAGCGCCCGGCGGTCGCCGGCCCGCACGCGGCTCGCGAGCTCGGCCGCGTCCACGTCGCTACTGGCCGACGGCGGCCCCGGGACGCTGCCCGTGCTGTGCCTGCTGGATGAGCTCGAGGACGCGGCGCGCGGCCTTCGGCACGTGCGTTCCCGGGCCGAAGATCGCCTTCACGCCCGCCTGCTCCAGCATCGCGTAGTCGCGCGCCGGGATGATGCCGCCTGCCGTGACGACGATGTCGCCGGCACCGAGCTTCGCCAGCTCGGCCACGATCTGCGGCACGAGCGTCTTGTGGCCGCCCGACTGGGTGGAGACGCCGACGACGTGGACGTCGTTCTCGACCGCCTGGCGGGCGATCTCCTCGGGCGTCTGGAAGAGCGTGCCGACGTCGACGTCGAAGCCGAGGTCGGCGAACGCCGTGGCGATGACCTTCGCGCCCCGGTCGTGCCCGTCCTGGCCGACCTTGGCGACGAGCATGCGCGGGCGGCGGCCGTGGGCGTCGGCGAACGCGGCGATCTCCCGCTGGAGGGCGACCCAGTCGGCGTCGTTCTCCCAGGCGGCGCCGTAGACGCCGGAGATCGAGCGCACCTCGGCATGGTAGCGGCCCCACACCTTCTCGAGCGCGTCGGATATCTCGCCGACGCTGGCCCGGGCACGCGCCGCCTCGACGGCGAGCGCGAGCAGGTTGCCCTCGCCCGTCTCGGCGCACGTCGCGAGCGCCGCGAGCGTCGCGCGCACCTTGGCGCCGTCGCGCGTCCGGCGGATCTGCTCCAGGCGCCGGACCTGCGCCTCGCGCACCGCGGTGTTGTCGATCTCGCGCACGTCGATGTCCGGCTCCTCGGGGAGGCGGAACTTGTTGACGCCGACGACGACGTCGTCGCCGCGATCGACGCGCGCCTGGCGGCGGGCGGCGGTCTCCTCGATCTTGAGCTTGGGCCACCCCGCCTCGATGGCCTTCGTCATGCCGCCCATCTGCTCGCACTCGTCGATGAGGCCGAGCGCCTTGGCGGCGAGCGCGTGGGTGAGGCTCTCCATGAAGTACGAGCCGCCCCACGGATCGATCACCTTCGGGATGCCGGTCTCGAGCTGGAGGATCAGCTGCGTGTTGCGCGCGATGCGCGCCGACGCGTCGGTCGGCAGCGCGATGGCCTCGTCGAAGGAGTTCGTGTGCAGGCTCTGCGTGCCGCCGAAGACCGCCGCCATCGCCTCGATCGTGGTCCGGATGACGTTGTTGTACGGATCCTGCTCGGTGAGGCTCGCGCCCGACGTCTGGCAGTGCGTGCGCAGCATGAGCGAGCCCGCCTTCTTCGGCTGGAAGTGCTTCTGCATGAGCGTCGCCCAGAGAAGCCGTGCGGCCCGCATCTTGGCGATCTCCATATAGAAGCTCATTCCGATCGCCCAGAAGAAGGAGAGCCGCCCGGCGAAGGCGTCGACGTCGAGGCCCTTCGAGAGCGCGGCGCGCACGTACTCGAGGCCGTCGGCGATCGTGAAGGCGAGCTCGAGATCGCACGTCGCCCCCGCCTCCTGCATGTGGTAGCCGCTGATCGAGATGCTGTTGAACTTCGGCATCTCCTTCGAGGTGAACTCGATGATGTCCGCGACGATCCGCATGCTCGGCGCCGGCGGATAGATGTACGTGTTGCGAACCATGAACTCCTTCAAGATGTCGTTCTGGATGGTTCCCGTGAGCTGGGCGCGCGGCACGCCCTGCTCCTCGCCGGCGACGATGAAGCTCGCGAGCACCGGCAGCACCGCGCCGTTCATCGTCATCGACACGGACATCTTCTCGAGCGGCACGCCGTCGAAGAGTATCTTCATGTCCTCGACCGAGTCGATCGCGACGCCCGCCTTGCCGACGTCGCCGACGACGCGCGGGTGATCCGAGTCGTAGCCGCGGTGGGTGGCGAGGTCGAAGGCGACCGAGAGGCCCATCTGCCCGGCCGCGAGGTTCGCGCGATAGAACGCGTTCGATTCCTCGGCGGTGGAGAAGCCGGCGTACTGGCGGATCGTCCAGGGCTTCTCCGCGTACATCGTCGCGCGCGGGCCGCGCAGGAACGGCACCGCCCCGGGCACCGTGTCGACGAAGTCGAGATCGGCCACGTCGGCCGCGGTCCACAGGGGCTTCAGCGCGATGCCCTCGGGGGTGTGCCAGACGAGATCATCGGCGCTCGCGCCCTTGCGCTCCTTCGCTGCAAGGTCGCGCCAGAGCTTCAAGTCCGCAGCATCTCGGGCGTCCGCCATGGGCGGGTACCTTACCCGGATCGAATCGCGGTTCAAACCTGCGACGGGTCCCGCGTGGGCCGCGATGCGTTGCGCTCTGCGCGGGGGGTTTAGCGTGACTCTCGGCTGGCGGCGGCCAGGTTGCCCATCGACCCAACAGGTATGCGGACCCGTTTGCCTACTCGCCTTGTCTTGTTCCTGCCGCGCACCGGCCACGAAGGGGGGATTCGTGTGTTGTTGCCGGGCCAGCCGAGAATCACGCCGATCTTTCACTGCAAGGCTGGTGCCGCCGTCGCCACGTCGCACACGCGCGCCTTTTCTCCGACCACCCCCGCGCAACGCTCGCCGCACGAGCAGCGCGTTGCCCAGCGCAAGGGCAGTCCGCGCCGGCGCGCCTCAGGTGCCATGCGATCCACCGTTGCGCTTGACGGGCGTCGCCGCCACCACCGACTCCGCTCGGAAGGTCAGCACGTGATCGCGATCGACCCGCAGGCGCCAGCGCCGCCGGTCCGCGCCGCGCACGGCGCGTATCTTTCCGCGCACGACGAGAATCACTTCGACCGTGTCTCCGGTCTCCGCGGCTTCCGCGAGGCGCGCGTTCACCGTTCCCACGTCCGTGTCCTTGGTCCCGATCGGCCCCAGCGGCACCGTGCTCATCCCCCCTTCACGCCGGATCCGGCAACGCACACCGCACGCCCGCACACGGCGGGCGCACCCCGCTCCTCCAGGGTGACCGACCCGCCGGCACCGGCGGTGACTCCGAGTGCGCGTCGCATGAAACGGACCTCCGAAACGTGATCTCTCCTCGCTTGGTGATCGCCCCTGGCTGGCGTTACGCGTCTGCCGCACGCATTCACGCGAGCCGCCGCGAGATCGGCATCCCTCCTCGGCGACCGATCACACCGCGGCCGCGCCGCGCTCGCCGGTGCGAATCCGGATCACCTCCTCCACGGGCGTGATGAAGATCTTGCCGTCGCCGATGCGCCCCGTCCGGGCGCCTTCGACGATGGCATCGACGACGTCCGTCAGCCGCTCGTCGGGAACGAGCACGGAGATCTGGACCTTCGGCAGGAAGTCCACCACGTACTCCGCACCGCGGTAGAGCTCGGTATGGCCCTTCTGGCGACCGAAGCCCTTGACCTCGGTCACGGTGACGCCTCGAACCCCGACGGCTTCGAGACGCTGCTTCACCTCATCCAGCTTGAACGGCTTGATGATGGCGTCGATGCGCTTCATGGAAGCCGAGCAGAGCAAATCAGCGGCCAGCAGCCCGCAAGGCGCCAGGGCGCGATTTTCCAGGCCGACCCTGGGGAGCTGCCGCCCGCGTAGGCAGCGCGGTGCCCATGGCGCAAGCGCGCTCCGGGGGGATCCGGACCGCCGACGGGGTGCTCGAACCCCCGCGGCACGCGCCGCATCGCGACGCCGGCGTGGTCAGTGCAGCGCGCGCCCGGCGCGCAGATCGGCGGGCAGGCGCGTCGCCGCCCCGATCGCGCCCGGCAGCACGACGCGGAACTCGCTGCCCGCGCCCGGCTCGCTCTCGAGCGTGACCTCGCCGCCGAGGAGCCGCACGGCGCGCTGCACGAGCGCGAGGCCCATGCCGAGCCCACCGTGGCGGCGAGTGTCCGAGGCGTCGAGCTGCGCGAACGCGTCGAAGACGTCGCCCTGACACTCGACCGGGATGCCGCACCCCGTGTCGCGCACCACGACCAGCGCCTCACCGGGCGCGGCGCCGGAGCGCACGGCCACGTCGACGCACCCGTCGGCGGTGAACTTGAAGGCGTTGCCGACGAGGTGGAACAGGATGCGCCGCAGCAGCGCCGCGTCGCTGCGCACCGTCGCCGCCTCGGGCGCGATCGTCACCGCGAACGCGACCCGCCCCGGATCGGGGCGGTCGGGCAACGCCGCGAGGACGTCCTCGACGACCTCGGCGACGGCGAGCGGCTCGGGTCGCACGAGCACGGTGTCGGCCTCGAGCTGGACGAAGAAGAGGACGTCGTCGATCAGGTGGCCGAGGTTGCGCGTGCTGCCGAGCGCGCGCTCGAGGAGCCGCAGCTGCTCGGGCGCGAGCGCGCCGACGACGCCGTCGCGCAAGAGCGAGGTGTAGCCGAGGATCGCATTGAGCGGCGTGCGCAGCTCGTGCGAGACGGTGCTCAGGAACTCGCTCTTGGCGCGGTTCGAGCGCAGGAGCTCCTGGGTCAGCGCGCCGAGGCTCTCCTCGCGCGCACGCAGGCTCTCCTCGCGTACCGACAGCACGCGGCGGGCGGCGCCGAGCTCCTCGGAGAGCCGATCGCAGAGGCGGCCGGTCGCCTCGCGCATGCGCGCCATGGTGAGCACCTGGCCGACGATGTCGCCGAGCATGGCGAGCGCGGGCCCGCGCCCGAACGTCTGCGCCGGCGCGACCAGGGTGTGCAGGACCAGCGCGCCGGCCGTCTCGCCGCCGGCCTGGAACGGCAGGACCATGAAGCCCTCGCCGTCGAGCTCGCTCACCGTGACCGCGGCGAAGCCGGCGTCGGGGGTGCGCCGGAAGCAGGTCGGCGCCCCGTCGGGCGCCTCGAGCCGCGCGAGGGTCAGCCAGCCGGCCTCCGAGACGTCGTCGCGCGGGCCGCCCAGGCGGTCGGCCTGGGTGGCGACGCCGGCGAGCCACAGCGTGTCGCCGTCGGCGTCGCCCTCGCGCAGCGCGACGGCGCAGGCCTCGAGCCCGAGCTGCGCGACCAGCTGCTGCGCGACCGCCCCCGCGCAGGGCCGCACGCCGAGACCGCGTGTGGCGACCTCGAGGACGGCACGCGCCGCCGAGAGCCAGACGAGGACGTCGTCGCGCTGGGCCTCGATCTCCGCCAGGGCGCGCCGCGCGCGCTCATCGAATCCCACCGCCATGCCGTCAGCCGTCCGCGAGGACGCTCGCCCCGAACGCGCCCCCGTCCCGCAGCTCGGCGACCAGCGTCAGCCAGCCCTCGGCGTCGAGGCCGGCGGTGTCGTCGCCGAACGCCTCCTCGGCCTCGGGGCGCAGCACGCCCTGCCCCAGGTCCGTCCAGCACACGAGCCGGTTCGCCAGCCCGAGGACGCGCGAGAGACCGCCGCGCGCGTCGTCGCCGTGATGCTGGCGCACCGCCTCGACGATGAGCGGCGGCAGGTTCCATGCCTCGAGAAGCCAGCCGCCGACCTCGGCGTGGTCCACGCCGAAGGTCGCCTGCTCCATCCGGTCCACCGGCTCCAGCTCCGACGCCCCGCCGACCGTCTCCCAGTAGAGGTCGCGGAAGCGCACGGCGATGACGAGACGGCCGACGTCGTGCAGCAGCCCCGCGGTGAACGCCTCGTCGGGGTCGCACAGGCGCAGGCGCCCGGTCAGCGCCTTGGCGCAGACCGCGGTGACGACCGCATGCGCCCACAGCTCCTCCAGCCGCTTGCGCGCCACGTCACCGCCGAGCGCCTCCCACACCTTCACGCCGAGAGCCAGGTTGCGCACGGTCGTGAAGCCGAGCAGCAGGATCGCGCGCGGCACCGTCGAGACGCGGCGCGCTTGGCCGAAGAAGGCGCTGTTGGCGAGCCGCAGGAGCTTCGCCGTGAGCGCCTGGTCGCGCTCGATCAGCTCGACGAGCTTGCGCGCGCCCGCCGTGTCGCTGTCGATCAGGGACACGATGCCCGCCAGCACCGGCGGGATCGTCGGCAGGTTCTTGCGGGCGATGACTTCGGCGCGAAACCGCTGGAGGCTGTCGTGGTCCATCCGTGGGCGCTCCCCGGCTGATATCGGCCTGGAACGCCGCGGGCTTGAGGGCGCTATGGCAGGATCGCCAGCGCCCGCAGCGGTCCCCCGCTGCCGTCCCGGATCTTCATGGGCAGCGCCACGACGACGGCCCGGCGGGGCGGCAGCCGGTCGAGGCTCGCGAGGTTCTCGAAGACCGGCACCCCCGCGGCGGCCAGGACCCGATGGGCCGCGAAGTCGGCCGACGTGCCGCGGTCGATCGACGCCGTGTCGATGCCGACGGCGCGCACGCCCCGCGCGGTGACGAGCCAGCGCGCCGCCGCCTCGGAGACGCCGGGGAAGTGCAGCCCCGCCGTGTCGCCGCGCACGGCGGTCCCGAGGTAGCGGGCCGCGTCCGGCCAGCGCGCCGCCCAGCCGGTGCGCACGAGCACGATCGCGCCGGCCGGGATCGCGCCGTGGCGGCGCTCGTCGGCCTCGAGGTCGTCGACCTCGAGCAGCGCGTCGCGGTCGGCGTCGGCGCGCGCCGTGAGGTCGACGACCGCCGCCGGGCCGATGAGGCGCCGCAGCGGCACGGTGTCGGCCGTCGCCCCGCCCTCGGCGAAGTGGATCGGGGCGTCGAGGTGCGTCCCGCCGTGCTCGGCGGCGCAGAAGTCGTTGGCCGCGTACCACCAGCCGCCCGGCGTGTGGCCGTGGGCGACGGGCTCCAGGGTGAACCGCCGCGCCGTCGGCCAGTAGATCGTCTGCGTGTCGAACGCGTGCGTCAGGTCGACGAGATCGGCGTCGGTCAGATCGGCGAGGTCAGGGGCCGCCGCGGCCCCGAGGGGCAGCGCCACGAGCAGCGCCAGCACGAGGCCGGCCCGGCCCGGACGGGAGTTGCGCGGAGCGGGGCGGCGACGGTACGTCATGCGACGATCACTGCGTCGGCGCGTCCGCGATCGTCAAGGCGCGCCGGAGGAGGAGCCCCGATGGCCTGTGCCCGGTGTGGTGGACCCTGTGAGACGCGGACGGTGCGTGTGCCCCGTGTGGTGACCCTGGCCCTGTGGGCCGCCGGCCTCGGCCTCGCCTTCGTGCTCGGCGGCCAGTACCTGCACGACCTCGTCGAGGGCGTCGACCGCACGCGCCTGCCCACGTGGAAGATCGTCGTACCGGCCCTCGTCCTCGTCGCCGCGGTGGCGGCGAGCACGGTGCGGCGGCGGCGTCCCGTGTGCACGCAGTGCCACGACGCCGGCGCCTTCGCCCCGGTGACGGTCGCGCCCGAGCCGGATCCGGCGGGCGGCACGCGCCGCGCCGTCCTGCGCGCCGGCGGGCTCACCGTCGCGGCCACCGTGGGCGGCGTCGCGGCGGCGGTCGGCCGCAACGCCGGCTGGGTGCCCATCTTCGGCGACTTCTTCCAGGCCAAGGTCGAGACGGAGTCGCCGTCGCCGTCGCCGGAGTGGGCCAGCGCGGAGATCCGCAGCTACCGGCGCCTCGGCCGCACCGGCGTCATGGTCTCCGACATCTCGCTCGGCTCCGGGCAGATCAAGGACGTCGAGGTGCCGCGCGCGGCGCTCGAGCGCGGGGTCACCTACATCGACACCGCGCCCGACTACTCCCGCGCCGGCTCCGAGCGGCTCCTCGGCGAAGCCATGAGGGGGAAGCGCGACCGGATATTCCTCGCCACGAAGTTCTGCCGGCCCGACGGCCACCTGCGCGACGAGACCCCCGTCCCGGAGATCATCCGCGCGGTCGAGGACAGCCTCTCGCGCCTGCAGACCGACTACGTCGACCTGATCCACATCCACTCCTGCGATCGCGTCGAGCGCCTGATGGCGCCGAACATCCACGAGGCGTTCGACCGCCTGAAGGAGCAGGGCAAGGTCCGCTTCCTCGGCGTCAGCACGCACACGCCGAACCTGGAGGAGGTCGCGAACACGGCCATCGACTCCGGGCGCTTCGACGTGATGATGCTCGCCTACCACTTCAAGATGTGGCCGCACTTCGAGCACATCCTCGAGAAGGCGAAGCAGCACGACGTCGCGGTGGTGGCGATGAAGACGCTGAAGGGCGCCCGCCACGAGAACCTGCAGCGCTTCCGCGACGACGCCGGCGCCTACTCCCAGTCCGCGTTTCGCTGGGTGCTGTCGAACCCGAACGTGTCGTGCCTCGTGGTCTCGTTCTCGAAGCCGCAGCACGTCGACGAGTACCTCGCCGCGTCCGGCACCGCGCTGACGGAGGCCGACGTCGCCCTGCTCGACCGCTACCACCAGCTGGTCCAGGGCGACTACTGCCAGCCGCACTGCGGCCAGTGCCTCGACCAGTGCCCCGAGGAACTGCCGATCCACGACGTGCTCCGCTGGCGGATGTACGCTCGCGACTACGGCTGGGAGCGCGAGGGCATCGGCCGCTACGCGACCCTCGGGGAACGCAACGCCTCCCTCTGCGCCGGCTGTCCCGCGCCCTGCGCCGGGCACTGTCCGCACGGCGTCCCGATCCGCACGGCGATGCTCGACTCCCACTATCGGCTCACCATCTAGCCTGGGCGGCTGCCCATGCTTTGGGCACGCCGCCGCATGCCAAACGGGCGTTCCGGAACGGAGTGCTCGATATTCCGGGCGCTTCGCGGGCTCAGCCACGCGGGCACGGCGGTTGCTGCCATGCGCCGCAGGGGGTGAGGTGTCGCTGATCGACGGATACGACCCGGGCGCGTTCTACGACGAGATGTTCATGCCCTCGGGCGAGCCGCGGCCGCACTACCGCCGCGTCTTCTCGCGCCTGGCGACCATGGAGCCGAGCGAGTTCGACGAGCGCTGCAAGCTCGCCGACCTCTCGTTCCTGCTCCAGGGCATCACCTTCACGGTGTACTCGGATGCGCGCGGGGTCGAGCGGCTGTTCCCCTTCGACCTCGTGCCGCGCATCATCCCGCGCTCGGAGTGGGACCGCGTCGAGCGCGGCCTCGCCCAGCGCGTCGTCGCGCTGAACCTCTTCCTCCAGGACGTCTACGGCCCGCAGCGCATCCTGCGTGACGGCACCATCCCGCGCAGCCTCGTGCTCTCCTGCAAGCACTTCCACCGCGAGGTCGCGGGCGTGGAGCTGCCGCGCGGCATCCACGTCCACATCGCCGGCATCGACCTCGTGCGCGACTCGAAGAGCGGCGACTACGTGGTCCTCGAGGACAACGTCCGCACCCCGAGCGGGGTTTCGTACGTGCTCGAGAACCGGCTGGTGATGACCCGCACCCTGCCCCTCGTCTTCCAGCAGCACGAGGTGCTGCCGGTCGACCACTACCCGATCGAGCTGCTCCAGATCCTGCGCGTGCTCGCGCCGCGCGGCGGTGACCGGCCCACCATCGCGCTGCTGACGCCCGGCATCCACAACAGCGCCTTCTTCGAGCACAGCTTCCTCGCCCAGCAGATGGGCATCGAGCTGGTCGAGGGCCGCGACCTCGTGGTCGACGCCGACGTCGTCTACATGAAGACGATCCACGGCCTGCGGCGCGTCGACGTGATCTACCGGCGCATCGACGACGACTTCCTCGACCCGCTGACCTTCCGGCCCGACTCGCTCCTCGGCGTGCCGGGCCTCGTGAACGCCTACCGCGCGCGCAACGTCGCCCTCGTCAACGCGGTCGGCAACGGCGTCGCCGACGACAAGGCGGTGTACGCGTACGTGCCGAAGTTCATCAAGTACTACCTCGGCGAGGAGCCGATCCTGCGCAACGTCGAGACCTGGCTCTGCGACGATCCGAGCCAGCTGGCCTACGTCCTCGAGCACCTGCCCGAGCTGGTCGTGAAGCCGGTCGCGGAGTCCGGCGGCTACGGCATCCTCATGGGCCCCAGCGCCGATCGCGCGACGCTCGACCAGTTCCGCGAGCGGCTGCGCGACGACCCCCGCAACTACATCGCGCAGCCCGTGGTGCCGCTCTCGCGCGTCCCCTGCTGGGCCCCCGACGCGGGCTGTCTCGCGGGCCGGCACGTCGACCTCCGCCCCTACTGTCTCTACGACGGCGATCGCGTGACGATCGTGCCGGGCGGGCTCACCCGCGTGGCGCTGCGCGAGGGCTCGATGGTGGTCAACTCCTCCCAGGGCGGCGGCAGCAAGGACACCTGGGTCCTGGCGGGCGACGAGTGATGCTGTCCCGGATCGCCGAGTCCCTGTTCTGGATCGCGCGGTACATGGAGCGCGCCGAGGACACCGCCCGCATCCTCGACGTCAACTACTACATGCTGCTCGAGGGCGCGGGACAGCCGTACCGCGTGCGCTGGGAGCCGCTCGTCATCATCACCGGCCAGCACGAGCGCTTCTTCGCGCAGTACGCCGAGCCCGATCCGCGGGCGGTGTTCGAGTTCCTCGGCTTCAGCGAGCACAATCCCGACTCGATCGTCGAGTGCATCGCGAACGCGCGCGAGAACGCACGCGCGATCCGGGACCGCATCTCGCGCGACATGTGGGAGGAGCTGAACGCGCTCTACCTCGAGCTGCGCCGCGCACAGGTCGACGCGATGCTGTCGTCGGGTCCGCACGACTTCTGCACGATGGTGAAGGCGGGCTGCGCGCGCTTCGCCGGCGTCACCGCGGCGACCTTTCCCCGCGACGAGGGCTGGCAGTTCCTCACCGGCGGCCAGGCGATCGAGCGCGCCGGCATGACGGCACGGATCGTGGACGTCCAGTACCACTCCCTCCTCGAAGGGCTGCCCGCGGGCGTCGAGCCCGACAACCATCAATGGATGGCGGTCCTCAAGTCGGTCGCCGCGTACGAGTTCTACCGCCGTACGTTCCACAGCCGCATCGATCCGCAGCGCGTCGCCGAGCTGCTGATCCTGCACCCGCAGCATCCGCGCTCGGTACGCTTCAGCATCGGCCGGCTCCAGCAGGCGCTGCACGCGATCAGCGGCGCGCCGCCGGAGACCTATCGCAACGAGGCCGAGCGCCTGACGGGCCGCCTCTACGACGGGCTCAAGTACGACCGCATCGAAGACCTGTTCGCGCGCGGCCTGCACACCTGCATGACCGACGTCCAGCGCACCTGCCGCGCCATCGGCGACCTCATCGCCCGCACGTACTTCTACCAAGAGGTGACCGCATGAACCGCGTCCGCGTCGTCCACGTGACCGAGTTCGAGTACGACGGCCCCGTCTCCGAGAGCTACAACGAGGTCCACCTCCAGCCGCAGGACGACGAGTGGCAGAACTGCGTCACCTTCAAGCTGCGCACGTCGCCGTCGTCGCAGCCGGCGGCGTGGCGCGATTACTTCGGCAATTGGGTGCACCGCTTCAACGTGATGCCGAAGCACCGCCGGCTACGCGTCGAGGCCGAGTCCATCATCATGGTGCACGAGCCGCCGCCGGTGCCCGACGCCGGCTGCCTGCTCGCCGATCTGGTCTGCGAGCAGACCCTGCTGCTCGACGGCCACTACGACTACCTGATGCCGTCGACGTACGTCGCGACGGGGCCCGAGCTCGATCCGCTCCTGCGCGCCGCCGAAGCGGAGAGCGGCGGGGCGTCGCTCGGCTTCGTGCACGCGGCCACGCGGCTGATCCACACGCGGTTCAAGTACGCGAAGGGCTCGACGCACGTGCACTCGTCCCTGCACGACGTGCTGCGAACCGGCGCCGGCGTCTGCCAGGACTTCGCCCACCTGCTCATCGGGATGGCGCGCCAGCGCGGCCTGCCCGCCCGCTACGTCTCCGGGTACCTCGTTCCGCGCGGCGCCCTCGAGGACGGCGAGCGCAAGGACGAGACCGTGATCGGCGGACGCGCGTCGCACGCGTGGGCGGAGCTCTTCGTGCCCGGTGTCGGCTGGGTCGCCGTCGATCCGACGCTCGGCCGCGCGACCGGCGCCCAGCACATCCGGGTCGCGAGCGGCCGCGACTACGGCGACGTGCCGCCGGTGCGCGGCGTCTACAAGGGCGAGGCCGGGCAACGGCTGTCGGTCGACGTCCGCGTCCTGCCCGCGGCGGGCGACGACGGCGCCGAGGTGATGCGTGAGGCCGCACCGCCCCCGATCGTCGTCGCCGAGGACGAGCCGCCGCAGCAGCCGCACCAGCAACAGCAGCAGCAGCAGTAATCCGCCGGACCACCCTGACGCACCGGGACGGGCGGCGCGCTCCCCTCCGCACCGCCGTCCCCGTGCCGGGGGCGAGATTCCCGGGCGCAGATGGCTTGAGCCTCCGCATCCTGCCGGGCATAACTCTCGCGGGGAGCGTGCCCCGACCGATGGCCCGGATGCCGATCGACACCCCCGAGCAGCTCTTCCACTTCGGGGAGGCGTCCGCGCCCGTGGCGTCGCCCGACGCCGGACCCACGACCCTCCACCCCCGCGGCGGCGCCCTGCCCGGCGAGAAGGTCCTCATCACCGGCATCGCCGGCGGCCAGGGCCGCCTCATCGCCCGCCGCCTCGCCGCGACCTTCGGCCTGACCGGCGTCGACCGCGTGCCCTGGGAGGGCCATCCGCCCTCGCTGAACGTCCACGTGCTCGACCTGCGCAAGCGGAAGATGGAGGACATCTTCCGCACCGAGCGCCCCGACGCGGTCGTGCACCATGCGCTGATCCGCCACTTCAACGTCGATCCGCGCGTGCGCCACGAGGTCAACGTCCTCGGCACCAAGCTGCTCCTCGACTACTGCGTGCGCTACGGCGTGAAGCGGCTGATCGTGCTCTCGAGCAGCTACGTGTACGGCGCCCTCGCCGACAACCCGTACTACATGGACGAGGACCAGGCGCTGAACGTCAGCCGCACCTACCCCGAGGTGCGCGACCTCGCCGAGGTCGATCAGATGGTGAGCGCCTTCCTGTGGCGCCACCCCGAGATCGCGACCACGCTGCTGCGGCCGGTGAACACGCTCGGCTACTACGTCCATAGCGCCATCGGCCGCTATCTGCGCCAGCGCTACGTGCCGACGATCATGGGCTTCAATCCCATGATGCAGTTCATCCACGAGGAGGACGTCGCCGAGGCGGTGGCCCTCGCGCTGCAGGCGGGCACGCACGGCGTCTACAACGTCGTCGGCCCTGGGGCCGTGCCGCTGAAGGTCGCCGTCCACGAGACCGGCGGCCTCGCGGTGCCGATCCCCGAGCCGCTGGCGCGCGCGATCTTCAAGCAACTCTTCAGCCTCGGCCTCTACCACACGCCCTCGGGCGCGATCGACTTCATCAAGTACCCGGTGACGCTCGACGGCCGCCGCTTCCACACTGCCACGGGCTTCGCCCCCCTCTTCTCGCTCGAGGACATCTTCGCCAGTGTCCGTCGTTGACGCGCCCGTCCGCGCCGTGGCGGGCCTGTGCCAGGGGACGAGCGACCTCCTCGGCTCCCTCGGCACGGAGATCGACGGCCGACTCGCGCGCATCCCGACCGAGCTGAACGCCTACGGCTACGACGCCTTCGGCTTCCATCCCGGCGCCATGCGCCAGGCCCTGCTCGCCTGCACGCTCCTCTATCGCTACTGGTTCCGCGTCGAGACGCACGGCATCGAGAACGTCCCCTCCGGCCGCGTGCTCCTCATCTCGAACCACGCCGGCCAGGTGGCGATCGACGCGGCGATGATCGGCACGGCGCTGGTCCTCGAGGCCGAGCCGCCGCGCATCGTGCGCGGCATGGGCGAGTACTGGCTGCCGACGGTGCCGTGGGTGAACCTCGCCATGGTGCGCACCGGCTCGGTCGTCGGCACGCGGCGCAACTGCATCCAGCTGCTCGAGAAGGGCGAGGCCGTCATCGCCTTCCCCGAGGGCATCCGCGGCATGAACAAGCTCATCTGGGAGCGCTACCAGCTGCAGGACTTCGGTCAGGGGTTCATGCGGCTCGCGCTCGAGACCAACACGCCGATCGTGCCCGTCGCCGTCGTCGGCTCCGAGGAGCAGGCGCCGGCGATCGCGAACCTCCAGGGTCTCGGCCGCCTCCTCGGCATGCCCGCCTTCCCGGTGACGCTGACCTTCCCCTGGCTCGGCCTGCTCGGCCTGCTGCCGCTGCCGGTCAAGTACCACGTCCACTTCGGCGAGCCGATGACGTTCACGGGCAACCCCAACGACGAGGACGAGGTGATCGCCGAGCAGGTGGAGCGCGTGAAGGCCCGCATCGCCGCGATGCTGGCCGACGGCCTGGCGGCGCGCCGCTCGCTCTTCTGGTAGAGCGCGCTGGCGATGCGCCTTCCCACCCAGGTCCGCCCGGCGGATGCGGAGTTCCGCGCCAACGCGGCGCACATGGAGCAGCTGGTCGCCACGCTGCGTGCCGCGCGCGCGGCGGCGGCCGAAGGCGGCCCGCCCGAGTCCCGCGCGCGGCACACCAAGCGCGGCAAGCTGCTGCCGCGCGCCCGCATCGAGGGCCTGCTCGACCCAGGGACGCCGTTCCTCGAGCTGTCGCCGCTCGCCGCCCACGGCTGCTACGGCGGCGACGCCCCCGGCGCCGGCATCGTCACCGGCATCGGCCAGATCCAGGGACGCCGCGCGGTCGTGGTCGCGAACGACGCCACCGTGAAGGGCGGCACCTACTACCCGCTCACGGTGAAGAAGCACCTGCGCGCGCAGGAGGTCGCCCTCGAGAACCGGCTCGCGTGCGTCTACCTGGTCGACTCGGGCGGCGCCTTCCTGCCGCTCCAGGCCGACGTCTTCCCCGACCGCGAGCACTTCGGCCGCATCTTCTACAACCAGGCGCGCATGTCGGCGGCGGGCATCCCGCAGGTCGCCGTCGTGCTGGGCTCGTGCACGGCGGGCGGCGCCTACGTGCCCGCCATGTGCGACGAGACGGTGATCGTGCAGAACCAGGGCACGATCTTCCTCGCCGGTCCGCCGCTCGTCAGGGCGGCGACGGGCGAGGACGTCAGCGCCGAGGACCTCGGCGGCGGCGACGTCCACACGCGCGTCTCCGGCGTCGCCGATCATCTGGCGCAGAACGACGGCGACGCGCTCCGCATCACGCGCGAGATCTTCGCACACCTGGCGAAAGCGCCCGCGCCGCGCCTGACGCGCGAGACGCCCGAGGCGCCCGCCTACGACCCCGCCGAGCTGTACGGCATCGTCTCGCGCGACCCGCGCAAGATGACCGACGCCCGCGAGGTGATCGCGCGCCTCGTCGACGGCAGCCGCTTCCACGAGTTCAAGGCGCGCTACGGCACGACGCTCGTCTGCGGCTTCGCGCATCTGCACGGCTACCCGGTCGGCATCCTCGCGAACCAGGGCGTGCTGTTCTCCGAGTCGGCGCAGAAGGCCGCGCACTTCATCGAGCTGTGCTGCACACGCGGCACGCCGCTCCTCTTCCTGCAGAACATCACCGGCTTCATCGTCGGCAAGCGCTACGAGCAGGGCGGCATCGCCAAGGACGGCGCCAAGATGGTGAACGCCGTCGCCAACGCCGCGGTGCCGAAGTTCACCGTACTGTTCGGCGCGTCGCACGGCGCCGGCAACTACGGCATGTGCGGCCGCGCCTATTCGCCGCGCCTCCTCTTCTCGTGGCCGAACAGCCGCATCTCGGTCATGGGCGGCGAGCAGGCGGCGCAGACACTGCTCACCGTGAAGCTCGCGACCCAGGCGATGTCGCCCGCGGAGCAGGAGACGTTCGCCGCACCGATCCGGGCCAAGTACGAGGAGGAGGGCAGCCCCTACTACGCGACGGCGCGCCTCTGGGACGACGGCATCCTCGACCCGCTCGACACGCGCGACGCCCTCGGGCTCGCGATCGCGGCGTCGCTCGACGCGCCCGTTCCCGACACGCGCTACGGCGTCTTCCGGATGTGAGCCGATGCGCCGCGTGCTCATCGCGAACCGCGGCGAGATCGCCGTCCGCATCGCGCGGGCCTGCCGTGCTCTCGGGCTGTCGCCGGTCGGCGTCTTCTCCGAGGCCGACCGCCATGCCGTCCATCCGCGCCTGCTCGACGCCGCGGAATGCGTCGGGCCGGCGCCGGCCCGCGAGTCGTACCTGCGCATCGACGCGATCCTGGGCGCCGCGAAGGCGCTCGGCGCCGACGCCGTCCACCCCGGCTACGGCTTCCTCGCCGAGAACGCGACCTTCGCCCGGGCGGTCGAGGCCGCCGGCCTCACCTGGATCGGCCCGGCGCCGGCGGCGATCGCGACCATGGGCGACAAGCTCGTCGCCCGCACCACGGCCGGCAGGGCGGGCGTGCCGCTCGTCCCCGGCGCCGACGTCGACCCGACGCAGATCGACGCCGTCGCGCAGGCGGCGCAGCGCCTCGGCTACCCGATCCTCGTGAAGGCCGCGGCCGGCGGCGGCGGCAAGGGCATGCGCACGGTGGCGTCCGAGGCGGAGCTGCCGGACGCGCTCGCGGCCGCGGCACGCGAGGCGACCAGCGCCTTCGGCGACGGCCGCGTCTATCTCGAGAAGCTCCTCGTCCGCCCGCGCCACGTCGAGGTGCAGGTGCTGGCCGACGCGCACGGCGGGCTCGTCCACCTCGGCGAGCGCGAGTGCTCGATCCAGCGCCGCCACCAGAAGATCGTCGAAGAGTCGCCCTGCCCGGTCATGACGCCCGACCTGCGCCGGCAGATGACCGACGCCGCGCTCGCCGCGGCGCGCGCCGTCGACTACGTCGGCGCGGGCACGGTCGAGTTCCTCCTCGGCGAGGACGGCACCTTCGCCTTCCTCGAGATGAACACGCGCCTCCAGGTCGAGCACCCGGTGACGGAATGGGTGACCGGCGTCGACCTCGTCGTCGCCCAGCTGCGCATCGCCCGCGGCGAGCGGCTCGGCTTCGCGCAGGACGACGTCGCGCTGCGCGGCCACGCGATCGAGGTGCGGCTCTACGCGGAGGACGCGGCGCGCGGCTTCCTGCCGAGCGCCGGCCCGCTGCTCGCCTGGCAGGAGCCGGCGGGCCCGTGGGTGCGCACCGACGCGGCGCTCGGCGCCGGCTCCGTCGTGCCGGTCGAGTACGATCCGATGCTCGCCAAGATATCCGCCTGGGGCCCCGACCGCGCGACCGCGACCACGCGGCTCCGCGACGCCCTCCGCGACACGGTCGCGCTCGGGCCGACGACGAACCAGGCGTTCCTGCGTGACGCGCTCGCCCACCCCGCCTGGGCGGCCGGCGCCACGCACACCGGGTTCGTCGACGAGCACCTCGCCGGCTGGCGCCCCGACGACGGCGGCCTCGTCGCCGCGGCGATCGCGGCGGCGGCGGCGCTGCGCCGCCCGCACGCGAGCGCCGCGGGCCCGAACGGTCCCGCCGTCGTGCCCACGCCGTGGGACACGCTCGGGGCGTGGCGGCTGCGATGACGACGACGCTGCGCACCGGCACGCGCACGCTCACCGTCGCCGTCGGCGCCAACGACGTGCAGGTCGACGGCGCGGCCGTCGACGCGTGCGTCGAGCCCGTCGCCCTCCCCCTTCCCGCGGCCGACGGCCACAGCGTCGAGGAGCTGGTCGTCGTGCTGGACGGCCGCACGCACCGCGCGTTCGTCGCGCGTCGCAGCGATCGCGTGCTGGTGGCGATCGACGGCGTCGTGCACACCTTCGCGGTCGGCGACGATACGGGCGGCGGCGCCGCCGGCGGCGTCGGCTCGGGCACCGTCACCGCGCCCATGCCGGGCAAGGTGATTCGCGTCGCGGTCGGGGTCGGCGATGCCGTCGAGGCCGGGCAGGCGCTCGTCGTGCTCGAGGCCATGAAGATGGAGACCACGCTCGCGGCCGAGGTCGCCGGCACGGTGAAGGCCGTGCACGCCGCCGAGGGCGCGATGGTCGACGGCGGCGCGCTCCTCGTCGAGATCGCCGCGCAGGAGAACCCATGATCGATCCCCTCGCCGAGCTGCGCCGGGAGGCCGACGCCCTCCTGCCCGACTGCATCGCGCTCCGCCGCGCCCTCCACGCCGCGCCCGAGCTGGGCCTCGACCTGCCCGAGACCCAGCGCGCCGTCCTGGATGCGCTCGCCGGGCTCGACCTCGAGATCGCGACCGGCGGCGCCACCAGCGCGATCGTCGCGACCATCCGCGGCACGAAGCCCGGCCCGACCCTGCTCCTGCGCGCCGACATGGACGCGCTGCCGATGCGCGAGGCGACCGGCCTCCCCTTCGCCTCGACGCGCGACGCCATGCACGCCTGCGGCCACGACGCGCACGTCGCCATGCTGGCGTCGGCGATGCGTCTCCTCGCCGCACGCCGCGACCGCCTCGCCGGCACGGTGAAGGCGTTCTTCCAGCCCGGTGAGGAGGGCTTCGGCGGGGCGAAGATCCTCATCGACGAGGGCCTGCTGGCCCACGCGCCCGCGGTCGACGCGGCGTTCGCGATCCACATGGACAGCTCGTCGCCGTCGGGCAGCGTCCTCTGGCGCCCCGGCCCGATCCTCGCCGCCGCCGACGCCCTCGCCGTCGAGCTGCGCGGCCGCGGCGGCCACGCCTCGATGCCGCACCGCGCGCTCGATCCCATCCCGGTCGCCTGCGAGATCGTCCTGGCGCTGCAGACCCTCGTCACCCGCCGCGTCGACGCCTTCGATCCGGCCGTGCTGACGATCGCGCGCCTGCGCGCGGGCAGCACCGGCAACGTGATCCCGTCGTCGGCCCAGATGATGGGCACGCTGCGGACGTTCTCCGAGCGCACGCGCGAAGACATGCACGCCGGCATCCGTCGCGTCGCCGCGGGCATCGCCGCCGCACACGGCCTCGAGGCCGACGTCCAGATCGTGCCCGGCTATCCCGTCACCGTGAACGACGCAGGCTTCGCGGGCTTCGCGCAGGAGACCGCCGCGGCCCTCCTCGGCCGCGCCCGCGTGCACGAGATGCCGGCGCCCATCATGGGCGCGGAGGACTTCTCCTACATCCTCCAGCAGGTGCCGGGTGCGCTCGTCTTCCTCGGCGCCCGCCCGCCGCAGGGCGACCCGCACCCGCTGCACTCCGATCGCATGACGCTCGACGAGGCGGCGTTCGCGACCGGCATCGCGCTCCACGCCGCCGTCGCCCTGCGCTGGCTCGCGCCGGAGGCGGCGCGCTAGGCATGGCGCGCGCCGCGACCGTCGCGACGCTGCGCCGGGTGGCGCTGTTCGATCTCGTCGTCACCCTGCCCTTCGCCCTGCCGATCGTGGCGCAGCGGCTGCTCTATGCGCTCTTCGACCTCGACGAGATGCTCGGTCTCGGCACGCCGCTCTTCCGGCTCGACTCGCTGCACCTCCTGTTCATCAACCTGATGGGCGTGCTGGCGGTGCTGTGGAACCTCGCCCGCTTCCGCAGCCGCGGCACCGAGCTCGGGCAGATGGACGTCTGGGGGCGCGGCGTGGTGGCGCTGTGGATCGTCGGCTACGTGCTCCTCTCGCGCGTGACGCCCGTGCTGCTCGTGTTCGTGGTCACCGAGCTCGGCGGCGCCTGGATCGAGCGCAAGGCGCTGCGGCGGCGCTGATCACGGATAGCCGCCCTGTGCGCAGAGGTCCTCGCGCCCGTTCCCGCGGTGCGCGCCGGCGAAAGCGACGATCGCCTGCTGGTCGACGCCGTCGCAGAGCATCTGCCAGCCCCAGGACACGACCGCGACGGCGGGCGTCATCAGCGGATCCGGCGTGAGCAGCGTGCGCCGGTGCGTGCATGCCGGGTCGAGCGGGACGGCGTCGAAGGCGGCGTGGAGCGCGCCGACCGACGCCGCGCCGACGTCGGGACGATGCAGGACGACGACGCCGCCGTGCTCGAGGTTGTGTACCCAGTAGCCGCGCGGGACCGCCTGCGTGTAGACGCCCCAGCGCGCCCAGATCGGATAGTGGTTGCCCGACGACGGCGGATCGTTCGGGTAGGTGATGGCGGAGCCGACCGGGACGTGGGTGAAGCCCGCAATCGGCACCGCGCTGGTCACGCAGGAGGCGGCGGGCGGCAGCGTCGTCGTGGTGACCGGCGCGCCGCAGCCGCAGCCGACGCACACGACCGCACCGTCGCAGGCGGCCCCGTCGCACTGCTCGCCGGCGCCGGCGTCGGCGATGCCGTCGTCGCAGCGCGACGGCGCGGCCGCGAACGCCGTCGGCCTGGTCCGCTTCGCGCGCACGCGCCCGCCGATCGCGTCGCACGACGGCGCGAGGACCGCCTGCACGCGCACCGCCCGGAGGCCCGCGCACGACGCGATGCGGAGACGGACCCGCGTCCCGCGCCGGGTGACGCGCAGCCGCTGCGCCGTCGGCGCGCAGCCGCCGTCGAGCGTCATGGTGCCGCCGGCGACGACGAGCACGACCGGCGCGCCCGAGCCGTCGCCGAGACGCTCGCCGCCGGCGGTCACGACCCAGCGCGCATCGGCACATCGAACGGGCTCGGCGCGATGCGCCGACACCGCCGTCACCGTGCCGAGGAGCGCCACGACGACGAGGACGCCGCGGATCGGGATCACTCCGCCGACTCGTGTGCCAGGATGCGGAAGAGATGCAGCCCGCCGTCGCCGGGGATCACCGGCGACACGCTGCCGACCGGCAGATCGCGCGCCGCCAGCGGGATCACGGCATACTCGTAGAGCTCGCTCTCGCCGACGTGCCAGACGTTGCCGTCCTGGCCGAGCGCGATCCACGCCGCGCTCATGCCCTCGCCGGCGACGACGCGGGTGCGCAGCGTGGCGATCGCGCGCTGGTGGCCCGGGTCGTCGGCCCCCTTCACCCAGGCGTGGTCGACGCGCAGCGCCGCCGGCGGAGCGTCGGCCGCCGGCGCGGCGGACGCCTGGTCGGCCGTTTCGGGCACCGGGATCGGCGCCGGCGGCTCCCTAGGTCCGCAGGCGACGACGAGGACGAGCACGAGCGGAAGGAGCGTGCGCATGCCGCCGCAATGGTCGATCCGACGTCCCCTCGTCAACCGCGGTCTGTCGGTGTCGCGTGTTCCGGTCACATGAATTGCGGCGGCGCGCGCGCGCCGGCAGCGTCGGCGGCGCAGAAGGAGGGACGCCGATGCGGATCCTGCTCGTCGACGACGACCCGCCCCGCACGCTCACCCTGGCGCTGGCACGCGCGGCGCCGCGGGCCGAGGTGCGGATCGTCCCGGTCGCGGGGCCGCCGCCCGACGGCGCGCCCGCCCTGGTGGTGCTCGGTCCCGGGGCGGTCGACGACGGGGTCGCCGACCGCATCGCCGCGCTGCGGGCGCGGCATTCGACCGCGCCGCTCGTCGTCGTGACGGCGCTCGATCGCGCCAGCGTCGCGGTCGCCGTGCTGCGCGCCGGCGCGGCCGACTGCCGGCCGCTGCACGGGCTCGACGAGCTGCTGCCCGCCGCCGTCGCCGAGCTGCTCCATCCGCCGCCCGGGCGCGCGCGTCCGCCGGCCGGCGACGACGCCCCGCTCCCCGGGCTGGTCGGTGCCAGCCCGGCCATCCAGGCGGTGCGCCGCCTCGTGCGCACCGCGGCGCGCACCGATGCCACCGTCCTGCTCGAAGGCGAGACCGGAACCGGCAAGGAGGTCGTCGCGCGCGCCGTCCACGCGGTCGGCCGCCGCGCGGCGCGACCGTTCGTGCCGCTCAACTGTGCCGCCATCCCCGAGACGCTCGCCGAGAGCGAGCTCTTCGGCCACGCCCGCGGCGCGTTCACCGGCGCCGTGCAGGACCGTCCCGGGGCACTGCGTCTGGCCGACGGCGGCACCCTGTTCCTCGACGAGATCGAGGACCTGCCGCTGGCGCTCCAGGCGAAGCTCCTGCGCGTGGTGCAGGACCGCGAGGTCCGCCCGCTCGGGGCGACGACGGTGCGACGGGTCGACGTGCGCCTGGTCGCGGCCGCGAACCGCGAGCTGGCCCGCATGGTCGAGGACGGCGCGTTCCGCCGCGACCTCTTCTACCGGCTGCGCGTCCTCACCATCCGCCTGCCGCCGTTGCGCGAGCGACGCGGCGACCTGCCGATCCTCGTCGCCCACTTCCTCGCGCGCTTCAACGAGCGCCACGGCACGGTGCTCGCGCCGCCGCCGCCGCACGCACTGCGCGTCCTCGGCGAGCATCCGTGGCCGGGCAACGTGCGCGAGCTCGAGAACACCGTCGAGTCGCTCTGCATCACGGCGCAGGCGACCGGCGCCGATCTCGGCGCGCTCCTGCGCTCCGGCGACGTCCTCGGCGGCGGGCTGTGGGCCGACGAGCGCGCACGCATCCTGCGCGTGCTGGAGGATCACCGCTGGAACCGGCAGCGCAGCGCCGCCGCGCTCGGCATCTCGCGCGTGACGCTGTGGCGCCGGATGGAGCGGCACGGCATCCGCGATCCGCTCGGCGCCCCGGCGCGTGAAACGGCATGAACGCCCCGGCTTCACCCGCGCGGTGGTCGCGCCGCCGGGCCGCCGCCGCGGCGCCCTCGCGCGCCGGCACGCTGCCTGCACCAGCGACGCCTGCCCGCCCCGAGGAGGTGCGCATGACGACTCGAGCGAAGGTTCTCGCCGTGACCGGAGGTGCCGCGCTGGCAGCGGTGCTCGTGCTGCGCGCGGTCACCGTCCACTCGGTGAGCTGGCAGCCGGTAATCTACCGCATCACCGCGACCAACAACGACCTCGACGCCGTGGAGGGCCTCGCGGCGCCCGGCGTCCAGGTGCAGCTGTGGTTCCGGCAGCGCAACTTCAAGGAGGGCACCAACGACGGCCAGGATCGCTTCGGCTGGTGCAGCTGGAAGAACGGCGGCAACGCCATCTTCCTCGGCAGCACGACCGCCGACTCGGGCGGCGTCTGGCGGCTCACGGGGCTGCGTCTCGGCACCACGGTGATGCTGACGCCCGCCGCTGGCTCCGCGAAGACGTGCGTCGGCGGCGTCTACACCGAGTTGCTGCCGCGCGCCTGCGACGCCACCGGCTGCAGCCAGTGGAGCGCGCCGACCATGCACTGGCTCAACGTCCGCAAGCCCAACGTCCGCACCGGCACCGCGGCCGGCTCGGTGTCGGGGGCCGATCAGGCGGCGCTGGCGGTCGCCGACGGCCCCAACGACGGACCGGAGATGAGCAGCGTGTACGACGTCGACCAGAACGGCGTCGACACGACGCAGCCGGGCCTCACGCGCGGACAGCGGGTAACGTGGAAGTGCGGCGCCGGCGGCACCGTCGGCTGCCCGAGCGTGACGGTGCACGACGCCAGCACCATCACCACCCCCGACCCCGAGTACCCCTTCGTGCTCGGCACCCTGCAGGCGCATCGCCCCGGCGGCAGCATCATCGCCGCGGCCGCGATCCCGCGCGGCCAGGATCTCGGCTTCGCGGTGAACGTCAACGTCCGCCTCCGCGGCCGGCTCGACATCAACCTCGGCTGCGATCAGCCGAAGCCGTTCGACTTCATGACCTTCTGAGGTACGACGCGGCCGGCCCGCGGCTCAGCCGAGCCGCGTGCCGCCTGCGATGCCCATCGCGACCGCGACCTCCGCGGCGGCGGCCTTCGCGCCGTCGCCGCGGGCGCGCGCGCAGCGCACCGCGCCGCCGGCAGTCGCGATCGTGATCCCGTCGGCGCCCACCGCCAGCACCGTGCCCGGGGCGCCCGCGCCGTCCACCCGGCGAGGGTCGAACAGGCGCAGCGTCTTCCCTGCGACGGTCGTGTGCGCGCCCGGCTGCGGGTCGCAGCCGCGGACGAGATCGTGCACGCGCTGCTGCGGCTGCGTCCAGTCGATGCGCGCATGGGCGTCGGTGAGGAGCGGATCGTACGTCCCCTGCGCGTCGTCCTGGGGCACGCGCGGCGCCCGGCCCTCGCGCACCAGCCGAACGCTCTCCAGCACGACGTCGACGCCGAGGGGAAAGAGCTTCTGGTAGTAGAGGCTGCCCGCGGTGTCGTCGGGGCCGACGTCGGCGGTGCGCTGGAGGAGGATCGGGCCGGTGTCGATGCCGGCGTCGGTCCAGAAGACGGTGACGCCGGTCGTCGTCTCGCCGTTGATGAGCTGCCACGGGATGGCGCTGCCGCCGCGATACTTCGGCAGCAGCGACGGGTGGAAGCAGATCGTGCCGTGACGCGGCAGCCCGATCAGCGACTCGGGCACGATCTGGGTGACGTAGGCGAGCACGCCGAGGTCGGCACGCGCGTTCGTGAACACGGCGCGGGCGTCGTCGCCCTTCAGATTCTTCCACTGATGCACCGGGATGCCGCGCGCGAGCGCGGCGGCCTTCACGGCATCGGGCTTCGGCCCGCGATCCGGCGGGCAGACGACGCCGACGATCTCGTCGCCCGCGGCGACGAGCCCCTCGAGCACCTTCTCGGCGAACGCGGCCTGGCCGACGAGGAGAACGCGCACTCAGGCGGCCTTCAGGTGCTTCGCGAAGAAGGCCTTCAGCTGCTCCCACGCGTCCTTCGCCGCCTCGGGGCGGTACGAGTCGCGCTCGTTGCAGAAGAAGCCGTGCGGCGCCTTCGGATAGACGACGTCGTCGATGTGCTTGCCGTGCTGCTTCGCCTCGGCGCGCAGCGCCTCGACGGAGTCCAACGGGATGAACGGGTCGTCGGCGCCGAAGAAGGCGAGCACGGGCTGGGTCAGCTCCTTCGTGCGGTCGATCGGGATGCCGCCGCCGTAGAACGGCGCCGCCGCCGTGATCTTCCCCGGCAGCGCGGCGGCGGCGAGGAAGCTCACGCGTCCGCCCATGCAGAAGCCGGTGATGCCGATGCGGTCGCCGCGCACGCCCTGGTGCTGCTGGAGGAACGCGACGGCCGCGGCGACGTCCTCGACGATGGCGTCGTCGCGGAGCTCGCCCATGAGGCGCAGCGCATCGGGAAGCTGATCGTAGCCCGCGGTGCGACCGGCGCCGCCGCGGTAGAACATGTCGGGCGCCAGCGTGACGTAGCCCTCGGCGGCGATGCGCTGTGCGACGTCCTTGATGTGGTCGTTCAGGCCGAACGCCTCCTGGATCACGATCACCGCCGGCGCCTTCGCCGCGCCGGCCGGGATCGACAGCTGCGCGGGCATCGTTCCCGCGGGCGTCGGCACCTCGATCATCTCCGTCTGCACGCTCATCGCTCGGCTCCCTTCCTCGTTCGGCGCCCGTCTCTTCCCGAGTCGAACGCTGCTGTCAAGACGACGTTTAGTCGCTCGCGCACGGCCCATCGCGCGCCATAAATAAGCGATTTCCCAAGCAAACCACCTCGACCTGAGGGACCGGATGCGCGCGTTGACACCCTCCGGGGAGCGTCGTAGCCTAAAACGCGTTTTCGCAGAGCGAACCATGCGCCGCGAGAAGACCAACTACGTCATCCAGTCCGTCTCCCATGCGCTCGACGTGCTGGAGCAGTTCTGTCGCGACAGCGACGAGCTCGGCGTCACCGAGCTGTCGAAGCGGCTGAAGCTGCACAAGAACAACGTCTTCCGTCTCCTCGCGACGCTCGAGTCACGCGGCTACATCGAGCAGAACCGCGCCACCGAGAACTACCGCCTCGGCATCCGCTGCCTCCAGCTCGGCCAGGCCTACGTGCAGCACATGGGGCTGCTGCGGCAGGCCGGACCGATCATGACCGACGTCGTACGCCAGGCGCGCGAGACCGTCTACGTCGCCGTCCTCCGCCGCGGCGGCATGGTGCCGGTCGAGGTCGTCGAGGCGGATCGTCCCGTGCGCATCGTCCCGAGCCTCGGCGAGGCGCTGCCGCTCCACTGCACCGCCGCCGGCAAAGCCTATCTCGCCTTCGAGACCGAGGACGACTTTCGCGCGCTGGTCCCCGACGCGCTCCAGCGCTTCACCGACCGCACACCCGTCGACCGCAGCGCGCTGCAGCAGCAGCTCGAGAAGGTCGCCTCGCAGGGCTACGCCATCGACATGGGCGAGCACGTCGAGGACGTGCGCGCCGTCGCCGTGCCGATCCGTGACTACACGCGCACGGTGGTGGCGACCATGGCGGTCGCCGGACCCGCCTATCGCTTCCAGGCGGAGCGCATCGACAAGGAGCTGGCGCCGCTCATCGTGAAGGCGGGCCGCGAGCTGTCGAGCCGGCTCGGGTCCGACGTCGGCGTGCAGAAGGCCCAGGCCTGACCCGGGGGCCTGCCCCCCTACCGGGCTCCGGTCCGTAGGGTGCTCGCCGAGCACGCGCGCGTTTCGGGTCGCGTCTGCAACCCGGACGAATGCCGTCCGCGCGGCTCGCGGCGCGCCTACCGGGCGTCGCCTCCCGGGTGCGGAGCTGGTCGTGCGCGCGGGACATGTGCGCCAGCTGGCCGTGATCGAAGGCAACGTACACTACGTGCCGCTGACGCCTCGCCAGGCATGGACGTCAGCGCATGGTGCGGCGGACGATCGCGCTCCTCCAGTTGCCAGCGCCGCTCTGAACCGACCCGCCGCCCGTCTGACACTGCCCCCCGGGGTCGTGGGACGATGGGAAGAAGAACCCGGGGACGGTGACCAAGCGCCCGCTCGTCGGACGTTCGGCCCTTGCTCCCCGCCACCCGCACGCTGGCGCGCGCCGTCGGCGTGGCTCGCCCTTCGCGGATCGTACGAGGAGTGGGCGTCGCGTACGCGCGCCACCACTGCGGGCGCAGAGGGGCACGGACACGAGCCGCGCGGGCTCGTCCGCGATACATATCGCAACGATCCCAAAGAGATACCGCCGGAGGCGCTACCCATCGAGCCGTGCTTGCCGATGAGCTGATCGGCCCTACGTCACGGAGCCGCGCACGCCATATTGAGTGAACGTTCAGAACGTTCCAAACGTTCACCTCATGGATAGAGCCACCGCGATCTTCGTCGACGGCCTCGGCAGCGCCGCCGCCACCTCCGGCGTCGTGAACCAGCTCCAGGGCCGCATCTTCGCCCTCCTCTATCTGCAGCCCCAGCCGATGGCGCTCGACGACATCGCCAGCGAGCTCGGGCAGTCGAAGAGCAACATCTCGGTCAACGTGCGCGGCCTGATCGACTGGCACCTGGTGCGGCTGGTGCGCGTCGGCGGCTCGCGCCGCGACCACTACGAGGCGGCCACCGACTTCTGGCGCGTGTTCCTCGAGATCCTCGAGCGCCGCTACCGCTTCAACGTGCGCCAGGTGCTGCTCGCCGCCGACGAGGGCGCGCGGGCGCTCCCCGACGCCGACCCCGAGCGCGCCGAGCTCATCAAGGCCCGGCTCGACGCGCTGACGGCGTTCTTCTCGCTGCTCGAAGCCGGGATCGCGGCCTTCACCCGCGGCGAGCCGCTCGCGGCCGACGCACTGAAAGTGAGGACGTCATGAAGCATCTCGCCGGACGTCTGCTGCTGGCTACGGCGGTGGGGCACGCCGTCGTCGGCGTCTGGCTCTTCCACGGGCCGCTCGCGGCCATGCTGCACGACGGTGTCGTCGGCTCGCTCGTGCCGCGCGTCGTGCCCGACGCGTCGTCGTGGCTGCCGGCGGTCGTCGTGCCGGTCGAACGCTCGGCGGCGTTCTGGTTCCTGCTCTTCACGCCGGTGCTGGCGCTGCTCGCGTGGCTCGTCGATCGCGCGGAGGACACCGGCGCCGACTGGGTGCTGGGCGGCCTCGGACGCGGGCTCGTCGCTCTCGGCGTCGCCGGCGTGCTGATCGCGCCGGTCTCGGGCTTCTGGCTGCTGCTCGCGCTCGGGCCGCTGGTGCTGCACGCGCGACGCCGCACGGAGGTGCGATGACCGCCGCAGCAGACCCGACGCCGGGCGCGGCCGACCTGCTCGACGACCTCCTGCCCCGCTGGGACGTCCGCAGCCGTCACCAGCTCGACGTCGGCGCGCCCGTCGCCGATACCTGGGACGCGCTCACGGAGGACGACATCCTCAGCGGCTCGTTCATCACCGGCCTGCTCCTCAGGCTGCGCGGCCTCGGCACGAAGCGCGGCGCGCTCCGCGACACCATGGGAGCCACCGGCTTCTCCATCCTCGTCGAGCGCCCGGGCCGCGAGATCGTCCTCGGCATCGCCGGACGCTTCTGGGCGCTGCGGGAGACGCAGGCGCTCCGGCGCCTCCCCGACGCCGACACGTTCCGGCGCTTCGCCGAGCCGGGTTGGGCCAAGGCCGCGATGACGATCCGTCTCGAGCCGCTGGCCGAGCGCAGCACGCGCGTCGTCACCGAGACGCGCGTCGCGTGCTGCGACGCGGCCGCGGGCCGGCGCTTCTCCTGGTACTGGATGCTGATCGGACCGTTCAGCGGGTTGATCCGCTGGGAGATGCTGCACGGGCTGCGCCGAGCGGCGGAGGCACGCCGGCAGCCTCCGTGCTGATTGTGGCCGTCACGACCCCCTGATATGGGTGGCCGTATCAAGACCACGCTCGACATCACGACGCCGCTTCTCGAGGAAGCGAAACGACTGGCGGAGCGCGAGCGCGTCACGCTGCGGGCTCTCGTCGAAGAGGGACTGCGTGCCGTGCTCGCGGCACGCGGAACGGCTCGGCCGTTCCGGCTGCGGGACGCGCGCTTCAGCGGCAAGGGCCGCGGCCTTCATCCCGACTTTGCGGCGCGCGGATACGCTGCGCTGCGCGACGCCGCCTACGAGCCAGACGGCGCCGACCGCGGCCGAGCGACATCGAAGCCGAAGTCGTGATCGCCGTCGACACCAACGTCCTCGTCTACGCACATCGCCCCGACAGCCCGTTCCACGAACCGGCCCTCGCGGCCGTGACGGCACTCGCCGAAGGACGGGAGACCTGGGCCATCCCGTGGCCGTGCCTCCACGAGTTCCTCGCGGTCGTCACACGGCCACGCATCTTCGACCCGCCCACGCCGCTTGCGCGCGCACTGGGCCAGATCGAGGCGTGGCTCGAATCCCCGAGCCTGGTGCTGCTCGCCGAGGGCCGGACGTACTGGACGACGTTCAGGGCCGTGGCATCGCCCGCGCACGTCTCCGGCTCGCTCGTCCATGACGCCCGCATCGCCGCGCTGTGCCGGGCACACGAGGTGCACGAGCTCTGGACGGCCGATCGCGACTTCAGTCGTTTCGAGGGCCTCGTCGTCCGCAATCCCACCGCGAGCAATGTCGTTCGGGAAGGAGCCACCCCGTACGGCCGGCGGCGAGCGCCGCGCTCGCGCAGCGGGCGGAACGCACCGGCCGCACCACGTCGCCGCGCCCGCTGATCACGCGAACCGACTCCACGTGACGTGCGTCCCGAATCCTCGCATCGTGCGCCCGATGCGAGCCGACGACGCGACGCCGTGAGAGCCGCTCGGGCTCGCCGACGTCATGGCAACCCTCCGCGCGAGCGGATCACCTGTCCCGTGACCCATCGCGCCGCGTCCGAGGCGAGGAAGGCGACGAGGCGCGCTGCGTCGTCCGGCTCGCCGACGCGCCCGCGCGGCGCCCGCGCGACGAGATCGCGGCGCACGTCGGGCGACATCCACCCGGTGTCGGTCGGACCGGGATCGACCGCGTTGACCGTGATGCCGCGTCCCGCGAGCTCGGCAGCGAGGCTCGTCGTGAAGGCGTCGAGCGCGCCCTTCGTGGCGGCGTAGGCGAGCTCGCCCGGCATCGCGTGCAGCCCCTGACCCGACGTCAGGTTGACGATGCGTCCGTCTCCGGCGCAGCGGCGCGCGAACTCCGCGCAGAGCAGGATCGGCGCGCGCACGTTCACGGCGTAGTGGCGGTCGATCTGCGCGGCGTCGAGCGTGGCGAGCGGCGTCGCCTCCCAGTGTGCGGCGTTGTTCACGAGGATGCGCAGCGGCCCGACGCCGGCCGTCGCGCGCTCGATCAGGGTCGCGGGCGCGGTCGGGTCGGCGAGATCGATCTCGACGGCGGCGGCGCGCACCCCGTGCGCGCGCATGGCGGCGAGCAGTGCATCGACGTCGCCCGCGTCCGATCCCCACGGCGTCGCCGCATCGTATGCGCGGTGGTACGCGACGACGACGTCGGCACCGGCCGCCGCCAGGGCTCGCGCGACGGCGGCCCCGATCCCGGCACGCCGGCCGGCGCCGGTGACGAGCGCGGCACGGCCGTGGAGGTCGCCACTCATCTCCGCTGGACGGTACTCGCGGGTCTCGCAAGGTTCCCGCGGCCTGCCGCCGTGCGTGGGCTCATCGCCGCATGCCGGGAAACACCGGCCGCCCGTCGTCGACGAAGATCGTGGTCTGGACCGAGAGGAGTGCCAGCGATTCGAGAGCCCGGACGATGCGCGCGACGTCTCCCGGCTCGATCCGGTCGCCGCACGAGCCGTTGCGTACCGTCGTGACCGCGGCGTCTGCGTCGAGGACGAGGCTCCACCACCGTGTGGCGAGCGCGTCCTTGCCGCCCCACGCCTTCCTCGCGAGCAACACGTGACAGCGCCCGTCTATCTGGGTCCGCTCCGCCAACGCCACGCGACATGCGCCATCCTGGCGCAGCTCGAGCACGCCGATGGTCTGGCGCGGACCGGCTCGCTCGTCGCCGCGCACCCACGTGATGCGGTCGTCCACCGGACGCTCGGGTGCGTCGTGCCCGAGCCGCGCCCGCCGGTTTCGCTTCTTCGCCACGCGATCGCGACCGCGCTCGAGGCTACCGCGGGCCGTCCTCCGGATGCACGTATGTCAGCGTCCACGGGCCCATCGTGCTGAGCTGTAGCACGACCTCGCCCGTCATCCAGCCGAAGTGCGCCATGCCGGGTGGCATCGAGCTGTACGTGCCGGGACCGAGTGCCTTCGTCGCCTTCGCGTCGAAGGTGTCGCCGTGGCCGAGGTTCAGGGTGCCCGAGAGGACGGTCACGCGCTCCTGCTGCGAGTGGGAGTGCGGCGGCACGCGGTAGCCGTCGGGCATCTTCACCCGCATCGTGAAGAAGCCCGCCTTCGACGGATCGCCCTCGAGCAGCGCGACCATCGCGCCGGGCGGCAGCGAGTCGGACGGTCGCCACGCGAGGTCGTCGGGCTGACGCAGGAGCCACTCGCCGCCTGCGTCCCCCGGCAGCGCGGGCGACGCGACGAGCAGGACGAGCGCGGACACCAGCAGCGCGAGACGTCGAGTCATGGCCGCTCCCCTTTAGTCGCCTCACCGGTGGCGAGTCGACCTCACGGGGCGCGGCGCTCGACGTCGGGCTCGCGCGCGATCACCCGGCGGCACCCGAGCACCGGGGCTTCCCCCGACCGGGGATGAGCCCGCCCGTCGGACGGCCTGCGCCCGCCGTGGCGATTCGAACGGAGCCTCAGCTTGATACGGCGCGTTGGCGCCGGGGCCGGGCGGCTCGTCCGCGGCGGCCGTCGTACCCGGGCGATGCTACCTCCTGCCCGGACGCCCTGCCGCAGGTCGGGCGGAGATGGTCGCTCGATGCGACCCAGCTGCGTCCCCGGGTTGACTAGGGCTTTCCGGGCAGTGTAGCGAACACCGGTTTCCCTTCCGGGACCCATCCCCACCCCGCAGAGGAGAGCTCCGTCGTGAAGATTCTCGTCACCGTGAAGCGCGTCCCCGATCCGGAGAGCAATCTCAAGATCGACGCGTCCGGCACCGGCTTCGCCACCGACAACATCAAGTGGGTCGTGAACCCCTTCGATGAGATCGCCATCGAGGAGGCGCTCCGCATCAAGGAGAAGAACGCCGGCAGCGAGGTGGTCCTGGTCAGCATCGGCCCGAAGACGGCCCAGGAGCAGCTCCGTACCGGCCTCGCCATGGGCGCCGACCGCGCCATCCTGGTGGTGAGCGACGAGAACCTCGAGCCCCTCGCGGTCGCCCGCGTGGTCCAGAAGCTGGCCGAGACCGAGAAGCCCGAGCTGATCCTCATGGGCAAGCAGGCGGTCGACTACGACAACAACTGCGCCGGCCAGATGCTCGCCGAGCTGCTCGGCTGGCCCCAGGCGACCTACGCCTCGGCGGTCGAGATCAGCGGCACGAACGCCACCGTCACCCGCGAGGTCGACGGCGGTCTCGAGAAGCTCTCCTTCGCGCTGCCCGCGGTCGTCACCACCGATCTCCGCCTCAACGAGCCGCGCTACGCCTCGCTCCCGGGCATCATGAAGGCCCGCAAGAAGGAGCTGAAGGAGATCCCGGTGGCCGACGTCGGCGTCGACGTGAAGCCGAAGGCCAGGATCGTCAAGCTCGAGACCCCGCCGAAGCGCGCCGCGGGTCGCAAGGTGGGCTCGGTGGAAGAGCTGGTGAAGGTCCTCCACGACGAAGCCAAGGTCATCTGAGAGGTTTCCGATGAGCAACGTTCTCGTCTTCGCAGAGCATCTCCACGGCAAGTTCCCCAAGACCACGCTGATCGGCGTCGCCGCCGCCAAGGAGCTGGCCTCCAAGTCGGGCGGCAAGGCGATCGGCGTCGTCCTCGGCAAGGGCGTCGACGCGCTCGCCGCCGAGCTCGCGGGCTACGGCATCGACGTGGTCGCGATCGACGGCGACGCCTTCGAGCACTACGTCGCCGACGCGCACACCGCCGCGATCGCCGAGGCGGCCAAGGCCAAGGGCGCAGCCGCCGTCGTCGCCACCGCCACCGCGGTCGGTAAGGACCTCCTGCCCCGCCTCGCCGCCCGCCTCGACGCGGCGATGGTGTCGGACATCAGCCACATCGTCGACGCCAAGACGTTCGTGCGGCCGATGTGGGCCGGCAACCTCTTCGCCACCGTCGAGACCGACGCCGCGGTGACCGTCGTCTCCGTCCGCGGCACCGCGTTCGACCCGGCGCCCAAGGAGGGCAGCGGCAGCGTCGAGAAGCTCGCCGCCGGCGCCGGCGACCAGAAGACCAAGTTCGTCGAGTTCGCCGAGACCAAGTCCGACCGCCCCGTGCTCACCGAGGCGGCGATCGTGTGCTCGGGCGGCCGCGGCCTCAAGAACGGCGAGAACTTCACCACCGTCCTCGAGCCGCTCTGCGACGCCCTCGGCGCCGCCATGGGCGCCAGCCGCGCCGCCGTCGACGCCGGCTTCGTGCCGAACGACCTCCAGGTCGGCCAGACCGGCAAGGTCGTCGCGCCGAAGCTCTACATCGCCGTCGGCATCTCCGGCGCCATCCAGCACCTCGCCGGCATGAAGGACTCGAAGGTCATCGTCGCCATCAACAAGGACGAGGAGGCGCCGATCTTCCAGGTCGCCGACTACGGCCTCGTGGCCGACCTCTTCAAGGCGGTCCCCGAGCTGACCGAGGAAGTGAAGAAGCTGAAGGCGTCATGACGCGCCGTCGCCCGCCGGCGGGCGATTCCGAGATCGACGCAGCACTGGACGAGCGGGCCCCGGCCCGCTCGTTCTTTTTGCAGCCCACGCTGCGCGTGGCCCGCGCCCTCCTCGGCATGGTGCTGGTCCACGACGCGCCCGAGGGCCGCACCGCCGGGCGCATCGTCGAGGTCGAGGCCTACCGCGGGCCCGGCGACCGCGCCGCGCACACCTGGAACGGCCGCCGCACGCCGCGCAACGAGGTGATGTGGGGCGCGCCGGGGCACGCGTACGTCTACTTCGTCTACGGGATGCACTGGTGCGTGAACGTGACCACGCAGGAGGCCGGCGTTCCGGAGGCGGTGCTGATCCGGGCGCTGGAGCCGCTCGTCGGCCTCGACCGCATGCGGGCGCGGCGCGGGCTGCCGGCGACGGCCCCCGACTGGCGGCTCTGTCGCGGGCCGGGGGCACTGTGCCAGGCGCTCGGCATCGGGCGCACGCAGAACGGTGCCGACCTCCGCGCGGGGCCATTGCGGCTGCTGGACGGAACCCCGGTCCCCGCCCGTGCCGTCGCGCGCACGCCGCGCATCGGGGTGGGCTACGCCGGCGCGCATGCCGTCCTGCCCTGGCGGTTCGCCCTGCGCGAGAGCCGCGCGGTCTCGGGACCGCGGCTGGCGGCCGCAGCCACGCAGCGACGACGCCGCGCCGACGCGGTAGCGGCGCGACGCACATCCCGGTAGACGACGGCACGTGCGACGCGGCCGTTCCCTCCCCACGATCGTGCTCTCGATCGCGCTCGCCTCGCCCGCGGCGGCGTGGATCACGAACCTCGGCGCCTGCGGCAGCCCGGTCGCCATCGTCGCGGCGCTCGACGGCGATCCCATCGTCGTCTGCAACCGCCGGGCCGGCATCCGCGTCGCCCGCGTCGCCCGCTGCGCCGGAACGGTCGAGTGGACGCGGCGCCTGCCCGGCGCGACGTTCGCGGTGCTCCCGATGAAGGACGGCTCGCCCGTGGTCGTGGCGATCGAGGCGCCGAAGAAGGATTCGGCGCCCTACCGGATAGCACTCCGACGAATCGACCAGAGCGACGGCCGGCAGCGCTGGCGGTGGCGATCGCGACGCCTCAGCCCCGTCGCCTATGGCGCCGACCGGGCCGAGTACTACGTCCGCCGTCCGGGCTACGCCACGCCGCTGCCCGACGGCGACGTGGTGGTGGTGCTGCCGTCCATCGTCGTCGTCCGCGTCGACGGCGCCACGGGACGCGAGCGCTGGAATCGGGAGATGCCGGGCCTCGGAGCGCCGCAGGCCATCGCGGCGACCACGGACGGCACGGTCGTCTTCAAGCAGGGTCCCGGACCCTTCGGCGACCTCCGCGCCGTGAGCGCCGAGGACGGGGCGGTCAGGTGGACGCGCGACCGCAGCGCGATCTCGGAGGACATCGACACGCTCGCGACCGCGCCGGAAGGCGACGTCTACGCGGCCGGGACCGACGACCTCGAGGACAGCCCCACGCACGTCTTCGTCGCCCGGCTCGCCGGCGACGGGGCCGAGCGATGGCGCATCCGCCCGTTCCCGCCGCTCACGGCGCCGTCGCCGCCCATCCGATCGAGCCTCGGGCCGAGCGGCACCCTCGCGATCTGGGGAACGACGAGCGGGCCGATCGGCGTGCAGACCGGCGGCGCCTTGGCGGTCCTGGAACCGTCCGGGAGGCGACGTTGGCGAACGACGGTGCGGCTCGACGACGGCGCCAGTACGCGGCTCGACTCGGTCGACATCCGACCCGACGGCGACGTCGTGCTGGTCGCCGACAGCTCGTACGCGCCGAGGCGAATGCTGATCGAACGCCTCGAGCCGACGTTCGGCTTCGCTCGCCTGCGCATCGAGCAGCCGGGGCGCGCCGACGCCGTGCTCGCCGACCGCGGCGAGCAGCTGATCGCCGCACGACGCACGGGTAAGGCACTGCATCTCGTCGCCCGCGGTCCACTGCCGCCGGGCTGTCCGTAGCGTCTGCACGAGCGCCTGCCGGAGCGCGGCGGCGGTGTGCCACGATGGCGCGCGTGCCCACGCATTCTCCCTCCATCGGACGGCGATGGCACAGTCGGGGTCGCATGGCCCCCGCCGTCACGGCGTTTCGTGTCGGCCCGTCGTTTGCTCTGGGACGGCTACACGCCATGCTCGACCTCTCCGGCCTCTGCCACGACAACCGTCCCGCTCCGGCGACCGTCACCCTCCATGACGTTCGCATCGTGGCCGCCTCCACCCAGGCGCTGATCGTCCAGTCCGGCGATCGTCGCGTCGCCGTCCCGCGCGCGAGCGTCCAGCCGGGCAGCACCGCGTGCGAAAGCGCGCGCGGCACGCTCGTCCTCCCCATCCACACCGCCGGCGCCCTCGGCCTGCACTGATCCTCCGGCTCCCCCCGCCGGTTTCACCGGACGCCCACCCACACCACGCATCGTCCGGTCCTCGCCCCGCGTCGGGCTTCGGCCCTCCTCTCCGGAGTCCGACGCGGGGCACTCCTCCCGCGGCGACCGCGGCGCGCCGGCCCCGGCGCCCTCCTCCGACGCAACGCCGCGCACGCGCCCGGCGTGCGCGGCGGGACGCGTCAGCGCAGCGACCGCTCGACGATCTCCATCACGTCGAGCGTCTGCACCTTCTCCTCGAGGTCCTTCGCCTTGATGCCGTCGGAGAGCATCGTCATGCAGAACGGGCACGACACGGCGATCACCTCGGGATCGTTCTCGAGCGCCTGATCGGTGCGCTTCAGGTTGACGCGCTTGTCGGCGTCCTCCTCGAGCCACATGCGCCCGCCGCCCGCGCCGCAGCACATGCCGAACTGGTGGTGCTTGTGCGGGATCTCCTCGACCTTCGCACCGGCGCGCTCGAGGACCTCGCGCGGCTCGTCGTACACGTCGTTGAAGCGGCCGTAGTAGCAGGAGTCGTGGTAGGTCGTGCGCTTGCCGTTGCCGTCGCCGGTCAGCTGCAGCTTGCCGCTCGCGACCAGCTGCTGGATCAGCTCGGCGGCGTGGATCACCTCGTAGTGGCCCTCGAACTGCGGCAGCTCGTTCTTGATCGTGTTGAAGCAGTGCGGGCAGTTGACGATGATCTTCTTCACCTCGTAGCCCTTGAACGTCTCGACGCACATCTGCGCCATCGCCTGGTACAGATACTCGTTGCCGAGACGGCGGGCCGAGTCGCCGTTGCAGGGCTCCTCCGGGCCGAGGCAGGCGAAGTCGACGCCGGCCTTCGTGAGGATGCGCGCGAACGCCTGCGTCGTCTTCTTGTTGCGGTCGTCGAAGGCGCCCGCGCAGCCGACGTAGTAGAGGTACTCGGGGTTCGGCTTCTCGGCCATGGTCGGGATGTCCAGGCCGTCGGCCCAGTCGAAGCGCTTCTCGGCGCCGATGCCCCAGGGGTTCGACTGCGTCTCCATCGACTTGAAGACGCGCGTCAGCTCGGTCGGGAAGCGCGACTCCTCCTGCACGAGGTGGCGGCGCATGTCGACGATCTTGTCGACGTACTCGATCATCACCGGGCACGACTCCTCGCAGGCGCGGCAGGTGTTGCAGGCCCACAGGGTCTCGTCGGCGATGACGTGGTTCGGGTCGTCGATCGGCGCGATCAGGTTGCGACCGACCTCGGGCAGCTCGCCGTCGGGGCCGGGCGTCACGTCGACGCGCTTGGCCACGATCTCGGACTGGTTCTCGTAGAGGTAGTCGCGCAGGTTCAGCAGCAGCTGGCGCGGCGCGAGCGGCTTGCCGGTGGCCGTCGCCGGACACTGCGACGAGCAGCGCCCGCACTCGGTGCAGCTGAACATGTCCAGCACCTGCTTCCAGGTGAACTGGTCGATGTGCGAGGTGCCGAACGTGGTCGCGTTCTCGAGGTCCTGCTTCGAGAGCTGGCCGATCGGCTCCATCTTCTTGAAGAAGACGTTCGGCAGCGAGGTGATGACGTGGAAGTGCTTGGCCAGCGGCAGGAAGTTGAGCATCACCAGCACGGCCAGGTTGTGCAGCCACCAGGCGACGTTGCTGGCGTGCTCGGCGAAGCCGACGCCGCCGAGCGACAGCAGGAGACGGCTGGTCGCGTAGGAGAACGGCTCGTACCAGTACGTCGCCGCGACCGCCTCGGTGCCGTGCTCCATGACGATGCGGCCGCCGTCGTAGACCAGGCCGCCGCTCGTGATCATGCCGATGCAGCCGAGGATCAGATACGCCTCCCAATGGGAGTGATGCGCGTGCCGGCTCTCGGCGGGCTCGAAGCCGAAGAGGCGCTTCGGACGCGTGATCAGCCAGCGCGCGAACAGCGCCAGGATGCAGACGAAGACGGTGACCTCGAAGAGGTCGCGGACGAGCGCGTAGGGCTTGCCCAGCAGCCACGGAACGAACGGGAACAGGTGGAAGTCGGGCGCGTAGGCGCGCGCGAACATCGTCGTCACCTGGACGCCGAGGATCGTGAAGCCCCAGAACACGAAGAAGTGGATCCACCCCGCGGTCCGCTCCTGCACGATCCCGACCGCCGGCCGGATGAACTTCTTCTGACCGAACGCGTAGACGAGCACGGCCTGGACCCGCTCGGGCAGGAAATCGATCTTCCAGGGCCCACGCGCCGCGCGCAGCAGGTTGAAGCGGCCCCAGAGCTGGTAGATGAACAGACCGACCCCAGCGAGGAGCACGATCGAGAAGGCGATGGCGCTGAGCATAGGGCCGCATAATTCACGCCTTGCGCGCATGCAACTGCGCGTCATCACGAGCGTCTTTTTTCTGCTCGCCGCGTGCGGCAACGGCCGTCCGGCAGGCCCGACGGCGGTCATCGAGCGCCAGGGACGTACGCCGGTGACGGTCGCCCTCGAGGTCGTCCGCACCCCCGCCGAGCTCCAGAAGGGCCTCATGTGGCGCAGCGAGCTCGCCGACTTCACCGGCATGCTCTTCGTCTTCCCGCAGGAGGAGGAGCATTCGTTCTGGATGAAGAACACGCTCATCCCGCTCGACATGATCTTCATCGCCCGCGACGGACCCACGGCCGGAAGGATCGTCGGCGTGCACGCCAACGCCGTGCCGCATTCGACCGCGCCGGTCACCGTCGGCAAGCCGTCGACGTGGGTGCTCGAGGTGCCGGGCGGCTGGTGCGCGCGCGAAGGCGTGCAGGCCGGCGACGTCGTGCGACTGGAAGGGGTCGCGCCCCCCTGATAGGCGGGAGCGACCCGCGCTCCACGAGCCGGACCGCGATGGCCACGAACGATCAGCTCGACGAGCTCGCCCGCCGCAACGCCGCGGCCCTCGCCGGCGGCGGCGCCGAGCGGGTCGCCCGCCAGCACGCCGACGGCAAGGGCACGGCGCGCGAGCGGCTGGGCGCCCTCCTCGACCCGGGCAGCTTCGTCGAGACCGACCGCTTCAAGGTGCACCGCTGCACCGACTTCGGGATGGACGAGAAGACCATCCCCGGCGACGGCGTGGTCACCGGCTACGGCACCATCGACGGCCGCCAGGTCTTCGTCTACGCGCAGGACTTCACCGTCTTCGGCGGCAGCCTCTCCGGCGCCATGGCCGAGAAGATCTGCAAGGTCATGGACCTCGCCATGAAGGCCGGCGCGCCGGTGATCGGGCTCTGCGATTCGGGCGGCGCGCGCATCCAGGAGGGCGTCGGCAGCCTCGCCGGCTACGCCGACATCTTCCTGCGCAACGTCCTCGCCTCGGGCGTCGTGCCGCAGCTCTCGATCATCATGGGCCCGTGCGCCGGCGGCGCCGTCTACTCGCCCGCCACCACCGACTTCGTCTTCATGGTGCGGGGCAGCGGCTACATGTTCATCACCGGGCCCGACGTCATCCGCACCGTCACCCACGAGGAGGTCTCGAAGGAGGAGCTGGGCGGCGCCGACACCCACAACCGCAAGAGCGGCGTCGCGCACTTCGCCACCGAGAGCGAGACCGACACGTTCGCGCTGGTGCGCGAGCTGCTCGCGTTCCTGCCGTCCAACAACCTCGACGACCCGCCGCCGGGCCCCCCGGGCGACCCGCCCGAGCGCCGCGATCCGGCGCTCGCGACGCTGGTGCCGGCGAGCCCGAGCCGGCCCTACGACATGCGTGCCGTGATCGAGGCCGTGGTCGACCACGGCCGCCTCCTCGAGGTGCAGGCCGACTACGCCCGCAACGTGATCGTCGGCTTCGCCCGCCTCGGCGGCCGCTCGATCGGCGTCGTCGCCAACCAGCCCGCCGTCCTCGCCGGCTGCCTCGACATCGACGCCTCGGTGAAGGCGGCGCGCTTCGTGCGCTTCTGCGACTGCTTCAACCTGCCGCTCGTCACCTTCGTCGACGTGCCGGGCTTCCTGCCGGGGACGGCGCAGGAGTTCGGCGGCATCATCCGCCACGGCGCGAAGCTGCTCTACGCCTACTGCGAGGCGACGGTCCCGAAGCTCACCGTCATCACCCGCAAGGCCTACGGCGGCGCCTACATCGTGATGTCGTCGAAGCACATCCGCGGCGACGTGAACCTCACCTGGCCGACGGCCGAGATCGCCGTCATGGGGCCCGAGGGCGCCGTCAACGTCGTCTTCCGCGGCGAGATCGATCGCGCTGCCGATCCCGCCGCCGAGAAGGACCGCCTGGTCGGGGAATACCGCCGCACCTTCGCGAACCCCTACAAGGCGGCGGAGCTCGGCTACGTCGACGAGGTGATCGCGCCGGAGGACACGCGCCCGCGCCTGATCGCGGCGCTGCGCATGCTCGCCACCAAGCGCGACACGAATCCGCCCAAGAAGCATGGGAACATCCCGCTCTGAGCCGCCGCGCGGCCCGGCGGACGTGCTCGGGCGATCGCGCTGGGCCGCGGCGGCACGCCGCGACGGGCTGCACCGCCCGCGGCGGCGATCCTGGCTCGCGCCGCCGGCCGAGGTCGCGGCGCCCGCGCGTGCGCGCCCACGCCGAACGGTCCGCGCGACGCCGCCGCGAGGGGCCGCCGGAGCTGCGTGCGGTCATGCCGGGGAAGGTGCTGGCCGTGCTCGTCGCCGCGGGCGACGCCGTCGTCCTCGGCCAGGGCATCGTCGTCATCGAGGCGATGAAGATGGAGAACGAGCTGGGCGCCCCGCGCAGCGGCGTCGTCCACGAGCTCGAGGTGCAGGTGGGCCAGGCCGTCGAGAGCGGCGAGCTCCTCGCCGTGATCGCGTGAAGCGCCGGCGCCCGCCGGCCCCGGCGCCGCGCCGCCGGCGCGACGCCGCCGCCCGGAACGACGCCAGGGCCCGCGGCCCGGCGAGGTCGCCCGGCCTCCTCCTCGGCCATCCCGACGGCTTCGCCTTCGTGCGCGCCGACGACGGGCGCGGCGACGTGCACGTGCCGGCGCGCGGCGTCCATCCGCCGTGCACGGCGACCGCGTGCTGGTCCGACTCGGGCGCGGCCGCGGCGGCCCGGGGCGCAGCGGCCGCGTCGTGCGCGTGCTCGGCGGCGCGACGACCGCGTCGTCGGCATCCTGCGCCGCGGCCGCGGGGTCGTCGTCGTGGTGCCGCGCGAGGCCGGCTTCACCACCCCGATCGTCGTCGGCCGCGGGCAGGACGGCGGTGCGCGCGACGGCGACCTGGTCGCGGCCCGCGTGGTGCGCTGGCCGAGCGACGCGCATCGCTTCGTCGGCGCCCGCGTCGAGCACGCCCTCGGCGCCGCCGGCGACCTGCAGAGCGAAACCGCGGCGATCCTCGCGTCGCACGGGCTGCCCACCGCGTTCCCGAAGGCCGTGGCGGCGGCCGCGCGCCGCCTGCCGCGCGACCTCGACACCGCCGACCGCCGCGATCTCCGCGCCCTCCCCCTCGTCACCATCGACGGCGAGCGCGCGCGTGACTTCGACGACGCCATCCACGTCGCCCGCGCCGGCCGCGGCTTCCGCCTCACGGTGGCCGTGGCCGACGTCGCGCACTACGTCGAGGCCGGCAGCGCGCTCGACCGCGAGGCGCGGGCACGCGGGACGAGCGTCTACTTCCCCGACCGCGTCGTGCCGATGCTGCCGGCGGAGCTGTCCGAGGACCGCTGCAGCCTGAAGCCAGGCGAGGACCGGCTGTGCCAGGTCGTCGAGCTCGACTGCGACCCGTCGGGCGCGGTCACCGGCGCGCGTTTCGCCGACGCCGTCATGCACAGCGCCGCGCGCCTCACCTACCCGCAGGTGCGGCGCGCGCTCGTCGACCGCGAGGACGCCGCGCGGCGCGAGCTCGCCGGCCTGCTCGCGTCGCTCGAGGCCGCGGCCGAGCTCGCCGAGCGCCTGCTGGCGCGACGCCGCGCCCGCGGGGCGCTCGACTTCGACCTGCCCGAGCCCGAGATCCTGCTCGACCTGCGCGGCCAGCCGGAGCACATCCTGCGCGCCGAGCGCTCGCTCGCGCACCGCATCGTCGAGGAGTGCATGCTGGCGGCGAACGAGGCCGTCGCGCGCGACTTGGCCCGGCGCGGCGTGCCGTCGCTCCATCGCGTGCACGAGCCGCCCGCGCCCGACGCCGTCACCGCGCTGGCGCGCTTCCTCGCCGACCTCGGCCTGCGCCTCGAGACCGCCGACGGCCACGTGACGCCGCTCGCGCTCCAGCGCGTGCTCGACGCCGTCCAGGGACGGCCCGAGGCGCGCCTCGTGCACACCGTCCTGCTGCGCAGCCTCAGCCAGGCGCGCTACGCCGCCGAGCCGCTCGGCCACTTCGGCCTCGCGGCCGAGGCCTACACCCACTTCACGTCGCCGATCCGGCGCTATCCCGATCTCGTCGTCCACCGCCTGCTCCGCCGCGTCCGCCGGGGCCTCGGCGCGCTGCCGGACGACCTCGCCGCGATCGCCGCCGAGGCCTCGCAGCGCGAGCGGGTGGCGGTGGACGCCGAGCGCGACGTCGTGGCGCTGTGGCGGGTGGCGGCGATGCAGGCCCGGGTCGGCGAGGAGCACGCCGGCGTCGTCGCCGGCATCGCGCCGTTCGGCTGCTTCGTCGAGCTGACCGACGTCTTCGTCGAGGGCCTGATCCACGTCCGCGACCTGCCCCCGGACCGGTGGGAGCACGACCCGGGGAAGCACGTGCTGTGCGGCCGCCGCAGCGGCCGGCGACTGCGCGTCGTCGATGCCGTGCGGGTCGTGGTCGCCGCCGCGGTGCCCGCGCGTCGCCACATCGACCTGGTCCTGGCACAATCGGAGCTTCCGACACCGCGATGGTCACGATCCCGCGCCCGCTCCCGACCCTCCTCCTGATCGCGCTCGCCGCCGGGGCCCTGCCGCCGCCCGGCCGCGCCGCCGCCCCGGAGACCGATCCGATCCGCCGCAGCGCCGTCGTCATGGCGGTCGAGCGCGCGGGGCCGGCGGTCGTCAACATCTCGAGCGACCAGATCGTCGAGCGACGCGGCGGCTCGCCGTTTCCGTTCCGCGGCGACCCGTTCTTCGACGAGTTCTTCCGCGACTTCATGGACCCGCGCCCGCGGCGCGAGAAGCGCACGAGCCTCGGCTCCGGCGTCGTCGTGCGCAACGACGGCACGATCCTCACCAACGAGCACGTCATCCTGCGCGGCGGTACGATCCACGTGACGCTCTCCGACGGCCGCGAGTTCGCCGCCAAGCTCGTCGGGGCCGACACCGACTCCGACCTCGCCGTGCTGCGCATCGACGCCGGCAAGCTGCCCTGGATCGACATGGGCCGCTCCGACGACCTCATGATCGGCGAGACGGTGATCGCGATCGGCAACCCGTTCGGCCTCTCGCACACCGTCACCACCGGGGTCATCAGCGCGACCGGCCGCTCGCTGCGCGGCGGCGACCGCACCTACGCCGACTTCATCCAGACCGACGCGTCGATCAACCCCGGCAACTCGGGCGGCCCGCTGCTCAACATCAAGGGCGAGCTGATCGGCATCAACACCGCCATCTACGGCAAGGCGCAGGGCATCGGCTTCGCGATCCCGGTGGCGCGCGCCCGCCGCATCCTCGGCGACCTCGTCTCGCACGGCAGCGTGCGCCGCGGCTGGCTCGGCGTCAGCGTGCAGGACCTGACGCCCGACCTGGCGCGGCACTTCGGCGTCGAGCGCGGCGTCGTCGTCGCCGAGATCGAGCCGGGCAGCCCGGCGGCGAAGTCCGACCTCGCGCGGGGCGACGTCGTCACCCGCGTCGACGGACAGCCGGTCCGCTCGGGCGAGGAGTTCGGCGAGCTGATCGACACCCGCGGGCCCGGCGAGACCGTCACGCTCACCCGCATCCGCGACGATCGCTCCGAGGACCTGGGCATCCGCATGGTCGAGTTCCCGGAGAAGGACGCCGACCGCGTGGCCTGGGACCGGCTGGGCCTCCGGATCGGCGAGGACGGCGGCCTCCTCGTCGTGACCGGCGTGCGCCGCGGCAGCCCGGCGGCGAAGATCGGCGTCCAGCGCGGCGATCACCTGCTGGGCATCGGCGGCGCCGCCGTGGAGTCGCTCGCCGACTTTCGTCGCCGCGTGGCGAGCGTGCGCGGTGCGCGGGCCGTGCTGCTCGCGATCGGACGCGGCAACTTCCAGTACAACGTCACCGTGCCGCTCGGCGGGAACGACTGACGCGCGTGCGGCTCCCCCGCTTCGTCCGCGGCGACGTCGACGGATTCTTCGGGCTCGCGCTCGACAACCTCGTCCAGCTGCTCCTCATCGACGCGCTCTGCCGCACCGTGCTCGGCATGTCGCCCGAGCTGCTGTACGGCCGCGTGCTGCCGGCGGCGGCCGTGTCGCTGGTCGTCGGCAACCTGTTCTACGCCTGGCAGGCGCGCCGCGTCGCCCGCGCCACCGGCCGCACCGACGTGTGCGCGCTGCCCTACGGCATCAACACGGTGTCGCTCTTCGGCCACGTCTTCCTCGTCATGCTGCCCGCGAAGATGGTCGCCGAGGCGGCCGGTGCGGCCGACCCGGTGCTGGTGGCCTGGCAGGCCGGCCTCGTCGCGACGCTGGGCTCGGGCGTGATCGAGATGGTGGGCGCGCTCGGCGCCGAGCGGCTGCGGCGCGCGACGCCGCGCGCGGCGCTGCTCGCGACGCTCGCCGGCATCGCCCTCGGCTTCATCGCCATGGGCTTCTTCTTCCGCACCTACGCGCGGCCGATCGTCGGGCTGACCACGCTCGCGATCGTCCTGGTCACCTACTTCGGCGGCGTGCGCCTGCGCGGCGGGCTGCCGGGCGGGCTGGTCGCCGTCGTGGTCGGCACTGCGCTCGCGTGGCTCACGGGCATCGCGCCCGGCCCGGATCCGCACGCGCCGCCGCAGCTGCACCTGCCGGTGCCGGTGCTCGGCGATCTCCTCGCCGGCCTGCGCGGCGACCATCTGCTCGCCTACCTGTCCGTCATCCTGCCGATGGGGCTCTTCAACGTCGTCGGCTCGCTCCAGAACATCGAGAGCGCCGAGGCCGCCGGCGACCGCTTCCCCACCGCTCCTTCCCTGGCGGTGAACGGGCTCGGCAGCATCGCGGCCGCCGGCTTCGGCTCCTGCTTCCCGACCACGATCTACATCGGCCACCCGGGCTGGAAGGCGATGGGCGCGCGCTCGGGCTACTCGGTGCTGAACGCGGTCTTCGTGACCATCGTCTGCCTCACCGGCACGCTCGCCCACATCGCCTGGGCGGTCCCCGTCGACGCCGGCATGGCCATCGTGCTGTGGATCGGCATCGTCATCACGGCGCAGGCGTTCCAGGCGGTGCCGGTGTCCCACGCGCCCGCCGTGGTCCTCGGCCTCATGCCCGGGCTCGCCGCATGGGGCGCGCTGATGGCGAAGAACGGCCTCCATGCGGCCGGCGTCGGCGACCCGGGCGGGCCGCCCTTCTCGCCCGACCTGATCACGAAGTTCCATGCCACCGACACCTGGATCGACGGCGCCTTCGCGCTCGAGCAGGGCTTCATCTTCACCGCCACGATCCTCGCCGCCGCGACCGTCGCGATCATCGAGCGTCGGCTCGGGCGTGCCGCGGTCTGGTGCGCCGTCGCCGCGGGGCTGGCGGCGGTCGGGCTCGTCCACTCGTACCGCTGGACGCCGGGCGACACGGTGATGGCCCTGCGCCCGGCGTGGGAGTGGGCCGCCGGCTACGGCTGCATGACGCTCTGGCTGCTGGCCGCGCGCTGGCTCACGGTTCCCGACGACGGGCCGGGCCACGACGGCTCCGCCGCCGTTCCGCTCGCGACGTCTCGCGCGACGCCCGCATGCGGCGCCGAATCGCGCGCGCCAGCGTCACGCGAATGACGATCGGGCAGGTTCGGCGACACCGGCAGCCGGCGCGACGTCGAGCGCAGCTGCCGTAGTCGGCGGTATGCGCATTGCAGGTCGGCAACTTCGAACTGGCCATGTCCCTGTCCCTGCCTGCGCGCCAGCTCGTCTCCGGCTCCTCCCCGGCAACGGGCCCCGGATCGCCACCCGCCGCGCCGCTCGAGGTGGCACCGCGCGGCGCGCTCCTGCGCGCCATCGTCGCCGGCGGCCGCGACGTCCTGCTGACGGTCTCGTCGGACGGCTGGATCGAGCGCGCCAGCGACGCCGCGCCGGCCGTGTTCGGACGCACCGAGGGCGAGCTCGCGGGCATGGCGCTCGACCACGTGGTGCGACCCGCGGACGACGGCGGCGCGGAGCACGCCGACCTCGTGCGCCCGGATGGACGGCGCGTCCGCTGCGCCCTCGCCGCATGGCCGGCAGCGGAGGCCGGCCGGTGGATGGTGCTCGTGCGCGACGTCGCCGAGGCGCAGGCCGCCGAGGCGGCGCTGCGCGAGGAGGGCGAGGTCGCGCGCGCCCTCCTCGATCTCGGCGATACGCTGAACCGGCACCTCGGCGATCCCTACGTCCTCGACTGGGTGACGACGATCGCGCTCCGCCTCCTCGGCTGCGACTGGAGCACCGTCCTCGGCTGGGACGCGCGCCGCCGGCGCTATCGGCCCTTCGCCACCGCGGGCGTCCTGCCCGGCGATCCGGGCGCGCTGGTGCTCGCTCCCGAGGAGCTCGGCCTCCTCGACCTGCTCGAGCCGGGCGGCGTCGTCGAGCTCGCCGACCTCGCGCGTCAGGACCTGCTGCCGGCCGCGCCGCTCCTCGAGCTCGGCCTCACGACGGCGCTCTGCGTCCCCATCTGCCAGCGGCGCGACGTCGTCGGTCTCCTGATCCACGCCTGGAAGCAGCCGCCGGCGCCGAGCCCACGCACGCACCGCCTCGCCGTCGGCATCGCGCAGGCGACCGCGTTCGCGCTCGACAACACGCTCCGCCTCTCCGAGCTCCAGAGCGCCAACCGCATGAAGTCGGAGTTCCTGAGCACGCTCTCGCACGAGCTGCGCACGCCGCTCAACGTGCTCCTCGGCTACAGCGAGATGCTCGCCGACGCCGACGCCGCCGACCGGGCGCTCGTCGGCGGCATCGCGCGCGCCACCGTGCAGCTGCGCGACGTCGTCGAGGGCGCACAGGACCTCAGCTGGCTCGACGCCGGCGTCGTCCTCGAGCCCGAGGAGATCGACCTGCCGGCGCTGGCGGCCGAGCTGGTCGCCGCGGTGGACCCGCTGCGCACCGCCGACACCGCGCTGCTGACGGAGGGCGTGCCGCCGGGGCGCGTCGTCCTCGACCGCCGCGCGCTCTACACGACGCTGAAGCACCTGCTCACGAACGCGTGCAAGTTCACGCCGCGCGGGTGGGTGTCGCTCGGGGTCGAGATGGGCGACGAGGTCGCGACCTTCACCGTGCAGGACACCGGCGTCGGCATGGCCGCCGACGACGTCCCCGCGTGCTTCGAGCGCCTGCGCCAGATCGACGGCTCGAACACCCGACGCTTCGGCGGGCTCGGCATCGGGCTCTACGTGGTGCGCCGGCTGGTCGAGACGCAGGGCGGGACGGTCGCGGTCGACACCGCACCCGGCGCCGGCACGACCGTCAGCGTGTCGCTGCCGCTGGCGGGCTGACCGCCAACGCGTCGCAGCCCTCGGGCGTCGTCGACTGCACCGGCCCGAAGCGCGCCTCGAGCTGCTCGCGCACCTCGGCGGCGTTGCCCACGACGACGATCGCCATGCGATCGGGGTCGGGCATCCACCGCTCGGCCGCGCGCTCGGCGTCCGCGTCGGTGACGGCGGCGAGGCGGGTGCGGTAGGTGACGAGCTCGTCCGGCGGCAGACCGAAGAACTCGATCTCGGCCAGCCGGGCGGCCAGCGCGTCGGGGCTCTCGAGGCGGAGCGGGAACTGGCCCGCGAGGTAGGCCTTGGCCTTGCGCAGCGCCTGCGGATCGATCGGGCCCCGACGAAAGCTCCCCTCCACGTCGAGCGCGAGCCCGAGCGTCTCGGCCGTGGTGGCGCTCTTGGTGAACGTCGCCATCCGGAAGTCGCCGCCCGTCAGCCGCGCGGCGAAGCCGCTCGAGGCTCCGTACGTGAGGCTGCGCTTCACGCGCAGCTCTTCGATCAGCTTCGAGGTGAAGCCGCCGCCGAGCACGGTGTTCGCGACCTGCGCCGGAAGCAGATCGGGGGCGTTGCGCGCCATGGCGATCGCGCCGGCGCGCAGCTGGGTCTGCGTGGCGTCGGGCTTGTCGACGAGGAGCACGCGGCGCGCCTCGACCGGCGGCGGCGGGCCGGCGCGCTGCGCGATCGCCTCGGGGCTCGGCGTCCAGCCGCCCAGCGCCTCGCGTACGCGCGCGACGATCCTGTCGGTCGCGACGTCGCCGACGATCGCGAGCACCGTGGCGTTGGGACGCCACCAGCGGGCGTGGAACTTGCGCACGTCGCCGCGACCCAGGCCTGCGACCGTCTTGTGCCGGCCGTCGATCGGCCGCCCGTAGGAGTAGCCGCCGTACAGGAAGGCGGCGAAGCAGCGCTCGGCGATGGCCGTCGGCTCCTCGAGATCGGCGACGAGGCCCGCCAGCTGCTGCTCGCGCGCGCGGCGCACCTCGTCGGCCGCGAACGTGGGCTCGCGCAGGACGAGGCGCAGCAGATCGAGCCCGCGGTCGAAGTCCTCGGACAAGAACTCGGCGTTGACGATGGTCCCGTCGGTGCCGGCCGCGGCGGCGATGCCGCCCGCCAGCGACTCCACGGCGCGCGCGAACTCCTCGGCGTCGAGCTTGCCGGCGCCGCGCGTGACGCTCGCCGCGGTGAGCGAGGCGAGCCCCAGCTGATCCGCGGGATCCTGCGCCGCGCCCGCGCCGATCATGGCGTAGAACTCGACGAGCGGCAGCTCGTGCGACTCGGCGACGACGAGCCGCAGCCCGTTGTCGAGCGTGACCCGCGTCACCGCCGGCAGCTCCAGCTCCTCGGCCGCACCCGCCGCGACCGGCAGCAGCGCGACCAGGGCCACCAGGCCCGCGAGCAGGCGCCTCACGAGCCGCCCCCGGGCGCCGGCGCGCGGCGGCGCCCGTCCGCGGCGATCGGCTCGAGCACGACCACCGTGCGCCTGGTCGGCACGAGATGGGTGGCGACGACGCGCTGCACGTCCGCCGCCGTCACCGCCTCCCATTCGGCGCCGAACTGGAAGAGCCGCCGGTAGTCGCCCAGGACGACCTCGCAGAACCCGAGCTGGTTCGCCTTGCCGCCGACGGTCTTCAGGCCCTTCACCAGCTCGGCGCGCAGCTGCCGCTTCGCGGTCTGGAGCTCCTCGGGCGTGACCGGCTCGCGCGCCATCGCCGCCAGCACCTCGTCGATGCGCTGCTCGACCAGCGCGACGCCCTTGCCGGGCCGGGCCTGGGCGTAGATCACGAACAGCTCGGGGTCGATGGCCCAGGTGATGTCGGCCGACACCCCCGTGGTGAGCTCGTGCTGCCGCACCAGCGCCCGGTCGAGGCGGGCGCTGTCGCCGCCCGTCAGCAGCTTGCCGAGCACGTCGAGGGCGGCGCGATCGGGATCGAGGGCGCGCACGCCGTGGTAGCCGAGCAGCAGGGCCGGCAGCTCGGCCGGCTTGCGCACCGTGATGCGGCGCTCGCCGTCCTGGGGCGGCTCCTCGGCGCTCACCGGGCCGGGGGGCGTCTGGCGCGGGATGCGGCCGAAGTGCTTCTTCGCGAGCGCGAAGCCGTCCGCGGGCTCGACGTCGCCGGAGAGCACCAGCACCGCGTTGTTGGGCGCGTAATACGTCTTGTGGAAGGCCTGCGCGTCGGCGAGCGTGATCAGGCGCAGGTCGGCCATGAAGCCGACGGGGTTCCAGCGGTACGGGCTGCGCTCGAAGGCGTGCAGGTAGAGCTGCTCGTACATCGTGCCGCCGACGTCGTTGTCGATGCGCAGCCGGCGCTCCTCCATCACGATGCCGCGCTCCTGCTCGAGGTTCTGCGGCGTGACGGCGAGATGCCCCATGCGGTCGGCTTCGAGGTCGAGCACGATCGGCAGGGCCTCGCGCGGAAAGTTGTTGAGGTAGGCGGTGAAGTCGCGCGTCGTGTAGCCGTTGGTCGAGCCGCCGTTGCCCTCGATGAGATCGTCGAACTGGCCCGGCCCGAACTTCTGCCCGCCGTTGAACATCATGTGCTCGAACAGGTGGGCCATGCCGGTGCGGTCGAGCTTCTCGTTGCGCGAGCCGACCCGGTAGAACACGTACGACGACACGACCGGGGCGGAGCGGTCGGTGTGCACGAGGACGCGCAGCCCGTTCGGCAGGGTCGCCGTCTCGACCGGCAGCGTGAACGCGCCCGACGACGCGATGGGCAGGGCCGCGACCGCGGCGAGCAGGACGAGGAGGCGGCGCAGCACGAGTCCGAGCGGGTCTATCAGATGACGGCACCGGATCAAGCTGCTAGACGTCGCCGCACGCGATGCCCCGGCCCTCCCGCGACGTCCAGCGCGAGCTCGAGGACCTGCGCCGCCTGATCGCGCACCACGACCGCCTCTACCACGTCCTCGACGCCCCCGAGATCCCGGACGCCGAGTACGACGCGCTCTTCCGGCGGCTGGAGGCGATCGAGCGCGAGCGCCCCGAGCTGGTGACGCCCGACTCGCCCACGCAGCGCGTGGGCGCCGCACCGCACGAGGGCTTCCCCACCGTCGCGCACCGCCAGCAGATGCTGTCGCTGTCGAACGTCACCAGCGCGGAGGAGTTCGACGAGTTCGCCGCCCGCGTGCACAAGCTCCTCGGCCGCGAGCGCCTCGCCTTCGCGGTCGAGCCGAAGATCGACGGCGTCGCGGTCGAGCTGGTGTACGAGGACGGCCTGCTCGCGGTGGGCTCGACGCGCGGCGACGGCCTCGTCGGCGAGGACGTGACGCGCAACCTGCGCGCCATCCGCAGCGTGCCGCTGCGCCTCGCGGCCGACCGCCACCCCGTGCCCGCGCGGCTCGACGTGCGCGGTGAGGTCTACATCCCGCTCGCGACCTTCCGGCGCACGAACCGCGAGCGCGAGGAAGCCGGCCAGGCGCCGTTCGCGAACCCGCGCAACGCCGCCGCGGGCGCGCTGAAGCAGCTCGATCCGCGCGTCACCGCCGCGCGCGGCCTCGTCGTCGCCTGCCACGGCGTCGGCACCCTCGACGGGGCCGCGGTGGACAGCCATCACGCGCTCCTGGCCGCCTTCGCAGACTGGGGCCTGCGCCCCGTGCCGCTCCACCGCATGGTCGAGGACCGCGACGGCGTGGTCGCGGCGTTCGCCGCGCTGGAGCGCGAGCGCGACGCCCTGCCCTTCGAGGTCGACGGCCTGGTCGTGAAGGTCGACGACCGCGAGCTGCAGGGCCTGCTCGGCCAGGTGTCGCGCTCGCCGCGCTGGGCGGTGGCGTGGAAGTTCGCGCCCCGCCGCGCCGAGACGCGGGTGCTGAAGATGCTGCCCTCGGTCGGGCGCACCGGCGTGCTGACGCCCGTCGCCGAGCTGGAGCCGGTCGGCGTCGGCGGCGTCACGGTGCGCAACGTCTCGCTGCACAACATGGACGAGGTCGCGCGCAAGGACGTGCGCGTCGGCGACACCGTGCTCCTCGAGCGCGCCGGCGACGTCATCCCCTACGTCGTCGAGGTGAAGCGCGCCCTACGGCCCGACGGCGCCGAGCCGTTCGTCATGCCGGCCCACTGCCCCGTATGCGGCGCCGAGGTCGTGCGACCCGAGGACGAGGTCGCGTACCGCTGCGTCGGCCTCGCCTGCCCGGCGCAGCTGAAGCAGCGGCTGCGCTTCTTCGGCCATCGCGGCGCGATGGACGTCGAGGGGCTCGGCGAGAAGCTCGTCGACCAGCTCGTCGACCAGGGCATCGTGCGGGACCTCGCGGACCTCTACCACCTCGACGAAGCGACCCTGGTCGGCCTCGAGCGCATGGGCACGAAGTCGGCGCAGAACCTGCTCGCCCAGATCGCGCGCAGCCGGACGACGACCCTGCCGCGCTTCCTCGTCGGGCTCGGCATCCGCCAGGTCGGCGAGGCGACGGCGAAGGCCCTCGCCCTCCATTTCGGCTCGCTCGATGCGCTCATGGCGGCCGACGTGGAGGCGCTCCAGGGCGTGCGCGACGTCGGACCCGAGGTCGCTGCGCTGATCCACCAGTTCTTCGCCGAGCCGCGCAACCGCGCGCTCGTCGAGCGACTGCGCGCCGCCGGCGTGGCGCCGGAGCCCGTCACCGAAGCGAAGGGCCCGCTCGCGGGCAAGAAGCTCGTCCTCACCGGCACGCTGGCGTCGATGTCGCGCCCCGAGGCGCAGCGGCGCGTCGAGGCGCTCGGCGGCCGCGTGCTGGCGTCGGTCAGCAAGGAGACCGACTGGGTGGTCGCGGGCGCCGAGGCGGGCGCGAAGCTGAAGCGGGCGGAGAAGCTCGGCATCCCGGTCCTCGACGAGGACCGGTTCCTCGATCTGGTGAAGGCGCGATGACGGCGCACGCGAGGCTGGTCGTGCGCGGGCGCGTGCAGGGCGTGTGGTTCCGCGGCTCCATGCAGGAGGAGGCGCGGCGGCTCGGCGTCGTCGGCTGGGTGCGGAACTGCGACGACGGCACGGTGGAAGCGGAATGCGTCGGCACGCCCCGGGCGGTCGACGCCCTGATCGCGTGGGCCCATCGCGGGCCGCGCGGAGCGCGGGTGGACGGCGTGAGCGTCACCTGGCCGGGGGCGGGCGGTGCAGGCTTCAGGGACTTCGTCGTTCGCGGTTGAGCTGCGGCGCTGGCTCGCATCGCCGGCGGCGCGCGGGCCGCTGCTCGCGCTCGTCTATCTGCTGCTGGCGCTGCACGGGCTCGGCGACGCGCCCATCGTCGGCGACGACGAGGCGCGCGAGGTCGGCATCGTGCAGGACGTCGTGCGCGGACACGTGCTGTGGCCGCGCTTCAACGACGACACGCTGCCCGACAAGCCCACCGGCTATCACTGGCTCGCGGCGATCCCGACCGCGCTCGCCGGTTTCTCCGAGACGGCGGTGCGGCTGCCGTCGGCGCTGTGCGGCGCGGCGCTGGTGTGGTGGACGGTCGCCTTCGGCACGCGTCTCGTCGGCCCCGCGTCCGGCACCGTCGCCGGCGTGCTGCTCGCGACCATGGTCGCGCTGTTCACGCGCGTGCGCGTCGCGCGGCCCGACGTCCTCCTGACGCTGTGCCTCGCGCTGGCGCTCGGCGCCGTGTGGGGGTGGTGGCGTGACGGCGATCGCCGCCAGGGCACCTGGGCACTCGTCTGGGCCGGGGCGGCGACGCTGGCGAAGGGCCCCGTCGGTCCGGTCATCTTCGCGATCGCGGTCGGCGGCTTCCTGCTCTGGCAGCGGGCCCTGCCCCGCCTGCGACGCCTGCCGACGCTCGCGGGCGTCCTCGGCTTCGCGGTGCTCGGGCTCGGCTGGTACGCCCTCGCGCTCCTCGGCTGGGGGGACCTCTTCGTGCAGGAGCACCTCGTCGGCCGCTACGTCCGCAACCTCGCCGGCGGCCTGCCCGAGGGCGGCGACTACTCGACGAACCCGATCTGGTACCATCTGTCGTTCTACGTCGTGCACCTGCCGATGGTGGTGATGCCGTGGACGCCCTTCCTCGCCGTCGCGCTGTGGCGCCTCTGGCGCCGCGACGGCTTCCGCGATCCGCGCGCGCGCTTCCTCGTCTGCTGGGCGCTCGCGCCGGCGATCGCGTTCACGCCCGCCGAGTGGAAGCTGCGCTACTACCTGCTGCCGGCGCTGCCGGCGCTGGCGCTGCTCATGGCGCCGACGGTGGAAGCGCTGCTGACGGCGCCGCGCGGGGCGCTGCGCCCGAGCCGGGCCTCGCTGATCGCGGCCGGGGTGACGGCGGTGCTGCTCGCCACCGGCACGTTCGTCGCGCTGGCGCGGCCCGACTGGCTGGCGCGCTCCGACCGGCTCACGGTCGAGGCCTTCGTCGGCGCGCACGGCGGCGCCGGCGCCGCCGCCGCCGTGCTCGGCCTCACGGTGGGCGTCGTGTCGGGCGCGATCGCCTACCGCGCCTGGAGCGTCATCGCGACCGGGGTGGCCGTCGTCGCCACCGGCTGGCTCCTCGTCGCCGTGCCGCGCATGGAGGCCGACAACGCCACCCGCGCGTCGTTCAAGCCCTTCGCCCAGGAGGCCGCGGCCCGCTTCCGCGACGCGCCCCTCGTCTTCTACGGCAAGGTGGTGCGCCAGATCGTCGTCTACGCCGAGCGCCCCATCCCGGCGCTGGCGCGCGATCCCGGCAAGATCACGCCCGGCATGGGCGTCATCGCCTTCGAGCCGGCCCAGCGGGCGCTGTCCGAGGCGAGGCTCGTCGGCCCCGTGCTGGCCGCAGGCGCGGGACGCCTCGGCAACGTCAGCCACGGCACCCTGACGCTGTCGGAGGGCCGCGTGCCGCCCGCGGAGCCGATCCTGCCGCCGCCGCCCGAGCCGGCGGCCGATCGACCGCCGTCCGAGCCCCGATCGCTCACCGGGCCATGACGCTCGCGAGCCGGGGCTGCCGGGAGAAGACGGCGAAGACGCGGACGAAGCGATCCTGGCTGCGATCGGCGATCCCGCAGTCGAGCGGGCCCGTGGTGACGATCGCGTAGGGGGCGCCGGCGCTCGCCGATGCGAGCGCCTCGGCGACGCGTCGCGCGCGTGCCCGTGCCAGCCGCTGGTTGGTCCCGAAACGGGTCAGGCAGGCGTCCACCAGTCGATCGCGGTCCACCGACGGCACCAGGAGCAGGCGGACGTCGTGACCGTGCGCGAGGATCCGCCGCAGCTTCCGCGCCGCCGCTTCGATGCTCCGGCGAAAGGCGGCGCGATCCGCCTCGGCGACCGGGGCGCAGGACGCGGCCTCGTCGGGACTCGCCACGCCCGAGGAGAACCCACGGACCCGTGCGACCTGTCGGACGGACACGCCTGCCGCCGCGCGCGGCGGCGGCGCAGTCGTCGTCGTCGCGCCGGGCGGAGGCGAGGTCGAGGTTACGGTCGACGTCGTGGTGGGAACCAATGTGGTCGTCGGCGGGAACCCGTCGGTCTCGGTTTCGCCGCAGCCGAGCAGCGGAGCGATCAGCCCCACGAGGCAGACTCCGACGACCGCCGTTCCGAGCCGGGACATGCAACGATCGTCGCTGCGTGCGACCGCCAACCCCACGCACACGAGCGTCGCCAGGGTGGCCTGCCCTGCGACCATGCCCCAGGACTCCGGCAGCACCGGCGCACCGATCTTGGAGAGGGCGAACACGCCGCCGATCGTGCCGATGGCCGCGGCGATGATCCGCGTCACACCATCGTCGTCGTTCCGGGGCCGAGCTCCGTCGGAGGTGCCGAACAGCTTGGCGACGGCCAGCAGCAACGCGATGGTGACCAGAACGACGGCGAGGCTCGCCGCCCCCGAATCGAAGGCCGGGCTCGGCGTATGCCCCGCGGCCACGAGGCGTTCGACGAGCCCGACCAGGGGCTCGGCCCCGCTCGGGCTCGCCACCGGGACGCTCCGAAACGCCATCCACAGCGCGATGGCGGCGAACGCGACCGCTACACCCGCTGCCCCCGCCCCGGTCGACACCCAGCGCCTCCAGCCCCGCGCCCAGGCGAGGTCGGCCTCGCGCTGCCGTCGCGCCTGCTCGGCCTCCAGCCACCGCTCGAGATCACGCGCCACACGCTCGGCATCATGCTCGGACAATCTGTCCGGATAGCCCGCAAGCTCCTCGAGACGGTGTTCGCGATAGCGCGCCAGGGCCGCGGCGATCTCGGCTTCGCTCTCCATGCTCGGCGACGATCGAAGCAAAGCCCACGCCACACCGCGAATGAGACGCCGCCTACGGCATCCGACCAGGGGCCGCCGCCAGACCGTCCACCGGCGCGGACACGGCGACCGCCCCGTGGACGGCGGGCGCGCGGCGTCAGTCGCCGCGTCCGTCCGCCACCAGCGCCAGCGCGCGGCGATACACCTCGCGCCGCGGCACGCCGAGCGCACCCGCCACCGCGTCGGCGACGTCGCGCACGCGCTGTCCCGCCGCGAGCCCGGCGCGGATCGCGTCGTCGAGCGCCGTCGCGCTCGGCGCCGGCGCCTCGGTGGCGCCCGACACCAGCAGCGTCAGCTCGCCGAGCGGCACCGGCTCGGCGGCGACGGCGTCGCGCAAGGCGACGAGCCGCCCGCGGCGCACCTCCTCGTGGAGCTTCGTCAGCTCGCGGCCGACGACGACGTCGCGGTCGCCGAGGACGTCCGCCGCGTCGGCGAGGAAGTCGGCGAGCCGCCGGCCCGCCTCGAGGAAGACCGTCGCCCGGGTCTCGCCGGCAAGGGCCTCCAGCCGTGCCCGTCGCGCCGCGCGTCGCGCCGGCAGGAAGCCCTCGAAGACGAAGCGCTCGGCGGGAATGCCGGCGATCGACACGAGCGCCGTCACCGCCGACGGGCCCGGGATCGGCACCACCGGCACGCCCGCCGCGATCGCCTCGCGCACGAGGTGGTAGCCGGGATCGTTGATGCCGGGCGTGCCGGCGTCGCTCACCAGCGCGACGCGCTCGCCCGCGAGCAGACGCGCCACGAGCTGCGGCGCGCGCGCGCGCTCCACGGCGTCGTAGTAGGCGACCAGCGGCCGCTCGATGCCGTGGTGCGCGAGCAGGACCTTCGTGCGGCGCGTGTCCTCGGCCGCGACGACGTCGGCCTCGCGCAATACCCGCAGCGCGCGCAGGGTCACGTCCTCGAGGTTGCCGATCGGGGTCGCGACGACCCACAAGACGCCGGGCGCCGCCACCGCGCCTAACCCGCGAACACGCGCCGCGCCTCCTCGGCGCGATCGACGAGCCAGCCGAAGCGAACGCCGAGCACTACCGTGGCGACGCCGAGCGCCGCCGCGGCGAGCACGTCGCCGGTCGGGAACGCGAGCGAGCGGTCGTCCGGGCCCGGGCGATCGAGGAACATCGTGCGCACCACGCGGGCATAGTACGCGAGCGACAGCACGCTGTTCAGCACGCCGGCGACGACGAGCCCGTACAGCCCCGCCTGCACGCCCGCGGCGAAGACGTAGAACTTGCCGATGAAGCCGGCGAGCGGCGGCAGCCCCGCGAGCGAGAAGAGGAACACGGCCAGGAGCGCCGCCACCGGCCCGCCCCCGCGCCACGCGAGCCCGCGGTAGGCGTCGAGATCCTCCCGGCCCGTGGCGTTGCGCATCATCATGACGATCCAGAACGCGCCCAGCGTCATGACGTAGTAGATCGCGAGATACAGCAGCACGGCCCGCACGCCCGTATCGCGGAACACGACGACGGCGAGCAAGGCATAGCCCGCGTGCGCGACCGACGAGTATGCGAGCAGCCGCTTCATGTTCGTCTGCGCCAGCGCCGCGAGGTTGCCGAGCGTCATGGTCGCGACGCTGACGCCCCACACCAGCGGGACGAGCGGGATGCCGGCGACCGACGCCGCGGGTCCGTCCGCCCCGACGGCGAAGGCGAAGAAACGCAGCAGCAGCGCGAAGCCCGCCGCCTTCGAGCCGACGGCGAGGAGCGCGCTCACCGGCAACGGCGCGCCGGTGTACGCGTCGGGCGCCCACATGTGGAACGGCACCGCGGCGATCTTGTAGCCGAAGCCGACGAGCACCAGCAGCAGCGCGACGAACAGGACGCCCTGCGCGTCCGGCCCGAGCGCGCCCAGGGCTTCGCCGATGCCGTGGTAGTCCATGGTCCCGGCGAGCCCGAAGAGGAGGCTCATGCCGTAGATCATGGTGCCCGACGCGACCCCGCCGTAGAGCAGATACTTGAGCGCCGCCTCGCCGCCGCGCCGGTCGTGGCGCAGGAAGCCCGTCAGCGCATACGCGCACAGGCTCACCAGCTCGAGGGCCAGATAGGCCATGAGGAGATTGGCGGCGGACGCCATCAGCAGCATGCCGAGTCCGCTGCCGAGCAGCAGCGCGTGGAACTCGGCCTCGTGCGGCCGCCCGTGCACCTCGCGCGAGCGCAGCGCCATCCACACCGCCGCCAGCAGCGCGAGCAGGAGCAGCAGCTTGAAGAACACGGCGAACGGATCGAGCACCAGCATGCGGCCGAACAGCGGCACCGGAGCGGCCTCGAGCAGGCCGCGGATGCGCAGCACCGGCAGCCCGGCGGTGAGGACGAGCGCCGCCGCCGCGCCGAGGAGCGCGAGCGTTCCGGGCCACTCGCGCCCGCCGCGCGCGCGCACCGCCGGCACGAGGTCGACCAGCAGCACGGCGAGGATGGCCGTCGCGAGCGCCAGCTCCGGGAGGAAGAAGGCGAGGCTGTCCGCGGGACTCACGGCGCCTCGCGCTCGGCGCGGAGCGGCCCGGCCGCGACGCGGGCCGGATCGCGGGGCGCGGCCGCCGCGGCGTCGGCCGGGGCTGCGGCGCGCACGTGCTCGGCCAGCCGCAGCAACGCGGGGCTCTGCAGGTCGAGGACCAGCGTCGGCACGATGCCGAGCGTGAGGACGATCGCGGCGAGCGGCAGGAGCATCCCGAGCTCGCGGGCGTCGAGCTCGCGCAACCCGGCCCAGCGCGGGTTCGGCGGCCCGAGGTACACGCGCTGCAGCGCCCACAGGAAGTAGCCGGCGGTCAGCACCACCGACGCGGCGGCGACCACGGTGAGGCCCGGATACACCGGCCAGGCGCCGAGCAGGACGAGCACCTCGGAGATGAACGCCGACAGCCCCGGGATGCCCATGGCGGCGAAGAACGCGAAGCCCGCGACGCCGGCATAGCGCGGCATGATCGCCGCGATCCCGCCGAAGCCGTCGATGTCGCGACGCTGGGTGCGGTCGTAGAGGACCCCCACGAGCAGGAACAGCATCGCGGTGATCGTCCCGTGGTTGAACATCTGGAGGACCGCGCCGTTGAGCGCCATCGGCGTCAGCGCCGCGAGGCCGAGCAGCACGAAGCCCATGTGGCTGATGCTGGAGTACGCGACCAGCGCCTTCAGGTCCGTCTGCGCCATGGCGCAGACGGCGCCGTAGACGATGCCGAGCGCGCCGAGTGCGCCGAGAAGCCAGAACGAGAGCGTGGCCCCGGCGAACGGCGCCCACGTCGCCTCCGGCAGGATGCCGAAGTTGATGCGCAGGAGCCCGTACGTCCCCATCTTGAGGAGCACGCCCGCGAGGATCACCGAGATCGCCGTCGGCGCCTGGACGTGCGCGTCGGGCAGCCAGGTGTGGAACGGCACGACCGGGATCTTGATCGCGAAGCCGACGAAGAGCGCGATCCACAGGAGCAGCTGCGTCTCGGGCGCCAGGCGGTCGCGCACCAGCGCGCCGAGCCGGGTGATGTCGAACGAGTGCGGATCGGGCGTGACGTAGAGGACCAGCATCGCCACCAGGATCAGCACCGACCCGAGCAGCGTGTAGAGGAAGAACTTGATCGCCGCGTACTCGCGCCGCGGCCCGCCCCAGATGCCGATGAGGAAGTACATCGGCAGCAGCATCAGCTCCCAGAAGACGAAGAACAGGAAGAAGTCGAGCGCGACGAAGGTCCCGAGCATGCCCGTCTCGAGCAGGAGGAACAGCGCCGCGTATCCCTTCACCGCCTCGCCGACGTTCCACGACGCCACCATGCACAGCGTCGAGAGCAGCGCCGTCAGCAGCACCATCGTAACGCTGATGCCGTCGACGCCGACGAAGTATTCGATGTTGAACGCCGGGATCCACGGCACGCGGTCGACGAACTGGAAGCCGCCCGCCGGATCGAAGCGGGCGACCAGCCGGCACGCGAGCCCGAGCGAGGGCAGCGTCGCCGCCGTCGCCACCAGGCGCACGAGCCGCGGCTCGCTCGCGGGCAGGGCGAGCACGACCGCCGCCCCGACGAGCGGCAGGAACGTGATGAGCGTCAGGATGCCGTCGTCCATGTCCACGTCCACCAGAGGACGACCCCGCCGAGCACGCCGAGGGCGACCACGAAGAGATACGTCGAGATCGCGCCGGTCTGGAGCGCGCGGGCGCGGTCCCCGAGGCGGCGCGTGAGCGTCGCCACGCCGTCGACGGCGCCGTCCACGACCACGCGGTCGAGCCACCCGCTCGCCCCGGCGAGGCCGCGTACGAGCGCCGCCGTCCCGTCGACGACGCCGTCGAGCACCGTGCGATCGAAGCGCGCCGCACCCGCCGCTGCGGCGAGCACGGCGGGCACGACGGCGCGCGCGTAGAGCGCGTCGAGGGGATCCGTCGCCGCCGCTCCCGTCGCCGGCGGCGCGCCGCGGCCGAAGCGCCACCATGCGACGAGCATGCCGGCCGCCGCGACGGCCACCGACACGCCCATGAGCGCGAGCTCGACCCCGCGGGCCGGATGGGGCTCGGCGACGGGCGTCCCGAGCACCGGCGCGAGCCACGCCCCGAAGAGATGCGGCACGCCGAGGACGTCGCCGAGCGCGGGCGGCACGCCGAGCCAACCGACGCCGAGCGCACCCGCCGCCAGCACCCACAGCGGCAGCATCATCACCGGCGGCGACTCGTGGATGCGCGCCGCCGCCGGCTCCAGGCGCGACGCCCCCGCGAAGACGAGCAGCAGCTGCCGGACCATGTAGTAGGCGGTGAGCCCGGCGACGGCCGTGGCGACGAGCCACAGCCCGGCGTGTCCCCGCTCGCCCGCGAACGCCTCCCACAGGATCGCGTCCTTCGAGAAGAAGCCGCCGACGAAGGGCACCCCGGTGAGCGCCAGGGTCGCGACGACGTACACCGCGCAGGTGTGCGGCAGCGCGCGGCGGAGCCCGCCCATGCGCCGCATGTCCTGCTCGCCGCCGAGCGCGTGGATGACGCTGCCGGCGGCGAGGAACAGCGCGGCCTTGAAGAACGCGTGCGTGGTCAGATGGAAGACGCCCGCCGCCGCGGCGCCGACGCCCATCGCGAGCATCATGTAGCCGAGCTGCGAGACCGTCGAGTACGCGAGCACCTTCTTCACGTCGTGCTGGGACGCCGCCAGCACCGCCCCCCAGAGCGCGGTCACGGCGCCGACGCCCGCGACCACGTGCGCCGTCACCAGCGCCGGCGCGAAGAGCGGGTGCAGGCGGGCGAGCAGGTAGACGCCCGCCGTCACCATGGTCGCCGCGTGGATCAGCGCCGACCCCGGCGTCGGGCCGGCCATCGCGTCGGGCAGCCATACGTGCAGCGGGATCTGCGCGGACTTGCCGGCGGCGCCGAGGAAGAGGAGCAGCGTCACCGTCGTCACCACCTCCGGCGCGAGCCCCCCGACCAGCGGCCCCAGCTCGCGGAACGTCAGCGTCGGCGGGCCGGCGGCGGCGAGGCTCGCCACGAGCAGCGCCGTCCCGAGGAGCACGCCCACGTCGCCGGCGCGATTCACGAGGAAGGCCCTGGTCCCCGCGGCCGCGTTCGCGCGGTCCTCCCACCAGAACCCGACGAGCGCCCAGGAGCAGAAGCCCACGCCCTCCCAGCCGAGAAAGAGCAGGAGCAGGTTGTCGGCGAGGACGAGCACGAGCATCGCCGCCGTGAACAGGTTGAGGTACGCGAAGAACCGCCAGGCGGCGGGATCGTCGCGCATGTAGCCGATCGCATAGACGTGGATCAGCCCGCCGACGCCGCCCACGAGCAGGACGAGGACGGCGGACAGCGGATCGAGCGCGAGCGTGAACGGCACGCGCAGCCCGCCGACGTCGATCCACGTCGGTCCCTCGGCGAGCAGCAGGCGCTCGCTCGCGGGGAGTCCGGCCAGGGTCCAGACCGCGGCCGCCCCGACGCCGAACGCCGCCCACACCCCGGCGCAGCCGAGCGCTCCGACCGCCCCCGCCCCGGCCCGCGCCTGGAGCCGCGCCCCGCCGACCCCGAGCACGAGCGCCCCGAGGAGCGGGAAGAGCGGCATCAGGGCGAGCACGGGCGCGGCGGTCGGCATGGCCCGGGTCAGCCTCGGAGCCGATCGGCCGCGTCGACGTCGATGGTCTCGAAGCCCTGGTAGAGCCCGAGGACGATCGCGAGCCCGACTGCGGCCTCGGCAGCCGCGAGCATGACGACGAAGATCGCGAACACCTGCCCGTCGACGCCGGTGTCGCGGTAGCGTGCGAACGCCACCCAGTTGACGTTCGCCGCGTTGAGGATGAGCTCGATGCCCATCAGCATGCCGAGCGCGTTGCGGCGCGTCAGCACGCAGTAGAGCCCGAGCGCGAAGAGGATCGCGCCGACGACGAGGAAGTGGAGCAGCGTCGGCTCGCCGATCACCGGCCGAGCTCCTTGCGCGACACGACCACCGCGCCGACGAGGGCGAGCAGCAGGACGAGCGACGCCACCTCGAAGGGCAGCGCGTAGTCGCCGAGGAACGCCATGCCGACGGCGTAGGTGGTCGGGGCCGGCGGCGGCAGCTCGGCCGTCCCCCACTCCGTCTGCCCCAGCGCGCGCAGCAGCGCCGCCAGCACGAGCCCGACGACGACCGCCGCCGGGCCGCGGCCCACGGCGCGGTTCGAGACCTCCGCCTCCGCGATCCGGTGCGTCAGCATGATCGCGAACAGGCCGAGCACGAGGACGCCGCCGACGTAGACGAGCAGCTGCACGACGGCGAGAAAGTCCGCCGACAGGAGGACGAAGAGGCCCGCGACGCCGAGCAGGGTGCTCATGAGCGCGAACGCGGCGTAGACGACGTGCCGGCTCACCGCGACGGCGATCGCGGAGCCGACGGTGAGCCCGGCGAGCAGATAGAAGACGGCGAGCGTCGTCGACACGTGGACTCGCGGCGAGCCGTTCCCGGCGGGGCCGGCTGGCCGTCTAGCAAAAGGCCCCCCGCCAGGGCAACTCCGTATCCGCGCACGCGAACGGTTCGGCTTCCCGCGAGCCTGTGCTAGCACGAGCGCATGGGGAGAGGACGCTCCGGCCACGCCGCCGGCCTCCTGGGAATGCTGGCGACGGTCGCCGTCGCCGCCGGCTCGGGGCCCCAGTCGACGGTCGAGAAGCTCAACGCGGGCATGCAGCAGACGCTCGCGAAGGCCGAGAGCCTCGGCTACCAGGGGCGCTACGACGCGCTCGCCCCGCTGCTCGCGAGCACGTTCGACCTCGGCCTCATGGCCGAGAAGTCGCTCGGCAGGTACTGGGCCCCGCTGTCCGACGCCGACAAGGCGCGCTGGAAGACCACCTTCGCCGACTTCATGACGGCCACGTACGCCGCGAACCTCGACCACGCCGGCGGCCAGACGTTCACGATCCTCGGCGAGGAGCCGAGCAGCCACGGCACGGTCCTCGTCCGCACCCGCATCGACGAGCCGGGGAAGGACCCGGTCGAGCTGGCCTACCGGCTCCAGGAGACCGACGGGACGTGGCGCATCGCCGACGTCTTCTACCGCGGCACCGTGAGCGAGCTGGCGCTGCGCCGGTCGGACTACTCGGCGGCGCTCGCGCGCGGCGACCTCGACGCCCTAGTAGCGACTCTGCGGGGCAAGATCGCGGATCTCGCCGCGGGCCGGGGCGAACGTCAGCGCCCCCAGTAGCGACGTCCGCCACGCCGGCGCGGCCGCGTCGCGCTGCTGCGCCGCACGGCGCGAGCCGATCTGCCCCATCGCGTTCTGGTAGTAGGCGTTGCGGACCGCGGCGTAGAAGTCGACGCTCGATTCGCGCAGCGCCCGCAGCGCGCCGGCGTTCTCGTCGTAGCTGGCGAAGCCCGCCCCGCCCTCGCGCGCGGCCGTGAGGACGATCACGACCGCCGGGGTGAGCAGATAGGTGATCGGCTGGAAGGCCAGATCGACGAGGAAGCCGGTGCCGTCGCGCGCCGTCGTCGGGCCGAGCACGGGCAGCACGAGGAACGGCCCGCTCGGGATGCCGACGAGCGCCATCGTCTCGGCGAAGTCGGTGCGATGCCCCTCGATACCCATCACCGCCGCGACGTCGAAGAAGCCGAGCACGCCGAGCGTCGTGTTCACGCCGAAGCGGGTCAGGGTGACGATCGCCCGGCCCGGATCGAGCTGCAGCAGGTCGTTCACGAAGACGACCGGGGCATCGAGGTTGGCGAGCGCGCGGCGCACGGCGCGACGGCCGCCCTCCGGGACCGCGGCGACGTAGGCGTGATCGAGCGGCGCCAGGACGAAGCGATCGACCTGCTGGTTGAAGCCGAAGACGGCGCGGTTGATCGGCTCGAAGGGATCGGGGAACCCCGACGGCACCTCGGCGCCCTCGGGATCGTCGAACAGCGGATCCGGCTGGCTCGCCCGCGCCTCGGCCCCCCCGAAGAGCAGCAGCAGCGCCAGGACGCCGAGGGTCGCCCACGTCGGGCCGGCGCTCCGCCTCACGCGCTCCGCCGTAACGGAATCCCGCCCGGAGGTCCACCGGCGCCGTGCCGAACGGCGGCAGATTTCACGACCCCGTCAGCTCCGCGGCGGCGGCGTGGCCGCGGGGCTCGCGAACTCGTCGACGTAGCGCAGCCCGCGCTCGAGGAGCGGGGCCAGGACCGGATCGCGCTCGCCGCCCTTCTTCGGGCGGTAGGCCCGCACCGGCGCGTCGACGAAGCGGAAGACGAGGCTCTCCAGGGTGTAGTCCGCCCCTTCGAACTCCGGGGTGTGGTGGATCGCGCCCGTCGGACACGGCTCGCTGCACAGGCCGCAGTACATGCATTTGGCCATGTCGATGTCGAAACGCGACATGACGAGGCCGCCCGCCTCCTTGTCCTTCACCGCGTCGATCACGATGCAGTCGATCGGACACGCACGCTCGCACGCGAGGCAGGCGGTGCAGATCTCGAGATCGACGGCGAGCATGCCCCGGTAGCGGAACGGCAGCGTGTCCTGGACGCGCAGGCCGTCGGGCAGACGGTCGGGATACTGGAGCGTCACGGGCTTGCGCACGAGGTGCGACGCGGTCACCGCGAGCCCCTCGGCCACCGTGAGGAGCGCCTCCGCGAGATTGCGCAACCAGCCGGTGACGCCGCCCATGGTCGTCCGCCCGCTCATCCCGGCGACCGTGCCGTGCCGAGCGGGTTCCAGCTGAGGTGGGCGCGGCCGAGACCCGCGTGACGCAGATGGAACGCGACGCGGCGGACGAAGAGGGCCGCCAGCACGACGGCGAGCCCGCACAGCGCGCCGCGCACGGCGGGCACGCCGACGGGGAAGACGACCATCCACACCGCCGTGCCGACGAGGTTCACGAGCGCCACCGGCACGAGGTACTTCCAGCACATCGCCATCATCTGGTCGACGCGCACGCGCGGCAGCGTCCAGCGCAGCCAGATCGGGAGCAGCACGCCGACGGTGTAGGCCTTCGCGAAGAAGGTGCCGAGCTGGAGGAGGTTGCGCAGCACGGGCCGCCCGTCGAGCGCCCACGGGATCTGCCAGCCGCCGAGGAAGAGCGTGGTCGCGAGCGCGCCGATCACGTAGAGGTTGCCCCACTCCGCCATGAAGAAGAGCAGGCTGCGCATGCCGCTGTACTCGGTGGCGAACCCGGCGACCAGCTCGGACTCGGCCTCGGGCAGGTCGAACGGCGTGCGGTTGCCCTCCGCCAGCGCCGCGGTGAAGAAGACGAGGAAGGCGACGAACGTGAACGGCGAGTCGAAGACGTACCACGTCCACGGCGCCGCCCCCTGCTCGAGGATGATGCCCTGCATCGACAGCGTCCCCGACAGCAGCACGACCGGCACGATCGAGAGCCCGGCCGGGATCTCGTAGCTCACGATCTGCGCCGCCGAGCGCACGCCGCCGAGCAGCGACCATTTGTTGTTCGACGCCCAGCCGGCCATGAGGATGCCGACGACGACGAGCGCCGTGACCGCGGTCACGTAGACGACGCCGACGTTCAGATCCGCGACGACGAGGTCCTGCGTGAACGGCAGGCAGGCGAAGGTCGCGACGAAGCCGACCATGACGACGTACGGCGCCGCCCGGAAGAGGCGCGCGTCGGCCGCCGCCGGCACGACGTCCTCCTTCAGCAGGCTCTTCACGCCGTCGGCGAGCCACTGGAGGATGCCGATCGGACCCGTGCGGTTCGGGCCGACGCGGCTCTGGAGCCGCGCCATGAGGCGCCGCTCGACCCACGTCGTCACGCCCGCGATCGGCAGCACGAAGCCGAAGACGACGAGCCCGCCGGCGACGAGCATGGTGCCCAGCGCCAGCGCCCACGGCGGCACCCACGCCGGCACGAGGCCGCTCGCCGCCAGCTCCGCCACCAGCGCCTTCACCGGTCGATCTCTGGGGCCACGAGGTCGTAGCTGGCGATGACGGCGACCAGATCGGCGATCATGAGGTCGCGGCTGACCTGCGGGATGGTGGCGATGGCGGCGAACGAGCCGGTGCGGATCTTGCAGCGGTAGGGGAACGCGGTGCCGTCGCTGACCACGTACCAGCCCATGTCGCCGCGCGCGCTCTCGACGCGGACGTAGCACTCGCCCGCCGGCGGCTTGAAGTTGCGCGGCACCTTCGCGATCACCGGCCCGTCCGGCAGCCGCGCGACGCACTGGCGCAGGATGCGGCAGCTCTCGCGCATCTCCCGCATGCGCACGATGTAGCGGTCGAAGGCGTCGCCGAGCGTCCCCATCTCGCCGCGGCCGACCGGCACGTCGAACTCCAGCTCCGGGTACACGGAGTACGGATCGTCGCGGCGCACGTCGTAGGCGAAGCCGGTGCCGCGCAGGTTCGGGCCGACGAGGTTCCACGCGATCGCCTGCTCGGCGCCGACCACGGCCACGTCGGCGAGCCGCTCGGCGTAGATCTTGTTGTACGAGATCAGGCGGTCGTACTCGTCGAGGATGGGCTCGAAGCGACCGAGGAAATGCGTCAGCCGCCCGAGCCACCCCGGCGGCAGATCCCATCCCACGCCGCCGATGCGCATGTAGTGGAACGTGAGGCGCGCGCCGCACAGCTCCTCGAAGAGGTCGTTCAGGTACTCGCGCTCGCGGATGGCGTGCGTGAACGGCGTGAACGCGCCCAGGTCCATCGCCATCGAGCCGACGGAGAGGAGATGGCTGTGCAGGCGGCAGAGCTCGTCGGCGATCACGCGGCAGTACTCGCCGCGCGGCGGCACGGTGATGCCGGCGAGCCGCTCCGCCGCCATCGCCCAGCCGTGGTTGCAGAACATCGCCGCCACGTAGTCGACGCGGTCGGTGTAGGGCAGGAAGCCGTGCCAGCCGACCTTCTCCGCGATCTTCTCGATCGAGCGGTGCAGGTAGCCGACGTCGGGCACCGCCTCCTTCATCACCTCGCCGTCGGCACGCACGACGAAGCGCAGCACGCCGTGCGTCGACGGGTGCTGCGGGCCCATCGACAGCGTCATGTCCTCGGTGACGACGCCGCCCGGCGTCTCCCGCTGCACCTCGACCTCGAAGCCTCCGAGCCCCGCCATGCCGCCTCAGGGTCGGAGCAGGCTCGCGCGCGAGGTCGAGATGCCGTGGTACTCCTCCGGCTCGACGAAGTCCTTGCGCAGCGGATGCCCGGGCCAGTCCTCGGGCATCAGCAGGCGGCGGAGATCGGGATGGCCGTCGAAGACGACGCCGAAGAGATCGAAGACCTCGCGCTCGGGCCACTCCGCCGCCGGCCAGACGCCGCTCACCGTCGGCACGCCGGGGGCGTCGCGCGGCGTCTCCACCTTCAGCACGCCCCAGTGCCGCAGCCGGTACGAGTAGAGGTGGTAGACGACCTCGATCACCTCGCGCTTCGGCCAGTCGACGCCCGACAGGCACGACAGGCAGTCGAAGGCGAGAGCGGGATCATCCTTCGCGAACCGGCAGACGAGCGCGATCTGCGCGGCGTCGACCCGCTGCCAGGCGTCGCGGCCACTGCCCGTGAGCGGGCCGATCGCCTCGCCGAAGCGATCGCGGAGCCGCGCGTGCACGCCGGCGGCGTCGAGCACGTCAGGCCGTCTCCGGGGCGCGGACGAGCCAGCGCTCGCGCTGGATCTTCGCCTGCAGCTTCACCAGCCCCTCGGTGAGCGCCTCCGGCCGCGGCGGGCAGCCGGGCACGTAGACGTCGACGGGGATCACCTTGTCGACGCCGTCGCACACCGAGTAGGCGAGCTGGAAGAGCCCGCCGCAGTTGGCGCAGCTGCCCATCGAGACGACGTACTTCGGCGCCGGCATCTGGTCGTAGAGCACCTTCGTGCGCAGCGCCATCTTGAGCGTCAGCGTGCCGGAGACGATGAGCACGTCGGAGACGCGCGGCGTCGCGCGCGGCGCCATGCCGAAGCGCTCGAGGTCGGCGCGCGGCCCGCCGGTCTGCATCATCTCGATGGCGCAGCAGGCGAGGCCGAACATCATGTACCAGACCGACGATTTGCGGGTCCAGTTGAGGAGGTCGTCGACCCGCGTGGTGATCGCCATCTCGGGCGCGGTGTTGAGGAGCGACATGGGCGGTCTCCCGATGTCAGGCGGCGGGACGCACCCGATCGCGGCGTGCGTGCCAGGCGAGATCGCCGCGCGCCCACACGTACGCGAGCCCGACGGCGAGGATGCCGACGAAGAACAGGAGCTCGACGAGCGCGGTCACGCCCCTGCCGTCTTCCACCATCTCGCGGAACACGGCGGCGACCGGATAGACGAACGCCAGCTCGACGTCGAAGATCACGAACACCAGCGCGATGAGATAGAAGCGGATGTTGAAGTTGATCCACGCCGGCCCGCTCGGCGGCTCGCCGCACTCGTAGGTCGCCAGCTTGCCGGGCGACGGCGCGCTCGGGCGCAGGAGCGACCCCAGAGCGAGCATCAGCGCGCAGAGCCCGACGCCCAGCCCGACGAACACGAGCACGTTCGCGAAGTCGAAGTGCATCACGGACCGGTCTCGCCCCGCTCCCTACCAGCGCCCCGGCGGGCGGCGCAATCCACGCCTCAACCGGCCGGCGCGTCCAGCCGCGGCACCACGATCCGGCGCCCGCTCGGACCGTGCGTCTCGACCAGGACCGGAGTCGCGAACACGGCCTCGAGCACGTCCGGCGCCAGCACCGCCGCCGGCGGCCCGGCACACACGACGCGCCCGTCGGCGAGCAGCACGAGATGGTCGCAGAAGGCGGCCGCCAGGTTGAGGTCGTGCAGGACGGTGAGCGCCGCCATCCCGTCGCGCCGGCAGCGGGCGCGCACCACCGCGTGCAGCAGGCTCTGGTGGCGCAGGTCCAGGTGCGTGGTCGGCTCGTCGAGGAGCAGGACCTGCGGCTCCTGCGCGAGCGCCCGCGCCAGGAAGACGCGCTGGCGCTCGCCGCCCGAGAGCGCGTCGATGGGCCGCACCTCGAGGGCGTCTATCTCCAGCGCGGCGAGCGCCGCCCGCGCCACGGCGAGGTCGTGCGGGCCGGGGAACCCGAACGGGCCGAGGTACGGCGTACGCCCCATCAGCACCGCCTCGAGCACCGTGAACGGGAACTCGAGCCGCGGGTCCTGCGGCACCAGCGCGAGCACCCGCGCCACCTCGCGGCGCGGCCACGCGGCGAGCGGGCGGTCGCCGAGCACGACCGTCCCCGCCGACGGGCGATCGAGGCCGGCGAGCAGGCGGACCAACGTCGACTTGCCGGCCCCGTTCGGACCGACGAGGCCGACGACGGCGCCCGGCTCGAGGGCCAGCGACACGCCGCGCAGCACCGGGCGCGCCTGGTGCGCGAAGTGGACCGCGTCGGCCGTGAGCCGGGTCACGCGCTCCCCCGGCGCAAGGTGCGGCGCAGGAGGTAGAGGAAGAACGGGCCGCCGAGGAAGGCCGTCACGACGCCCACCGGCAGCTCGTTCGCGCCGAGCGCGGTGCGCGCCGCCGTATCCGCCCACACGAGCAGGACGGCGCCGCCGAGGAACGACGCCGGCAGCAGCAGGCGCAGGTCCGGCCCGAACAGCAGGCGCAGGAGATGCGGCACGATGAGGCCGACGAAGTTGATCATGCCGCTCACCGAGACGGCGGCGGCGACGAGCAGCGACGCCGCCACGAACACCGTGCGCCGCACCCGCTCGACGTCGACGCCGAGCGCGTGCGCGCCCTCCTCGCCCGCCGCCATGAGGTTCAGGTGCTGCGCGTGCCGGCCGAGCGCGACGACGCCGGCCAGCGCGTAGGCGGCCACCAGACCGACCAGCACGTAGCTCTGCGCCGACAGCGACCCCATGATCCAGAACAGCACGCCCTGTGCCTGCGTGTAGCTCGCGAGCGCGTTGACGAGCATGATCGCCGCGGCCCCGAGCGCGTTGCACACGACGCCCACGAGCAGCAGCGTCGTCGGCGCCGCACGGCCGTCGCGCCGCGCCAGCACGAAGACGAGCGCCATCGTGCCGAGCGCCCCCGCGAACGCCGCGAGCGGCACGACGGGCGACACCGGATCGGCCCCGGTCACCAGCACCAGGGCGCCGGCGACCGCCGCCCCGGCCGAGATGCCGAGCAGGTGCGGATCGGCGAGCGGGTTGCCGAGCAGGCCCTGGAGCGCCGCGCCGGCGCAGGCCAGCGCCCCGCCCACGACGGCACCGAGCAGCACGCGCGGCAGGCGGGTGCGAAACAGGATCAGATGGTCGGGCGTCCCCGCGCCGTCGGGTCCGAGCGCGCGTGCGAGGCTCGCCGACGTCGGCCCGATCAGCGTCGCCGCCACGATCGACGCGACCACGAGCAGCGCCAGGACGGCGAGCACGCCGAGCAGGCGCCGCGGCGTCAGATGGGCGCCACGACCGCGCCTCACCCCGGGGCTCCGGGATGGATCGCCGTCGCCAGCGCCGCGGCCGCCTCGCCCACGCGCGGCCCGGCGCGGAACAGCGCGTCCGGGGCGATCCGTACGACGCGGCCGTTCGCCACCGCGGGTACGGTCGTGAGCGGTGCGAACAGGTCGCGGCCGCCCTCCTCCGTGCCCATCGCGGCGTCGAGGATGACGTCCGGCGCACGCGCGACGACCACCTCCGTAGCGATCTGCGGAAACGCCTGGCCGACGTCGGCCGCGACGTTGGTCGCGCCGGCGACACGCAGCAGCTCGTCCTGGAGCGTCCCGCCGCCCGCGACGATGAGCGGCCGATGCCCCACGACGAGCAGTACGCCCTGCATGGGCAGGCCGGCGACGCGCCGGCGGACGGCGTCGAGCTCGCCGTCGATGCGCGCGACCAGGGCCTCGCCGCGCGCCGGCTCGCCGATCGCGGCGGCGATGGCGCGGATCGCCGCCCGCAGGTCGGCGAGCGTGCGGTCGCCGACGACCAGCACCGGGATGCCGGCGCGCTCGATGGCGCGCACCGCCTCGCGGTTCCCGGGCGACGGCACGGCGATGACGAGCCCGGGCGCGACCGCGATCACCGCCTCGACGCTCGGCGACAGATAGCCGCCCACACGCGGCAGGCGTTCGACCGCCGGCGGAAAGTTGCAGTGTCCGCAGACGCCCACGAGACGCGCGCCGGCGTCGAGCCCGAAGAGGATCTCGGTCACCGACGGCGCGAGCGAGACGATGCGCGCACCGTCGCCCCGCGCCGCCGGCGGCGGCGCACACGCGGCCAACACGACCGCGAACGCCGCCGCGCCGAGGAGCCGGAGCACGGCCCGTGCATCCGCGCCGGCGGCTCCCCTGTCAACGATTGCAGTGCACATTGCCTGGGCAGGTGCATGCCCGATGCGAGGCAGGCGACGACATCCGGCTGCGAGCGGCGGCGGCAAACGATCGTTCACCAGGGGACTTGGCGGTCGCCTGCGCGACGGAGCGTCGCGGCATGCGGGTTGCTGTGCCCCGGGACGACGGCCGACGCGCCCTCGATGGTGCCGGTCGCGAAATGGAGGGAGGGACACTCATGGATCATCGACGTCGATCGTCGAGGGCGGGGCGCTTGGCCGGCCTCGTCGCAGCAGCCGGCCTGCTGTTCGCAGCTCCGGCGGTCCACGCCGGACCGAACAGCGGGAAGATCGAGTTCAGCGTGGGCATGGACTTCACCACGGCCTACTTCTTCCGCGGCATCCTCCAGGAGCGCAACGGCTTCATCTGGCAGCCCTACGGTGAGGTGAACATCAACCTCTTCGCGGACGAAGACGAGAACGCGATCTTCACGGGCTTCACGCCCTTCATCGGCACCTGGAACTCGGTCCACTCGAAGGCCACCGGCGCCGTCAGCGGCCCGACCAACTGGTACGAGTCCGACGTCTACCTCGGCGCCAAGTTCACCTTCTTCAACAAGCTCGAGGTGAAGCCCTTCTACATCGCCTACACCTATCCGAACGGCGCCTATTCCACGGTGCAGGAGTTCGACATGTCCTTCAGCCTCGACGACAGCGAGTGGCTGGGCATGTGGGCGATGTCGCCGAGCTTCCTCTGGGCGCACGAGCTCGAGGGCACCGCCCTCGGCGACAAGCGCGGCGACTACATGGAGTTCAACGCCGGCCCGTCGTTCACCATCCTCGAGAGCGAGGACTATCCGGTGTCGCTGGCGGTGCCGCTCCAGCTCGGCATCGGCATCGACAACTACTACGAGGGCCCGTTCAGCAACTCGAACGAGACCTTCGGCTTCTTCCGGGCGGGCGCGATCTTCAGCGTCCCGCTCGCCTTCATGGGCGAGGACTACGGCTCGTGGTCGGCCAGCGCCGGCGCCTACGTCTACACCTTCGGCAACGTGAACAAGTTCTACAACGACAACGACGACCCCTGGGTCGTCGGCACCTGGTCGATCAACATGACCTACTGAGGGCGCGGCTGCGCGCCCGCGAAGCTGCGGCCCCGATCGGCGGAGTGCTGGGGAGCCCCGCCGATCGGGGCCGTGGTGTTTGCGGCCCGAGCGACGGGCGCCGGGCGCCCGCCGCTCGTTCCGTTCCGACCTCACTTGCAGCGCACGTTCGGCCCGGCGAGCGCACAGCTCGCGAACGCGCTCGTACCGCACTGCCCCGCCGCATCGAGGCTGAAGGTCGCCCGCAGGGGCAGATCGCCGGCACCGGCGACGAATGCGCCCTTCTTGCCGGTGACCTTCACCTTCACGCGGCCCGCCGGTACGGGGAGCTTCTTCACGGCCACCTTCGTGATGCCTGCGACCCCGGCCTTGCTCGAGAACGTCCAGGCCGTACCGCCGCCCTTCACCTTCCAGCCGGTCTTCGTCCCGGCGTCGTAGGCACCGCCCGGGAGCGCGACGTCGGCGACGGTGCCGGCGGCGCCGGTGACCGCGAGGCGCACGCCGTTCATGAGCGGATCGAGCGCCGGGGACGTGGGCACGATCATCTCGCCCGTCAGCTTGAGGCCGTCGTCGCCGGTCGGCAGAGCGACCTTCGTGAGCGTGAGCTTCGCCCGCGTGAGCGCCACGCCGCCGATGCACGGCTGATCGGCGTCGCAGGCCCCGTCGGCGTCCGCGTCGCGACAGATGGTGGCGATCTCGCTCACGCCGACGTCGAGGACCAGCGTCTCGTTGCGGGCGGGGTCGTGGAACAGCTCCGACGAGAAGACGAAGCCGCTGGCCCGCTCGCTCTGGGCGCCTCCCGGCGCCACCGCCAGGATGGTGCTGCTGGAGAAGTCCGGCTTGAAGCCGCCGCTGACGAGCAGGTTGCCGTCGTTGTCGAGATCGATGGCGTAGCAGCCGGAGAGCCCGCCGACGACGGGCCCGACCGGCGTGCCGGCGAGCGTGTACGCCGCCACGGAGCCGGTGAACGTCGCATCGACGTTGCCGACCAGGAGATTGCCGCCGGCGAGGGCCAGGCCCGCGGTGTAGTCGAATCCGGTGACGAGGTTCGACGCCACGCCGCCGGTGATCTTCACGACCCGGCCGGCGCCGGGGCCCGTCCCGTCGCTCACGATGAGATCGCTCCCCGAGACCACGACGTCCTGCGCGAAGGGGATCGAGCCGCTGGGCACGACCTCGGCTCCCGCCGCGGGCAGCGCGGTCGCCCGCGTGAGCGCGTCCGGAACGGCGTAGACGGTGTCGCCGGTGGTCGCCCCCATGAGGTGGCCGCCGTTGTCGGTGACGTAGAGCGTGCCGCCCGCGAAGGCGAAGCCGCCGAGCGAGTTGAAGCCGGTGGCGATCGTGGTGGCGACGCCGCCGTCGAGCCGGATCACCTGCTGGAGCCCGACCCCGAAGGCGCCCTGGCCCACGAAGACCGCGTCGCCGGCACGGACGACGCCGCCCTGCACGAAGTCCGGCGTCGGGATGGTGCCGGCAACCCAGCCGGGCGCCGTCGTGATGGCGGCCCCGACCGGGGCCACGGCGGCCAGCGCGAGCGCGCCGGCCAGAGTCGCATGACGTGTCCAGGAAACCATGCTGCGGATGTCCTTTCGTCGCCTCAGCGGAGCGTCACCGTGAAGCGGTCCAGGTCGACGGACTTCCGCCGTCGCTTCGTGCCGGGGCCCTCGGCACGAAGCACGACGGTGGTCCGTCGACGCGCGAGCGGGATGCGCAGCCGGCGTGTCGATCCCGGGATCGACGCGCCCAGCTCCGCGGTGAGGTCGCGCTTGCCGGCGCGCACCGTGACCGACCCCGCCCGGACCTCGGGCGCGATCACCACGATGAGCTCGGCATGCGTGCTGCCCGCCGGCAGCGCGATCGCGGCGCCGGTCGGGCTGACGTAGGTGAGCAGGTGGTCGGACGCGCGCTTGCCGCCGCGGCCGCGGAACGCGCCCGTGACCAGCGGCCCGCACGCGGCGTCGGCCGGGCACGGATCGCAGGCGTCGCCGACGCCGTCGCCGTCGGTGTCGAGCTGCTCGGGGTCGGCGACCGTGACGCAGAGGTCGCAGGCGTCGCCGACGCCGTCGCCGTCGGCGTCGGCCTGCGCGGGATCCGGCACCAGCGGACAGACGTCGGCGGCGTCGGGCACGCCGTCACCGTCGCTGTCGGGCGGTCCGCTCGGACCGTCCTCGCAGGCGTCGCCGACTCCGTCGCCGTCGGCGTCGGCCTGGTCGGGATTCGGCGTCCCCGGGCAGTTGTCGCACGGATCGCCGACGCCGTCGCCGTCGCGGTCGCGGCGGTCGGGGCTCGCGAGCCCCGGGCAGAGGTCGCAGGCGTCGCCGACGCCGTCGCCGTCCGCGTCGGCCTGGGCGGGATCGGCGACCAGCGGACAGCCGTCGGCGACGTCGGGGATGCCGTCGCCGTCGCCGTCGGCCGAGCCGGCGGTCTCCTTCGAGTTGAGGCCGGCGATGGCGTCGAGGTCGAAGCCCGCGAGCTGCTGGAGCCCGAACACGTATGGGCCGGCGTCGATGCGCACGAAGCGGATCGCGGCGAGCCCGACGTCGGCGAGATCGAAGACGTCGCCGCCGGAGCCCGGCGGCGGCACGAAGGCGTCGACGTCGACGCCGACCAGCGACGCGATCGGCGCCGTCGAGGGCACGAGCGGCGACGGCGCGCCGGGATCGGCCGCGTTCGCGAACACCGGATAGACGCCGGCGCAGCCGGGATAGAACGGCGGCTGGTCGAGCGCGCAGGCGAACGTCGCCCAGGTGACGCCGTCGGCGCTCACCGACACGGTGCCCGGCTCGGCGAACGGATCGAGCGTGGTCGCCCCGAACGTGAGGAAGGCGTTCTCGAAGACGGTGAAGTCGGGGCCGGGACCGTTCACGACCACGTTGTCGGTGAAGGCGACCACGACCTGGCCGCCGAGCCCGAGCGACAGGGTGTCGAGCGAGCCCGCGAACGGCCCCGCGCCGCGCGGCGGCCCGAGCACCACGCCCGGCAGGTCGGCGACCCGGGCGCCGCCGCCGGGGCCGATGGTCCAGCTGACGACGTCGTCGAGGAAGGGATCGGCCCGCCCCGCCGCCGGCACGAGCAGCAGCAGCACGACGAGGAGCGCGCGCACCGTCACGGCAGGAATCCGATCGAGAACGGCGGCAGCCCGAGCCGCAGCGGGCGGCGCTGCACCGGGCGGTCGGTGGACGGATCGAAGAGGCGCAGGCCGGGATCGGGCATGCCCTGGTCGGCGAGCCACACGAGGCCGTCGGGGCCGACGGCGACGTCGGGCAGGAAGCCCATGCGCGCGTAGAGGTCGCGCGGCGGCGTCGCGCCGGTGGGATCGAAGGCGACGAGGTGGTTGCGCAGCGTGCCGTCCTGGACCACGGCGTAGCCCTTCGTGGGCGCGAGCAGCACGAAGTCGGTGACGTTGCCGCCGAGCGCGACCTCGTCGGCGAAGAACCGGCCCTCCGCACGCAGCGCCACCGGGTCGACGCGCTCGAGGCCGCCGTCGCCGACCCGATAGATGTCGCCGGGCGTGCCGAGCACCAGCATGCCGGTCCCCGGCTCGCGCACGATGCCGCTCGCGTCGCCGAAGGCGTTGGCGCCGAAGAGGGGGATGTCGCCGACGATGGCGTCGGTGGCGACGTCGATCACGACGAGACGGCTCGGCCCGGTGGGCGCGAACCCGCGCCGGCGGTCGAGCCGCTGCACGCTGACGAAGAGCCGCCCGTCGACCAGCGCCATCTGGCTCATCTCCGGCAGCCCGTCGCCGTCGGCGAAGCCGCGGAGATCGATGGTGCCGCGCCGGAAACGCTCGCAGCCGCGCACCGACGGATCGACGATCCACAGCTCGGCGCGGTCGTAGCGCGTGACGTAGGCCTTGTCGGGCGCCACGACGACGATGTCGTGCGGGTTCGAGCCGGGCCCGGTCGAGCACTGGAAGCGGGTGCGCAGGCCTTTGTCGGGCTCGAGACGCTGCACGTTGTCGCCGAGGAAGCGGTTCAGGACGAAGACCATGCCGCCCGACGTCCGCACCACGGCGTCGGAGTGCACCCGCGCGGGCGGGTGGCCGACGCGGCGGGGGCTCGCGAGCCCCACCGTCGCGAGCCCCCCGGTCTCGAAGTCCGTGGTGACGACGAGCGCGCGCCCCGCCCCGCCGCCGCTGCGCCGGCAGGTGACGCGCAGCCGATCGGTGTCGCGGCGACCGCCGGCGTCGCGCACCGTCGCACGCAGCGTCGCACGGCGCCGGCACGCGCCCGACGGACGACCTCGGCCGGCGCGCTGCACATCGTCGGCCTGTCACCGGATAGGCGAGCGCGCCGGTGCTGGTCGCGACGGGCGCGCCGGCGGCGGCGCCGCCGATCACCGGCGGCTCGATCGCCGCCGCTCCGCACGCACCCACGTTCAGGCAGTACGCGACGGCGATCCGGCAGGTGCCGTCGGCCGTCCCGTCACGGTCGCAGGCGGGGTCACCGTCGCGGCAGACGACGGCGAGGTTGCCGAGCGCCGCGGGCGCGGCGTCGAGCCGCCACGCGCCGAGGCACTCCGCGGCCGCGGCGGCGTGGACCGCGGCGGCCGACGGCAGCAGGCCGGCGCACAGAAGAACCCCGAGGGTCATGCGGATGGGTCGCGTCGTCGTGATCTCCTCGCCGCCGCGGAGACCGGTGCGCGCACCCCGCCGCCATGCGCCATGGACGGCCGTGCCCGACACCCAGCTCCTTCCCCGCGGAAGGCGTACTCTGCTGGCTCCAGTCGGGCAGGTCTTCTGGCTCGGGGATCGTCCTCCCCCGGTCCCTTCCCGCCTGACGGCAGTGGTCGCGACCGGGTTCGTCCCCCCTCACAGCTGCGGGGCAGCGAGGGATTCGCACCCTCTTCCCCAACCCGCCTGGGTCGAGCGGGGACATAAGCCGGCCGGCGGAGACGGGTCAAGCCGCCAGGCCGTCGCGTCACGAAGACGCGCGTCACCTCCGCGCGTGGACGGCGGTCGTCATGGCGGCCTTCTCTTCGCACCGGGGTAGTGACTCAGTTCCAAGCTGAGTCACTACCCGCACGGACGTCACTTGCAGACCACCTTGCCTTTGCTCGGCTGCGCCATGCAGGCGCCCGGCGCGAAGGCGACCTCGCCGCAGCGCGCGTCCACGCGCAGCTGCGCCCGCAGCGGCAACGCGGGCGACGCCAGCGCGACGCGTTTGCCGGTGACGGTGAGCTTCAGCTGCCCGGGCGTCTTCGCGACCAGCTTCACGACCCCGAGCCCGCCCGCCGCGCCCTTCCAGGACGAGGTGCCGCCCTTCACCTTCCAGCCGCTCTTCGTCGCCTTGTCCCAGGCGCCGCCCGGGATCGTCACGTCGAGCAGCGTCGTCGCCGCGTCGGCGAGGACGACCCGCACTCCGGTCGCGACCGGATCCGGCGCCGCGCCGGGAAACGGCAGGAACGTGCCCGACCAGGTGACCACGGCGTCGCCGGCCGGCATGTGGAGCTTCGTCAGCGTCAGCTTCGACGCGACGATCGTGCCGGTGCATCCGCCGCCGCCCTCGCAGGCGTCCCCCACGCCGTCGCCGTCGCTGTCGCGCTGCTGCGGATCGTAGACGTCCGGACAGCCGTCGGCGACGTCGGGATAGCCGTCACCGTCGGCGTCGGGCGCCCCGTTGCGCTCGACCGAGTGCACCGCCGCCATCGCATCGAGATCGAAGCCCGACAGGCCGAACAGACCCACCACCAGCGCCGGCGACGCGGTGACGCGGACGTAGCGCGCCGCTGCCAGACCGACGTCGGCGAGATCGAACGCGTCGCCGCCGGCCCCGGCGGGGGGCACGAACATGTCGACCGGGATGCCGACCAGATCCGCGATCGGCGTGGTCGAGGGCACGAGCGGCGACGGGGCGTTCGGATCGTCCGCGTTCGCGAACACGGGATACACGCCGGCGCAGCCGACGTAGTAGGGGCCCGCGCCGATCGCGCAGGGGATCGCATGCCAGTCGTTGCCGTCGCCGCTGATCTCGATCAGGGCCGGCTCCGCGAAGGGCGGGTTGGTGATGGCGCCGATGACGAGGAACGGGTTCTCGAACACGAGGAGATCGGGACCGGGGCCGTTGACGATGACGTTGTCGTCGAACGCGACCGTGATCGTGCCGCCGAGCCCGAGCGACACGACGTCGAGCGATCCCTGGAAGGCGCCACCGCCGCGCGGCGGGCCGAGCACGATGCCGGGTAGATCGGCCGCGCGTCCCCCGCCGCCGACGCCGGCAGTGTAGTCGACCACCCGATCGACGAAGGGATCGGCGCCGGCAAGCGTCGCCAGCCCCAGTGCGGCGATCGCCGCCCACGTGATGCGTCCCATGACGTCCTCCTCCGCCCGCGGGCGGGCGGAACGCCGCAGCGCCCCGCCCGCCCGACTCCGGGGCGATCAGCTCACTTGCACTTGAGCGTGGTACCGCTGCCGTTGAAGGCGCAGATCGGCGCCGGACCGCTGAAGTCCGCGGTGCCGCACTGCCCGTCGGGCGCGAGCACGAAGGTCACGACGAGCGGCAGCCCCGCCGGCGTCACCGGGAAGGAGCCCTTCTTGCCCGTGACCTTGAGCTTCAGGAGCCCGGGGGTCTTCGGCACGGCCTTCACCGACACCTTGGTGACGCCCGCGACGCCCGTCTTGCTGGTGAACGTGAACGACGTGCCGGTGCCGTTCGCCTTCCAGCCGGCCTTCGCGGCCGGGTCGAAGGCGCCGCCCGGGATCGCGACGTCCGCCACGGTGCCGAGGGCGTCGCCGAGGACGATGTGCACGCCGTTCGCCACCGGATCGATCGCCGGAATCGTCGGGATCACCATCTCGCCGCCGAACTTGAGGCCGTCGTCGCCCGGCGGCGTCGCGAGCTTCGTGATCGTCGCCTTCGCCTTGGTGATGATCGCCCCGCCGTTGCAGAGCGCGTCGGCGTCGCAGACGTCGTCGCCGTCGACGTCGCGGCAGATCGCCGCGACGCTGGTGGCGGCGTAGTCGAGCACCAGGGTCTCGTCACGGGCCGCGTCGTGGAACAGCTCCGTCGTGAAGACGAAGCCCCAGGCGCGCTGCGACTGGGCGCCGCCCGGCGCGATCGCGAGCACGTTCGAGCTCGAGAAGTCGGGCAGGAAGCCGCCGGTGACGAGGACGTTGCCGTCGTTGTCCAGCTCCTGCGCGTACTCGCCGGACAGCCCGGACGCGATCGCGGTCACGAACGTGCCGCCGAGGGTGTACTCGGCGAGCGAGCCGACGAAGAAGCCGTCGACGTCCCCGACGAGGAGCCGCGTCCCGTCGACCGTGAGGCCCGCGGCGTAGCCGAGCCCGGTGATGATCGGCGTGACGACGCCGCCCGACACGCGCACGACGCGCCCCGCGCCCGGTCCGGCCGCGTCGCTGACGAGCAGGTCGGCGCCGTCGACGACGACGTCCTGCGCGAACGGGATGCTCCCGGCCGGCGCCACCTCGGCCCCGAGGGCGGCCACCGCAGTGGCGCGGGTCAGCGCGTCGGGAATGGCGAAGGCGGTGTCGCCCGTGAGCGCCCCCGGCACGTTGCCGCCGTTGTCGACGACGAAGAGCGTGCCGTTCGGGGCCAACGCGAAGCCGCCGAGCGAGTTGAAGCCCGTGGCGATCGTGGTCGCCACGCCGTTCTCGAGGCGGATGATCTGCTGGAGCCCGGCGCCGAAGGCGCCCTGCCCGACCAGGACCGCGTCGCCGGCGCGCACGACGCCGCCCTGCACGGCGCCCGGCGTGGGGATCGCGTAGTAGTGCCAGCCGGGCGCGGTCGTGATCTGGGCGCCCGCGGGCGCCGCGAGGACGGCCGCGAGCGCGAGGGCTCCGGCGAGCGAGACGGATGGTTTCGACATGGAAGTATTGCCTCCGGTCGCTTCAGCGGCGCTTCTTCACCGTGAAGCGGTCTCGATCGACGGCGCGCCGGCGACCCTTCGTTCCGGGTCCCTCGGCACGGAGGACGACGACGCTGCGTCGACGGGAGATGGGAATGCGCAGCGTCCGTGTCGATCCGGGGATCAACGACGGCAGCTGCGCGGTGAGATCACGCTTACCGAGACGCACGGTCACGGATCCGGGGACCACGTCCGGGGACACCACCACCACCAGCTCGGCCTGCGTGGCGTCGGCCGCGACGATCATGAGCGCCGCGGCGGGGGATACGTAGGTGAGGAGATCGTCGGTCGCGCGCTTGCCGCCGCGGCCGCGGAACGTGCCCGCGACGAGCGGGCCGCACTCGGCGTCGGCCGGGCACGGGTCGCAGGCGTCGCCGAAGCCGTCGCCGTCGGTGTCCGCCTGGAGCGGATCGGCGTCGGCGGGACACACGTCGCAGGCGTCGCCGACGCCGTCCCCGTCGCGGTCGTCCTGCGCGGGATCGGGCACGAGGGGACAGACGTCGTCGGCATCCGCCACGCCGTCGCCGTCGGTGTCGGGCGGACCATTCGGTCCCGCCTCGCACGCGTCCCCGACGCCGTCCCCGTCGGCGTCGGCCTGATCGGGATTCGGGGTCGCGGGACAGTTGTCGCAGGGGTCGCCGACGCCGTCGCCGTCGCGGTCGCGCCGATCCGCGCTCGCGAGGCCCGGACACAGATCGCACGCGTCGCCCACGCCGTCGCCGTCGGCGTCCTCCTGGCCGTCCGGGATCTGCGGACACGCGTCGGCGGCGTCGGCGATGCCGTCGCCGTCGCCGTCCGGCAGCCCGCCGACCTCCACCGAGTGGACGCCGGCCACGGCGTCGAGGTCGAAGCCGGCCTTGCCCTCGAGGCCGAAGGCCGCGTTGCCCGCGTCGATGCGCACGAAGCGGATGGCGGCGAGGCCGACGTCGGCGAGATCGAAGCCGTCGCCGCCCGAGCCGGCCGGCGGGACGAAGTCGTCGATCGGGATGCCGACCAGCGCCGCCAGCGGCGTCGTCGACGGCACCAGCGGCGACGGCGCGCCGGGGTCGTCGGCGTTGGCGAACACGGGGTACACGCCGGCGCAGCCCGCGTGGTACGGCGCCGCGTCGCGAGCGCACGGGAACGTTCGCCAGGTCGTGCCGTCGGCGCTGACCGACACCGTGGCCGGCTCGGCGAACGGCGGGTTCGTGGTCGCGCCGATCACGAGGAACGGGTTCTCGAACACGGTGAAGTCGACGCCCGGCCCGTCGACGACGACGTTGTCGTCGAAGCGGACGACGATCTGCCCACCGAGCCCGAGCGACACGACGTCGAGCCCGCCCGCGAACGCCCCACCGCCGCGCGGCGGGCCCAGCACGACGCCGGGCAGCGCGCCGGCGTTCCAGCCGCCGGCGGTCCCGGGCGTGAAGGAGACGACGGCGTCGAGGAACGGATCGGCGGCCGCGACCCGCGCGGCCAGGACGACCGCGGCGGCGACGAAGCGGAGTGCCTTCATGGCGCGAATCCAATCGAGAACGGCGGCAGGCCGAGGCGCAGCGGGCGGCGGCGCAACGGCTCGTCGGTGGCGGGATCGAAGAAGCGGATACCCGGATCGGGCAGGCCCTGATCGGCGAGCCACAGGAGCCCGTCGGGACCGACGACGATGTCGGGCAGGTAGGCCTGGCGGTTGTAGACGTCGACGGCGGGCGCGGCGCCCGACGGATCGAAGCGCACCAGGTGGTTCTTGAGATTGCCGTCCTGGACGACGGCGTAGCCCTGCGTCGGCGAGAGCAGGACGAAGTCGAGGATGTTGCCGCCGACGGTCTTCTCGTCGACGTAGAAGCGGCCCTCGGCCCGCAGCGCGTGCGGATCGACGCGCTCGAGGCCCCCGTCGCCGACGCCGTAGATGTCGCCGACCGAGCTGACCACGAGCCAGCCGGTGGCGGGATCGCGCGGGATGCCGGTGGCGTCGCCGAACGGGTTGGCGCCGAAGAGCGGGATCTCGCCGACCACCGCGTCGCTGGCGACGTCGATGACGATCATCCGTCCCGGCCCGGTGGCGCGGAAGCCGATCCGACGGTCGAGCCGCTGGATGGCGACGAAGAGGCGGCCGTCGACGACCGCCATCTGGCTCATCTCGGGCAGCCCGTCGCCGTCCGCGAACGGGCGCAGGTCGATCGTGCCGCGGCGGAAGCCGCGGCAGTCCGCCCCCACCGAGGGATCGACGATCCACAGCTCGGCGCGGTCGTAGCGCGTCACGTACGCCTTGTCGGGCGCGACCACGGCGATGTCGTGCGGGTTCGAGGCGGTGCCGGTCGAGCACTGGAAGCGCGTGCGCAGGCTGCCGGGCTCGAGCCGCTGCAGGTTGTCGCCGAGGAAGCGGTTCAGGACGAAGACGACGCCGTCCGCGACCCGCACGACGGCGTCGGAGTGGATCCGGGTCGCGGGCTTGCGTACGCGGTGCGCGGCGTTCGCACCGACCGTGGCGAGCACGCCGGTCTCGAAGTCGGTGGTGACCACGATCGCGCGGCCGCCGGCGAGCGATCCCCTGCAGACGACCTTCAGCCGGTCGACGTCGCGACGCCCGCTGGCGGCGTCGCGCACCTGCGCGCGGATCGTCGCCTTGCGCTGCCGGTGCCCGCCGAGCGCGAGCGTGATCTCGGCCGCCTCGGGACAGACCCCGGGGCTCGCGATCGGCGCCACCAGCGCGCCGGCGGCGGCGGCGAGCGCCTCGGCGCCGGGCCCGCGGAACGTCGGCGCCTCGAGCTGCCCCGGCGCGCACGGCGCGAGATTGAGGCAGTACGACACGGCGAGGCGACAGGTACCGTCGGCGACGCCGTCGGCGTCGCAGGCGGGATCGCCGTCGGTGCAGACGAGCCGCGCGTTGCCCGGCGTCGGAGCGGCGGCGGCGAGACGCCAGCCGCCGAGGCACTCCGCGCGCGCCGCCCATGCGTCGGGCGGGCTCGCGAGCGCGAGCAGGAGGAGGGCCAGGGCCTGTCGGGTCGGTGTCGTCGTCGTCTCCGCGAACGCGGAGACGGCCCGAGTGCACGCTGCGCTGCGACTCGCTACATGGTCGCCCGCTCTGCCTGACACCCAGCTCCTTCCCCGCGGAAGGTGTGTTGCTGCTGGCTCCAGGCAGATAGGTCTTCTGGCTCGGGGATCGCTCTCCCCCGGTCCCTTCCCACCTTTCGGCAGTGGTCGTGACCGGGATCGTCCCCCCTCACAGCTGCGGGGCAGCGAGGGATTTGCACCCTCTTCCCTGACCTGTCTGGGGTCGGCGTGCGTCTTACGCTGCGCGCGCGCGTTCTGTCAAGGTAGAACGGCTCGCGCGGGCGCATCGGCGATGCGGAAGCGCGCGAAATACGCGCACGCCAAACCGAGCCGAGCGTCGAGCACGAAGCCGGCACGCGCCGCCGCCTCGCACAACGTCGCCAGGCGCACGGCGTCGGGATCGAGGACGAGCACCTCGCCGACGACCAGCCGTGCGTCCGGCTTCAGCACACGGCGCAGCTCGCGCAGCGCCGCATCCGGATCGGGAACCTCGCCGAGGACGCCGATCAGATATGCGCCGTCGAACGAGGCGTCCGCATACGGCAGGCGTTGCGCGTCGCCCTGCCGCGCGACGACGTTGCCGACGCCGGCGGCGCGCGCGCGGCGCCCGAGCACCGCCAGCATCTCGGGCTGCACGTCGAGGGCGTCGAGCCTGCCGCCGGCGAGCGCGGCGGCGACGGGGACGGCGTAGATGCCGACCCCGGGCCCCAGCTCGAGCAGCCGCTCGCCGGAGCGCGGCGCGAGGATGCGACGCAGGCGTGCCACCGACAGCGGCCAGCGCGGCAGGTAGAGCACGAAGCGCAGCGCGAACGGCATCGGCGACGGCTGCCGGCGGCTCGCGATGCGCGCGGCCGCCGCGCAGCCGATCGCGACCGCGGCGGCGAGCACGGCCGTCCCGGCGCGGCCGGCGAGCGCCGCCGCCACGGCCACGACGACGCCGAGCGTCCCCGCCGCCGAGATCCAGTCGTGCGCCCTCGGGCGTCGCGTCTGCGTCGACATGCCGGCTCGTATATGAGCATTTGCTCACGTCCTTCTACTCGCGTTGGAGGCGCCCTCACCCGTGCCCACGAAGCCCACATCCGGCCAGCAAAGACGGCCACACCAGCGCCGCGCCCGGGAGACCGTCGAGGTCATTCTCCGAGCAACTGCTCACATTCTGAGCCGCGACGGCCTCGGGGGGCTCACCACCAACCGGGTGGCCGAGAAGGCCGGCGTATCGATCGGCTCCCTCTACCAGTACTTCCCGGACAAGGAGGCGCTCGTCGCCGAGGTGCGCCGGCGCTACGACGACGCCTTCCGTGAGCGGATGCTGGCGCTCGTCGGCGAGGCCGTGACGCTGCCCCTCGCCGCGACCATCGCGCGGGGCGTGCGCACGTTGATCGCGCTCCATGCCGAGGACCCGGGGTTGCACAACGCGGTGTCCGCCGGCGGTCTCGCCGAGACCGAGCGCCGGCTGCTGCACCAGGTGGCGGCGGGATGGCTCGAGGCGCACCGCGACGAGGTGCGCCGTCCGGACCGTGCCCTCGCCGCCGCCGTCGCGCTCGACGTCGCCGAGGGCATCGTCCACGGCGTCGCGTTGCGCGACCCCGATCGGCTCGCACGCGACGACTTCGCCGCCGAGGTGATCGACCTCCTCGTGCGCTATCTCGTGCGCTGACACGCCGACACCCAACATCTAGTTGACAGCGGATGGACCACCACAATATATCGCGCCCCGTGCTGGTGCCGCTGGATCACTCCAGGGCCGAAAGAGGGAACCCGGTGGAAGTCCGGGACTGCCCCGCAGCGGTGAGCGAGAACGACATCCACCACAGGCACTGGTCGCACGACCGGGAAGCGGTGGACGGTAGGACCATCCGGCGATAGCCGGACGAGCTCGCGAGTCCGAAGACCTGCCAGCACCCGTCGCGGGGAAAAATCCCGCGGCGGTCGATCAGCAAGCCACGAGGGGAACGGGCGGCGATCCGATCACGCCCCGGTGGCGTGCGTCGTCTCGACCGATCCGTCTCCTCCGGCTGGAGGAAGGACGCAGGGTGGTCTCGCAGGCGACGATCGAGCGCACACGACGACAGGGATGTCGTCCGCTCGGAGGTCGGGACGGCGCGCCCGGACGGCGCGCAGGACGGAGGGTGACGTGCTGCTTCACGAGGTAGGGGAGTCCGCGCCGGAAGTGCGCGGGCGGGCGGCGATCGAGCGACGCCGCGCGGAGGACGACGGTCCGCAGACGACGATGCGCGTGCGCAAGCGCAACGGGTCCACGGAGCCGATCGACGTCAACAAGATCGTGCGCGCCGTGAGTCGCTGCTGCGACGGGCTGCTCGAGGTCGACGCCATGCGCGTCGCGCTGAAGACCATCAGCGGCCTCTACGACGGCGCCACGACGCAGGAGCTCGACCAGCTCTCGATCCAGACGGCCGCGGGCCTAGTCGCCGAGGAGCCGCAATACGCGAAGCTCGCGGCGCGGCTGCTCTCGACGTTCGTCGAGAAGGAGGTGCGCAACCAGGGCATCCACGCCTTCTCGCAGTCGATCGCGACGGCCGAGAGCGTGGGGCTCGTCAATGCGCGCCTGGCGGCCTTCGTCGGCAGCAACGCGCGCAAGCTGAACGACGCGATCCGGCCGGAGCGCGACCGCGAGTTCGAGTACTTCGGCCTGCGCACCGTCTACGACCGCTATCTGCTGCGCCATCCGACGACGCGGCTCGTGATCGAGTCGCCACAGCACTTCTTCCTACGCATCGCCTGCGCGCTCGGCGAGACGATCGGGGAGGCGCTGGCGCTCTACGACCTCCTGTCGTCGCTCGAGTACCTCCCGAGCTCGCCGACGCTGTTCAACGCCGGCACCCGCCACGAGCAGCTGTCGAGCTGCTTCCTGCTCGACTCGCCGTCGGACCACCTCGAGGACATCTACCAGCGCTACACCGACGTCGCGCTGCTCTCGAAGTTCTCGGGCGGCATCGGCCTCGCCTACCACCGCGTGCGCTCGCGCGGCTCGCTCATCGAGAGCACGAACGGCCATTCGAGCGGCATCGTGCCCTGGCTGCGGACGCTCGACGCGTCGGTCGCCGCGGTGAACCAGGGCGGCAAGCGCAAGGGCGCCTGCTGCGTTTACCTCGAGTGCTGGCACGCCGACGTCGAGGAGTTCCTCGAGCTGCGCGACAACACCGGCGACGCGGCGAGCCGCACGCACAATCTCAACCTCGCCAACTGGGTGAGCGACCTCTTCATGAAGCGCGTCGAGGCCGACGCCGAGTGGAGCCTCTTCGACCCGAAGCGCGTCCCTGCCCTACCCGACCTCTACGGCGACGACTTCGAGCGCGCCTACGTCGAGGCCGAGCGCGCCGGGCTCGCGGTGAAGAGCGTGCGCGCGCGCGATCTCTACGCCCGCATGATGCGGACGCTGGCGCAGACCGGCAACGGCTGGATGACGTTCAAGGACGCGTCGAACCGCGCCTGCAACCAGACGGCCCTGCCCGGCCGCACCGTCCATCTCTCGAACCTCTGCACCGAGATCCTGGAGGTGACGTCGGGGGCGGAGACGGCGGTCTGCAACCTCGGCTCCATCAACCTCGGCCGCCACACGACGCGCGACGCGGCCGGCGACGTGGTCTTCGACTTCGCGAAGCTCGCGCACACCGTGCGGCTCGCCGTAACGCAGCTCGATCGCGTGATCGACCTGACGTTCTACCCGATCCCGCCCGCACGCGACTCGAACCTGCGCTGGCGCCCCGTCGGCCTCGGCGTGATGGGCCTCCAGGACGTCTTCTTCCAGCTCGGTCTTCCGTTCGACGCCCCGGAGGCGCGCGCACTGTCGCGGCAGATCGCGGAGGAGGTGTACTTCCACGCGCTCACCGCGTCGACCGACCTCGCCGAGGACAGGGGCCGGCACCCGGCGTTCGACGAGACCCGGGCCGCGCGCGGCCAGCTCCAGTTCGACGCCTGGGGCGTCGTGCCCGCCGACACCGCCCGCTGGGAGGCGCTGCGCGCGCGTATCCGCGCCACCGGGTTGCGCAACTCCCTCCTCCTCGCGATTGCGCCCACCGCAACCATCGCGGCGATCGCCGGCTGCGGCGAGTGCATCGAGCCGCAGGTGTCGAATCTCTTCAAGCGCGAGACCCTCTCCGGCGACTTCGTGCAGGTGAACCGCTGGCTCGTCACCGCGCTGAAGGAGCGCGGCCTGTGGACCGACGCGATGCGGGCCCGGCTCAAGCTCGAGGAGGGATCCGTGCAGCGCATCGACGAGGTCCCCGAGGACCTGCGGGCGATCTACCGCACGGCGTGGGAGATTCCGATGCGCGCGCTCATCGACATGGCGGCCGACCGCGGCGCCTTCATCGACCAGAGCCAGTCGCTGAACCTCTTCAGCGAGAGCCCGACCATCGGCGCGCTGTCGTCCATGTACTTCTACGCCTGGAAGCGCGGCCTCAAGACCACCTACTACCTGCGCTCGCGCCCTGCGACCCGCATCGCGAAGGCGACCGTCGCCGATCCCGCGGCCACCGGCGCCGCCGCCGTCGCCTGCTCGCTCGAGAACCCCGAGACCTGCGAGGCCTGCCAGTGAACGCCGTCCAGCGCCCCGCCCGCCTCCTCGATCCCGGCCTCTGCCTGACGCTGCGGCCGATGGCCTACCCGCGCTTCTTCGAGATGTACCGCGCGGCGATCAAGAACACCTGGACGGTGGAGGAGGTCGACTTCGCCACCGACGTCAACGACCTGCGCTCGCGCTTCACCGACGCCGAGCGGCATCTCGTCCGCCGGCTGGTCGCCTTCTTCGCCACCGGCGACTCCATCGTCGCGAACAACCTCGTCCTAAACCTCTACCAGCACGTGAACGCCCCCGAGGCGCGCATGTACCTCTCGCGCCAGCTCTACGAGGAGGCGCTGCACGTCCAGTTCTACCTGACGCTCCTCGACACCTACGTGCCCGAGCCCGAGGAGCGGCATCGCGCCTTCGCCGCCGTCGAGACGATCCCGTCGATCCGCCAGAAGGCGGCGTTCTGCATGCGCTGGATGGACTCGATCCGCGAGCTCCAGCGGCTCGACACCCCGGAGATGCGCCGCCGCTTCCTCCTGAACCTCGTCTGCTTCGCGGCCTGCATCGAAGGGCTCTTCTTCTTCGGCGCCTTCGCCTACGTCTACTTCCTGCGCTCGCGCGGGCTGCTGCACGGCCTCGCCGCCGGCACGAGCTGGGTCTTCCGCGACGAGAGCGCGCACATGGCGTTCGCGTTCGAGGTCGTCCGCACGGTGCGCCGCGAGGAGCCTTCGCTGTTCGACGCGGGCCTCGTGTCGGCCATCGAGGAGATGATCGACGAGGCGGTCGCCTGCGAGACGCAGTTCGCCGAGGACCTCCTCGGCCAGGGCGTCGCCGGGCTGTCCGTGGCCGACGTGCGCCAGTACCTCGAGCACTGCGCCGACCAGCGCCTCGTGACCCTCGGGCTGCCGAAGCTCTACGGGACCCGCAACCCGTTCGGCTTCATGGACCTCCAGGACGTGCAGGAGGTGACGAACTTCTTCGAGCGCCGGGTGTCGGCCTACCAGGTAGGCGTCGACGGCGACGTGGAGCTGGATGCCGCCTTCTGAATCCCTCCGCTCCGGCGCGGTCGCGCTCCCGTCCATCGGGCGCGCGACCGCGCGCCGCACGCTCGGCGTCCTCGTCGTGCTCGCCGCGGCGGCGGGAGCCGGGTCGCTCCTCGTCGGCACCGGCGACCTCTCCGACCCGCGGCTCGGGCCCACATACCTCGAGCTCCGCGGCGCGCGCTTCGGCGCCGCGTTCCTCGCCGGCGCGACGCTGGCGGTCGGAGGGACCGTCGTCCAGGGGCTCTTCCGCAATCCGCTCGCGGATCCGTCGATCCTCGGAACCACGGCGGGCGCCAGCCTCGGCGGACGGCTCGCGCTGCTCTCCCTCCACCTGCTCGCAGGCGGCGCCGCGGCCGCGCTGGTCGCGCCTGAGATGCTGCTCCCGCTCGGATCGCTCGCGGGCGCGCTGCTCGCGCTCTTCCTGCTGCTCGCGGTGCAGCGCGCGGGCGACGATCTCGTCGTTCTCCTCCTGACGGGCTTCCTGCTGTCGTCGCTCTTCGTGAGCCTCGGCGCCTTCGCGGCGACCCTCGCGCAGGACCGCTTCGAGCTGGCGCGTGCGATGCTCGACTTCTCGCTCGGCGGCGTCGGCGGCGCCGGCCTGCGGCGCGTCGCATTGGCGATGCCGCTCGCGATCGCGGGCATCGCCGCGGCGATGCTCTGGGCGCGCCCCCTCGACCTCATGCTCTCCGGCGAGGACGAGGCGCGCGCGCTCGGGGTCGACGTGCGGGAGGTGCGGCGCGCCTGCATCCTCTGGACGGCGGTCCTCACCGCCGCCGCCGTGTCCGTGGGCGGCACGGTCGGCTTCGTCGGCCTCATCGTCCCCCACGCCCTGCGGCGGTTCGTCGGCGCCGGGCACCGCGCCCTCGTCCCTGCGAGCGCGCTCGGCGGCGGCACCTTCCTGGTCGCCTGCGACGTGCTCACCCGCGTCCTACCGACGCGATCCGAAATCCCGCTCGGCGTCGTCACGGGGCTCATCGGCGCCCCGCTCTTCCTCGTGCTGCTCGCACGCTCGCGGCGGGAGCTGGTGCATGTCTGAGGCGGCGCTTGCCGCCGAGGGCATCTGCGTCGTGCGCGAACGCGCGTCGATCGTGCAGAACGTCGACCTGCGCGCCCACCATGGCGAGGTGCTGGCCGTTCTCGGGCCGAACGGCGCCGGCAAGAGCACGCTTCTCCGTGCCGTTGCCGGCCTCCTACCGCACACCGGTCGCGTGCTGCTAAGCGGGCACGACGCTGCGCGCCTGTCCGTCCGCGAGCGCGCCACCCGCCTCACGCTGGTCCCGCAGCAGACGGGGCTGCGTGTTGCGCTGCCGGCACGCGCGGTCGTCGCGCAGGGCCGCTACGCCCACGGCACCGCGCTCGCGGGTCTCGGCGCCGCCGATCGCGACGCGATCGCCGGCGCGCTCGCCCGCACCGACACGGCTCACCTCGCGCAGCGCGCCTTCACGACCCTGTCCTTCGGCGAGCAGCGTCGCGTGCTCATCGCCCGCGGCCTCGCCACCGGCGCGCGTGTGCTGTGTCTCGACGAGCCGACCGCGGGCCTCGACGTCCGGCACGCGCTGGAGCTGTACGTGCTGCTGCGTGAGCTGGCGGCGCAAGGGCACGCCGTCGTCGTCGCTCTGCACCAGCTCGACGACGCGCTCCGCTTCGCCGACCAGGCCCTGCTCCTCGCCGCCGGGGTGGCCGTGCGTAGCGACGTTGCGCCCGCGGTGATCGTGCCGGACGTGATCCGCGCCGTGTACGGCGTCACGATGCGCCCGGGGGCATCCCTCGGCTTCGCTCTGCCGGAGGATCCATGACGCGCCTGGGAGCCCTCAATCTCCTCGCGGCGGCAACGTGCGTCGGCCTCGCCATGCTCGTAGGGGTCCCGCCGTCGAGCCGGCGCGTGCTCGCGCCGAGCGCTTCGGCCGCCGCCGCACCGGCTTCACGCCTCGTCGAGGAGGACGGCCGCGTCGGCCTGCGCGACGCCGGCGGCTTCTTCGTTCCGCTGGCCGACTACCGCCGCATCCTCTCGGCGAGCACGGTAGGGGACGGGCTCCTCCTGGCGCTCGCCGAGCCGAGCCGCGTCGTCGCGTTCACCGAGTACGGCGCCACACGGTCACCGAACGCCTGGCGCTACGCCGGCAAGCCGACCTTCGCCGGCATCGCCGACGTCGAGGCCGCGGTCGCGTTCGAGCCCGACCTCGTCCTCACCAACGGCTTTGGGGCGCCGGAGCGGCTCGCCCGGCTCCGCGAGGCGGGTCTCACGGTCTTCGATCTCGGCGAGATGCGGGGCATCTCCTCGCTGCTGGCGAACATCGAGGCGGTGTCTCTGCTGCTCGCCCGTCCCGAGGACGGCACGCGTCTCGCACGACGCTTCGTCGCCCGTATGCACGCGCTCGCCGGCGCGGTGCCGAGCGATGAGCGCCCGGCCGGCATCTACCTCGCCGTCTACGGCGACTCCCTGCTCGGCGGCACGACCGGAACCAGCTTCCACGACGTGCTGGCCGCGGCCGGCGTGCGTGACGCGGCCGCCGGCCGCTGGACGGACTGGCCACGGTACACCCCGGAGGCGTTGCTCGGGCTCGACCCCGAGCTGATCGTCACCCAGACCGGCATGACGGCGACCATCTGCGCGTTTCCAGGCCTCGATCGGCTCCGCGCCTGCGGACCCGGGGGACGCATGGTCGAGGTGGACGGCGCCCTCCTCGGCGATCCGGGCCTCGCCATGCTCGACGCGGCCGAGACCGTGTTCGAGGGCGTCCACCCGAGGCCACGGCGCACCCCTGACCATCACACGCACGCATGCGCGGCGACGACGAGCACGGCGAGCAGGGCCGACTCGCACAGCTCTGTTCCGGCGCCGAGCGCATCGCCCGTCATGCCGCCGAGCCGTCGCCCGAGATAGAGTCCCCATCCCCCCAGCGCGACCGGCGCCGCGAGCGCGAGCCACGGCGCCAGCGCCGCGGACGCCGCCAGGAGCACGCCGAGCCAGGTTGCGAGCGTCCCGGCACGCGGCGACCATCCGAAGCGCTCGCCGCTCCCGGCCGCGAGCGGCGGCAGGAGCTGCGACCATGCGACGGCGCCGTAGCGCGCCCAGGCGGCGACGAGCGGCAGCGCGACCAGCGCCACCGATCCGCGTGCGATGAGCGCGAGGAGCACGAGCTTCGTCGCGAGCTGGAGCACGAGCGCGATCACCCCGAACGAGCCGACGTGCGGATCCCGCAGGACGGCGAGGAGCCGCTCCGGATCGCGGTGAGCCGCGCCCAGCCCGTCGGCCAGGTCGGACAGCCCGTCCAGGTGCAACGCACCGGTGACCCAGACCCATACGACCAGCCCTGCGAGCCCGCCGAACCATGGGTCGACCCGCGCGCCCGCGGCGAGCGCCAGCGCGACGCATGTGCCGACCACGCCGCCGACGAGCGGGAACCAGACCGCCGAGCGCGCCAGATCGTCGGGCCGGAACTCTGCCACCTGCGGCGTCGGCAGCCGGGTGAGGAACTGCACGGCGAGAATCAACCCGCGCATGGAACCTCGACCGCGCCGTCGAGCCAGAGGAGCACCGCCGGCGATCCAGCGAGCAGCGAGACACGGAGCACCGCCGCGGGCGCCAGCGCGACGCGGAAGAGATGCGTCGGCGGCATCCCGAGCCACTCGGCGAGCAGCACGCGGAGCGGCCCCGCGTGCCCGACGACGACGACGTGCCCAGCGCGCCCGTCGATCGCCGCGGCGAACCCGCGACGCACGCGGGCGACCAGCACGTCCCACGGCTCGCCGCCCGGCGGCGTGGCCGCCGCGGGATCGGCCCGGAACGCCGCGAAGCGCGCGGGGTGGGCGGCTGCCGCCTCCGCGCCGCTGCGCCCCTCCCAGGCGCCGAACGCCATCTCGCGCAGATCGTCGACGACGGCGAGCGGGGCGCCGGCGTCGCGAGCCAGCTCGTCGGCGAAGTCGCGGCAACGGCGGAGCGGCGACGTCGCCACCGCCGAGATCGGGGGGCTCATGAGGAGCGGCCGCCGTGCGCGCAGGGCCGCCCAGCCCGCTGGCGCCAGCGGCGGATCGTCCGTGCCGCGGAAGACGTGCGCCGGCCCCTCGGCGGCGCCGTGGCGGACGAGCGTAACGAGGAGGGGCGCGCCGCTCATCGCGCCGGCCCCGTCACACGCGCGTCGGTGAAAGTCGCCATCCCCGCGTGCAGCGCCAGCGCCGCCTGGAGCAGCGGCACCACCACGGCCGCGCCCGAGCCTTCGCCAAGCCGCATGCCCAGATCGACGAGCGGCTCGAGGCCGAGGTGACGGAGGGCGCGGCCGTGGCCTCGCTCGGCCGAGCGGTGCGACGCCAGCATCCAATCGACGGCGCGCGGGGCGATCGCACGCACGGCGAGCGCTGCCGCGGTGGCGACGAAACCGTCGAGCAGCATCGGGACGCCGCGCGCCGCCGCCGCGTGCTGATAGCCGGCGATCGCCGCGATCTCGAGCCCGCCCACGTACGCCAGCCAACGCCAGCCGTCGGCCCCGGCGTGGCTCCGCGCACGGGAGACGGCGGAAGCGACGATCGCCACCTTGCGAGACCGCGCCGTCGCGTCGATCCCGGTGCCGGCGCCGACGATGTCGTCGGCGCTCTCGCCCGTGAGAGCGCAGACGAGACACGCGGCGGCGGTGGTGTTGCCGATACCCATGTCGCCTGCAATCAGCAGGTTGGCTCCCGCCGCGACGTCGGCGGCGGCACGCGCGGCGCCGAGCGCCTGCGCCGCCGCCACCTCGTCCGCCGTCAGCGCCGGCTCCGTCGCGAGGTCGCGCGACCCCGCGCGGATCTTCGCGTGCACGACGCCCTCGAGCCCACTCAGCGGTGCCGCCACGCCGGCGTCGACCACGGTGAGCCGCGCGCCGAGATGCCTGGCCAGCACATTGATGGCGGCGCCGCCACGCGCAAAGTTCGCGACCATCTGCGCCGTCACCTCGGCAGGGTAGGCGGACACCCCGCGCGCGGCGACGCCGTGGTCGGCCGCGAACACCGTGATCGCGGGCACGAGCGCCACGGGTATGCCACGGCCCTGCCGCGCAGCGAACCAGCAGGCCAGCTCCTCGAGGCGACCGAGCGCATCCGCGGGCTTGGTGAGGGTACGCTGCCGCGAGGCCGCAGCCCCATGGGCCAACGCGTCGGGACGCGGGATCGGGTCGGACATGCGGTCGCACACCGTAGCACGAACGTCCGGCATTGACCCTGGCTCACCGGGGCTCATAGCCTTCGCTTCGATGCCCCGTCCCCTCCGCATCGTCTCCCTCCTGCCGTCGGCAACCGAGATCGTGTGCGCGCTCGGCGCCGCGGCCGAGGTCGTCGGCATCTCCCACGAGTGCGATCACCCGCCCGAGATCCGCGACCGGCGCGTGCTCACGCGCGCGCGGCTCGATGCCTCCGGCTCGAGCCGCGCCATCGACGCCGCGGTGCGCGCCGTCGTGCGCGACGCCCTCAGCGTCTACGAGGTCGACGAGGACGGCCTCGCCGCCCTCGCGCCCGACGTGATCGTCACGCAGGATCTCTGCGAGGTCTGCGCGGTGTCGCTGGGCGACGTCCGTGCCGCGGTCGCCCGCCTGGCCCATCGTGACGACGTGCGCATCGTGAGCCTCACGCCGACGCGGCTCGCGCACGTCCTCGACGACGCCCTGCGCGTGGCCGCCGCCATCGGCCGCGTCCCCGCAGGGACGCGGCTGCGCGCGTCGATGACGGCGCGGATCGACGCCATCGCGGCCCGCGCCGCCCGCGCCGGCCGCCGCCCGCGGGTGGTGTCGCTCGAGTGGATCGACCCGCTGATGCTCGGCGGGACATGGATGCCGGAGCTGATCGCCCTGGCGGGCGGCGAGGCGGTGGGCGTCGCGGCGGGCGCCGCCGCTCCGACGATCGATGCGTCCGTGCTCGCGGCGCTGCGGCCCGACGTCGTCGTGGTGAAGCCGTGCGGCTTCTCCCTGGCGCGCGCGCTCGCCGAGCGCGACCTCATCGAACGCACGGTGGTGCGCCCGCTGCCTCGGCACGCGCAGGTCTGGGTGACCGACGGCAACGCCTTCTTCAACCGGCCGGGGCCGCGGCTCGTCGAGTCGCTCGAGATCATGGCGGCGTGCGTCCACCCCGAGGCGTTCGACGACTTCGCGCAGGCGCATGCGGCGGTGCTGACGCGGGTGTAGCCCGGGCCGCCGGCGGAGACGCCCCGCGCCGGTGATCAGCGAGGCTCGTCGTCGATCGATGCTGCCGGCACGCTGAACGCGAACGTGGTGCCGGCTCCCGGGTGCGGCTCGCACCAGAGCCGCCCGCCGTGACTCTCGACGATCGAGCGGCTGATCGCGAGGCCCATACCCATGCCGTTCGGCTTGGTGGTGTAGAAGGCGTCGAAGAGGCGCTCGACCTGTGCCGTCTCGAGGCCCGCGCCGTAGTCGCGAACGGTGACGGTCGCGGCGGGCCGGTCGTGATGGACGTCGTGCCGTCCGCCGATCACGAGGATGCGCGCCGCCTCCGGGGCGGCGCGCATCGCGTCCATGCCGTTGACGACGAGGTTCAACAATACCTGCTGGAGCTGCACGCGATCGCCCACGACCGGCGGCAGGTCGGCGGCGACCTCGTTGCGGATGGTCACGCCGCGAGACGAGGACTCCGTGCGGGCGAGGCCCACGACCTCATCCACGACGTCCCGGAGGCACAGGGACGCCTTCGCCGACGGCGTCTTCGTGGCCAGGGCGCGCACGCGCTGGATCACGGTCGCAGCGCGCTCGCCCTCGCTGACGATCTCGCCGAGCGCGTCGCGCATCTCGTCCAGGTCGGGCTGCCCGTCGGGCAGCAGGGCGAGGCAGGCGCTGGCATTGTTGACGATCGCGGCGAGCGGCTGGTTCACCTCGTGTGCGATCGACGCGGTCACCTCGCCGAGCGTGGTCACGCGGGCGACGCGGGCGAGCTCCGCCTCGACGTTGCGGAGCGCGGCTTCGGCGCGCTTGTGCTCGGTGACGTCGTTGTCGATCTCGAGCGTCGCGACGGGCTCGCCGTGCGCGTCGCGTTGCAGCGACCACCGGCTCGCCACCACGACCCGGCTCCCGTCCGCCTTGGTGTGCACGAGCTCGCCTTCCCAGCGCCCCGCGCGCAGCAGCATGGCACGGATGTCGTCGATCGGCGTGGGGAACACCGTCCGCATGAGGTCGTGCGAGACGCGGCCGACGGCCTGATCGCGCCCCCAGCCGTACAGCTCCTCGGCGCCCCGGTTCCAGTACGTGATGACGTCGTGGCGATCCCGCACGAAGATGCTGTCGTGCGTGAGGTCGAGCAGGCTCGCCTGCTCGCGCCGCGCCGCCTCGGCGCGCTCGCGCTCGACGGCGATGCTGGCGACGTGGGTCAGCCGGGCGACGACCGTCTCCGAGAACGGCGTCGGCCCGCGCGGGGTGCGATGGTAGATGGCGAACGTGCCCAACACCGAGCCCGCCGTCGAGAGGATCGGCGTCGACCAGCACGCACGCAGGTCGTACCGCAGGGCCAGGTCGCGATAGTCGGCCCAGAGGGGATCCGCCGCGATGTCGACGACGACGACCGCCTCCGCCCGGTACGCCGCGGTGCCGCACGACCCCGCGCTCGGCCCGATCGCCGCGCCGTCGATCGCCTCCGAATAGGCGGCCGGGAGGCTCGGGGCCGCGCCGCGATGGAGCGTGCCGGCGCTCGCGTCGTACAAAAGGATCGACGACAACGCATCGGCGGTGAGCTCCTCGACGAGGCGGCACAGCGCCTCGAGCACCGCGCGGAGCGCGTCGCCGCGCGCCATCATCTCGAGCACGCGCTTCTCGCCGGCGAGGAGCACCTCCGCCCGCTTGCGGTCTTCGATGTCCGTCACCGTGCCGTACCACTTGACCACCCTGCCCTGTGCGTCACGCAACGGCACGGCGCGGCTCAGGAACCAGCGATACTCGCCGTTCGTGCCCTTCACCCGCAGCTCGATCTCGTAGGGCCCGCCGGTGGCCACGGCGCTCGCCCACGTCTCACCGTTGCCGAGCTCGTCGGGGTGCAGGATCGCGAGCCATCCGCCGCGCTCGAGCTCGTCGAGGGTGTGCCCGTGGTAGGCCTGCCAGGAGGCACTCTGGAAATCCATCATGCCGTCCGGCCCGGCGCTCCAGACCATGCTCGGGATCGTGTCGACGACCAGCCGCAGGCGGTCCTCCGAGCGCGACAGGTCCTCGTTCGCGGCCTGGAGCGCGGCGTTGTCGCGGTGCTGCTCGCTGACGTCGGTGACGGCGCCGACGTACTCGACCTCGCCGGCGTCGTCCCGAAAGGGGCTGGCGACGATGCGGAGGTGGCGCACGCTGCCGTCCGGCAGGAGGAGGCGATGGCGGAGGTCGAAGGTGTCGCCGTCGGCCGAGCCGCACACGAGGGCGCCGCGCACGCGCTCGGCGTCGTCGGGGTGACAGCGCTGGAGCACCAGCTCCAACGTGGGCGTCACGGTCGTGTCGTACGCGAAGATGCGGAAGGTCTCCTCCGACCAGACCAGCTCGCCGGTCGCGACCTTCCACCCGAAGGTGCCGGTGTGGCTCAGCCGCTGGGCCTCGGCCGCGTAGGCGTTCCAGCGCCGCAGATCGGAGCGTTCCATGACCGCGTTCGGGCAAGCTACCCGACTTCGGGGCCCAATTGGATACCGGGGCGGCAGCGGGCAGTTGCCGCACGGCGTTCTTGGACGCGATCGCCGCCGGGGGCTCTCCGCGGACCACTCGTGGGTCCGCCCCGACGCCTGCCTCACCCCTCCCCGTCCCACCACCCGAGCCGCGCCAGCAGCTCAGCCGCCGCCCGCGACGCGGTCATCCCACGCGCCCGCAGCTCGCCTTCGAGCCGCCGCGCGTGCTCGCGCACCGCCGGTGACTCGCGCAGCCGGCGCAGTACGCGGTCGTGGACCAGGGACCACATCCACTGCGTCTCCTGTCGCAGCCGCATCGCCTCGAGCTCGCCCTTTGCCTCGATGCAGGCGCGGTGGCCCTGCACCCGCGCCCACACCTCGTCGATGCCCATGCCGTCGCGTGCGCTGCACGTCAGCACGGGCACACGCCAGTGCAGGCTCTTCGGCGCCAGGAGATGGATCGCGCTCGCCAGCTCCTGCGCGGCGCGCTGCGCGTCGGCAACGTGCTTGCCGTCGGCCTTGTTGACGGCGATGACGTCGGCCAGCTCGAGCACGCCGCGCTTGATGCCCTGGAGGCTGTCGCCGGTACGCGTCAGCATGAGGAGGAGGAACGTGTCCACCATCTCGGCGACCGCCACCTCCGACTGCCCCACCCCGACGGTCTCGACGACGACGACGTCGTAGCCCGCAGCCTCGACGATCACGATCGCCTGGCGGGTGGAGCGCGTCACCCCGCCGAGCGAGCCTGCCGACGGCGACGGTCGCACGTACGCCGCGGGATCGGTCGAGAGACGCGCCATGCGCGTCTTGTCGCCGAGGATGCTGCCGCCGCTGCGCACCGACGACGGGTCGACCGCCAGCACCGCCACGCGGCGTCCCTGCGCCGTCAGCCGCGTCCCCAGGGCCTCGACGAACGTCGACTTGCCTGCGCCGGGGACGCCCGTGATGCCGATGCGGTGCGCATGCCCGGTACGCGGCAGGAGGCGCGATACGAGCTCATCGGCGGCCTGCTGGTGGTCGGCACGCGTCGACTCGACGAGCGTGATCGCCCGCGCCACCGCGGCGCGATCGCCGGCGACGACGCCGTCGGCGAAGCGTCCGACGTCGACGGCGGCCCCCTGCGGCTCGCTCACGCGCGGCTCGCGGACCGCTCGGCCGGCGCGAGCCGGAGCGTCAGCCGATCGAGGAGACCGAGCGCCGCCTGCGCGATCACCGTGCCGGGCGGGAAGATGGCCGCGGCGCCGGCGGCGTGGAGCGCGTCGAAATCGCCGGGCGGGATGACGCCACCGACGACGATCATGATGTCCTCGCGCCCGAGCTTCGCGAGCGCACCGCGCAGCTCGGGGACGAGCGTCAGGTGCCCCGCCGCGAGCGACGACGCGCCGACGACGTGCACATCGGCGTCGACGGCCTGCCGTGCCACCTCGTCCGGCGTCTGGAAGAGCGGGCCGATATCGACGTCGAAGCCGAGGTCGGCGAAGGCGGTGGCGATCACCTTCTGGCCGCGGTCGTGGCCGTCCTGCCCCATCTTCGCGACCAGGATGCGCGGCCGCCGGCCGAACTGCGCCTCGAACGCCTCGGCCCGCCTGCGCGCCGCCACGACGTCGCCGCTCTCGCCGAATTCGCGCCGGTAGACACCCGACACGGCGCGGATCTCCGCGGTGTGCCGGCCGTACACCTGCCCCAGGGCGTCGCTGATCTCGCCCACCGTGGCCCGGGCACGCGCCGCCTCGACGGCGAGCTGGAGGAGATTCTCGCCGAGTCCGGGCTCGCGCGTGCCGGCGAGCGCCCGGCCCGCCGCGTTCGTCAGTCGCTCGAGAGCTGCCCGCAGCACCGCCGGATCGCGCTCGGCGCGCAAGCGCTCCAGCTTCGCGATCTGCTGGGCGCGCACGGCCGCATTGTCGACCTTCAGCACCTCGATCGGCTCGTCGCGCTCCGGCAGGTACTTGTTGACGCCGATGACCGGCTGGCGCCCGGAGTCGATGCGCGCCTGCGTGCGCGTCGCCGCCTCCTCGATGCGCAGCTTCGGCAGGCCCTGCTCGATCGCCGCCGTCATCCCCCCTGCTTCCGCGACCTCGTGGATATGCGCCCAGGCGCGCTTCGCCAGCTCGGCGGTGAGCCGCTCGACGTAGAAGCTGCCGCCCCACGGATCGATCACGCGGCAGGTCCCCGACTCCTGCTGGAGAAAGAGCTGGGTGTTGCGCGCGATGCGCGCGCTGAAGTCGGTGGGCAGCGCCAGCGCCTCGTCGAGCGCGTTCGTGTGCAACGACTGGGTGTGGCCCTGCGTCGCCGCCATCGCCTCGACGCACGTCCGCACCACATTGTTGTACACGTCCTGCGCCGTGAGCGACCACCCGGACGTCTGCGAATGCGTGCGCAGCGACAGTGAGCGCTCGTCCTTCGGCGCAAAGGGCCGCACGAGCTTCGCCCACAGCATGCGCGCCGCACGCATCTTTGCCACTTCCATGAAGAAGTTCATGCCGATGGCCCAGAAGAACGACAGCCGCGGCGCGAACGCGTCGACGGTGAGGCCGGCACCGAGCCCGGCGCGGAGATACTCGAGGCCGTCGGCGAGCGTGTAGCCGAGCTCGAGATCCGCCGTCGCTCCCGCCTCCTGCATGTGGTAGCCGGAGATCGAGATCGAGTTGAAGCGCGGCATCTCCTGCGACGTCCACGCGAAGATGTCGGAGATGATCCGCATCGAGGCGGTGGGCGGGTAGATGTAGGTGTTGCGGACCATGAACTCCTTGAGGACGTCGTTCTGGATGGTCCCGGTGAGCTTCGCGTGCGCGACGCCCTGCTCCTCGCCGGCGACGACGAAGAGCGCCAGGACCGGCAGCACCGCACCGTTCATGGTCATCGACACGCTCATCTGATCGAGCGGGATGCCGTCGAAGAGCTGGCGCATGTCGAGGATCGAGTCGATCGCCACGCCGGCCATGCCGACGTCGCCGAGCACGCGCGGGTGGTCGCTGTCGTAGCCGCGGTGGGTCGCGAGATCGAAGGCGATCGACAGCCCCTTCTGCCCGGCGGCCAGGTTGCGGCGGTAGAACGCGTTCGACTCCTCGGCCGTCGAGAAGCCGGCGTACTGGCGAATCGTCCACGGCTTCTGCACGTACATGGTCGGATACGGCCCGCGCAGGAACGGCACGACGCCCGGGTAGCCGTCGAGGAAATCGAGGCCCTCGAGATCGGCGGCGCCGTAGAGCGGCGCCACCTCGATGCCCTCGGGCGTCAGCCAGGCCGTCTCCTCGCCGTCGCGCGCCGCCTCGCGCGCGTAGGCATCCCGCCAGGCATCCACGTCGGCGCCGGAAGGGGTGTCGCCATCGAGGTCGACGTCGGCGAAGCTCGGAATTCTCGTGTCGGTCGGCATGGATCACTCCTGCGGCGGCAGCGCGGCGCCCAGGGCGCGGGTGAGGAGGTCGACCGCGTCGCAGCCGAGCACCACATACTCGTCCACGCCGGCGGCGGTGAGCGTCTCGCGCAGCCGATCGACCGAGCCGGCGACGTAGAGGCGCCGCGGCCCGGCCGCCCGCAGCGCCCCCACGACGGCCTCGGCCTCGGCGGCGTAGCGTTCGTCGTTGCCGCACACGCACGCGAGTGCGGCCCCGCTTTCCACGAACCGCGCCGCCACGCCGTCCGCATCGACGGTGCCGGCACCGACGGCGGCGATCCCGCCGGCCTCGAACAGGTTCTTCGCGAAGTTGAGCCGCGGCGTATGCTCCGCGAGCGGGCCGAGGGTCGCGAGGAACACCTGCGGCCGCGTGCCCGCTCGCGCGGCTGCATCGGCCGCCTCGCGCAGGCGCTCGTAGGCGTCGGCACGATGGAAGACCGGCAGCGCCCCGGGGGCCTCGGCGACCGCCGGCGCGAACGGCGGCGGGACGTCCTCGAGCACGTTCGGAAACTCGCTGACGCCGGTCACGGCCTCGCGCCGGCGCGCGAGGTTCTGCTCGCGCCTCCCGCGCGTCGCGGCGATGCGTGCCTGGACGAGCCCGGCTGCAAGCGCCGCCGCCATGCCGCCGGCGGCCTCGATCTCTCGCAACCAGTCCCAGGCGTGGGCGGCGACCGCGGCCGTGAGCGACTCGACGTACCAGGAGCCGCCCGCCGGATCCAGCACGCGGCCGACGTACGACTCCTCGGCGAGGATCGCCTGGGTGTTGCGCGCCATGCGCACGCCGAGGGGGCTCGGCTCCGCGCGCATGCGGGTGTCGAACGGATCGAGGCTGATCGCGGTCGCCCCGCCGACGGCGGCGGCGAAGCAGGCGACGCTCGCCCGCAGCATGTTCACCCACGGGTCGTAGCGCGTCAGCATCGCGCGCGACGCCTGCGCGTGCAGCGCCGGCCCGCGCCGCGCCGCGCCGGCGCCAGCGACCGCGGCGATCCGGTCCCAGCAGCGCCGGAGCGCGCGCAGCTTGGCGATGGTGAGAAACTGGTCGGCGGTGGCGGCGACGCGCAGCTCGACGAGGTCGAGGGCGGCGTCGACCGCGATGCCGGCGTCGACGAGCCGGCGCAGGTAGGCGACACCGGTCGCGAGCGCGCAGGCGAGCTCCTCGACGTCGGAGGCGCCGGCCTCATGGTACGGCGTGGCGTCGATGCGCAGGGGGCGTACGCCCGGAAAGCGCCCGGTGCAGCGCATCGCCATCGTGACGCCCGCCTGGAGCGCGGGCTCGACGCCCCGCCATGCGCCGGTGCGGGCGGCGTCGCCGAGCGGATCGATGCCGAAGGAGCCGCGTGCCGCGGACGGATGGATGCCGCGGCGGCTCCAAAGCGTGAGCAGCGCCTGCCCCCACTCCCCCGCCGCCGCTCCGGCGTCGAAGGCGATGGGCGCCAGCTCCAGGTAGACCCCCGCGAGCGCGCGATCGAGCAGCTCGGGGCTCGCCGCGTGCGACGCGGTCTCGAGCAGGAGCGAGGTCGCGCCGCCCTCCAGCTCCGCGAGCGCACGCACGGCGGTGGGCGCACCGTCGCCCAGGAGGGGGACGCGGGCGCGGGCGTCCCAGCCGCCGGTCGTGGCCCCCGCCACCGTCGCGCCGCGCACGAACGGCGGCGCCCCGGGGACGCCGAGCGGGAGATCTGGCGCGTCGGCGCGCGTGTAGAGCGGCTGGATGGCGAGGCCGTCGTACGTCGTCGTGACGAGCTTCTTCGTGAACAGGGCGTCGCGCGCCTCCGGCGACATCGTCGTGGCGTCGCGCGAGAGCGAACGGTCGACCGCGGCCCGCCAGCGGGCGCGGTCGACCGGCGGGAACTCGCCCGCGAGGACGAGCGCGTCGCCGGCGTCACGCGACATGGCGTCGCCCCTTCGTCGTGCCGGGGGCCTCGCCCTGGCGGACGGCGGCGAGCAGCAGCGTCGAGAACCCGAGCTGCGCGCGGTCGAAGCCGTCGGCCGCCGCGAGGTGCGCCTCGGAGCCCCCGAGCGTCTCCTCGAGGAAGGCGACGCCCGCGCGGCCCCACTCCTCCTGTACCCAGCGGGTGAAGAAGAGCGGTGCGCGCTCGGCGACGGCGCGCGCCGGGCCGCGGCGGATGCGCGCGAGCACGGCGTCGACCAGCGCGTCCATGCCCGCGCCCGTGCGGGCGCTCGTGCGGTGGATCGGCAGCGTCTCGGCGTCGAACGGGCGCGCCAGCCAGAGGCTCGCGCGCAGCTGATGGTAGGCCCGGTCGGCCGAGGGCTCGTCGCACTTGTTCACGACGAAGACGTCCGGGATCTCGATGATACCGGCCTTCAGGAGCTGCACCTCGTCGCCGCCGAGCGGCGTCAGGACGAGGTAGACCTCGTCGGCCAGCAGGCGGACGTCGGCCTCGCTCTGACCGACGCCGACGGTCTCCAGGATCACGCTGTCGAAAAGCCGCGACAGCAGCCGGCAGACCTGGAACGTCGCCGGGCCGAGGCCGCCCAGCTCGCGCGCCGAGGCCTGGCTGCGGAAGAACAGCCGGCGTTCGGTCGACGGCCGCATCCGCGTGCGGTCGCCGAGGAGCGCGCCGCCCGAGATCGGGCTCGACGGATCCACCGCGAGCACGGCGACCGAGAGCGCCGGATCGCGCGCCACCAGCTCGGCCGCGAGGCGCCCGATGAGCGACGACTTGCCCGAGCCGGGGCTGCCGGTGACGCCGAGCACGACGCAGGCGTCGGACGCGCCGGCGTCGAGCAGGTCCTGCACGACGGCGCGTCCTGCGCGGGCCGACGGCCGCTGGTCCTCGTACAGCGAGACCAGCGTCGCGACCGCCGCCTTGTCGAGCGTCCGCGCGCGCGCCACGAGGCCGGCGAGGTCGGGCGTCATCGCCGGCCCTCCTCGATGACGTCGGCGATCGCCTCCATGATGTCGATGAGCTGGTAGTCGGACGGCGTGAAGACGCGCGTGACGCCCAGCGCCCGGAGCTTGGCGAAGTCGCCCTGCGGGATGATCCCGCCGAACACCACCCGCACCCGATCCGCCGCACCGTACGTGCGCAGCGTCTCCATGATCTGCGCCGCCAGCTCGAGGTGCGAGCCGCTCAGCACCGAGGCGCCGATCACGTCCGCGTCCTCCTCGACGGCGGAGTGCACGATCGCCTCGGCGCTCAGCCGGATGCCGGAGTAGATCACGTCGAAGCCGACGTGACGGGCCGACACCGCGATCACCTCGGCGCCGTTCGAGTGGCCGTCGAGTCCGGGTTTGCCGACCACGATGCGCGGGCGATGGCCGAGCGTCTCGGTGAGGCGCGCCAGCCGCCGGCGCAGCAGGTCGACGCGGTCGCCGCCGAGTCCGAGCCGCTGGCCATCGACCCCGGTCGGCGGCCGGTACTCGCCGAACACCTCGCGCAGGGCACCGGCCCATTCGCCGGTGGTCACGCGCGCGAGCGCGCACGCGATCGACGGCTCCATCATCGAGTCGCCCGACCGCGCCGCGTCGCGCAGCCGCGCGAGACATTCGGTGACGCGGCCGGCGTCGCGCCGTGCACGCGTCGCCTCGAGGCTCGCGAAGGTCTGCGCCGTCGCCGCCGGATCGATCTGGAAGAGCCCGCCGTCCTCCCCGCCGACGAGCGGCGACGTCAGCCCCTCGGCCCACTTGTTGAGCCCCACGACGATCTGGTCGCCGGTGTTGATGGCGCTCATGCGCTGCGACATCGAGCGCACCAGCGCCGACTTCATGAACCCGGACTCGATCGACGCGATGACGCCGCCCATGCCGAGGATGGTGTCGATGAGTGCCTGCGCCTCGCCCTTCAGCTCCGTCACCTTCGAGCGCACCACGGGGCTGCCGTCGAAGAGATCCGGGTACTCGAGCAGATCGGTCTCGTACGCGAGGATCTGCTGGAGGCGCAGCGACCACTGCTGGTCCCACGGGCGCGGCAGCGACAGGGCCTCGTTCCAGGCGGGCAGCTGCAGGGCCCGACACCGCGCATTGCGGCTCAGGGTCACGCCGAGCGCCTCGATCAGGATGCGCCAGGCGTTGTTCTCGGGCTGCTTCTCGGTGAGCCCGAGCGAGTTCACCTGCACGCCGTAGCGAAAGCGGCGCGCGCGCGCGTCGGCGACGCCGTAGCGCTCGCGCAGGATCTCGTCCCACATCTCGCCGAACGCCCGCATCTTGCACATCTCCTCCACGAAGCGGATGCCCGCGTTCACGAAGAAGCTGATGCGGCCGACGAGGTCGTCCAAGCGCTTCGGATCGAAGCGCCCGCGCGTGCGCAGAAGATCGAGCAGCCCGATCGCGTTGACGAGCGCGAAGGCGATCTCCTGCACGGGCGTCGCCCCGGCCTCCTGCAGGTGGTACGAGCAGATGTTCGACGGATTCCACTTCGGCACGGCGTCGAGGCAGAACTCGTACATCTCGGCGACGATGCGCAGGCTCTGCTCGGGCGGGAAGATGTATGTTCCGCGCGCGAGGTATTCCTTGATGAGGTCGTTCTGGGTGGTGCCGTTCAGCAGCCGTGTGTCGACGTGGCGCTCGCGCGCCAGCGCGACGTAGAGCGCCAGCAGCCACATCGCCGTCCCGTTGATCGTCATCGAGGTGTTCATCTTCTCGATGGGGATGGCGTCGAAGAGAACGTGGAAGTCGTCGAGCGAGTTGATCGGCACGCCGACCTTGCCGACCTCCGGCAGCGCGATGGGATCGTCCGAGTCGTAGCCGCACTGGGTCGGTAGATCGAAGGCGATCGAGAGGCCCGTCTGCCCGCTGGCGAGGTTCGCACGGTACAGGCGGTTCGAGGCGGTGGCGCTCGAGTGCCCCGCGTAGGTGCGGATGATCCACGCAGGATCGCGAGCGGGAACGCCGTCGGCCGCCCGGATGCGATGCGGCGGTGGCACGAGTCGCGGAGCCTGTGGTGCGATGGCCGGCATCATTCGCTTTCTACGCAGCGGCGATCGACGAAAAAAGCCAAAAGATGTCCACATTTGCGAAGGTACATGATCAGCGAGCGAAGTTCTGCGAACGCCGTGGTCTCCGGGCTCCACGGGGTAGGTCGCGGCGCCAACCCTCCCCGGCGCCGTCCGCTGCGGGCGGGGGCGCCGGCGGACTTTCAGGCCGCGCCGCGGGCAACGGCGAGCAGCGCGTCCACGTCGAGATGCCGCGCACACGCGGCCGCGACCTCGTCGAGCAGGGCGTCCACGGCGGCGCCCTGGTCCGGCGCGCGCGCCGTCGCGCCGAGCGGCGCGAGCAGCGCGGCGCGTGCCGTGCGGTCGCCGAAGAGGCCGTGCACGTAGGTGCCCGCGACGCGACCGTCGGCCGAGAGCGCCCCGTCGCCGGCACGGCCGTCGATCGCGAGCAGCGGCCGTCCGCACGACGCGCCGGTCGTGCGCCCGACGTGCATCTCGTAGCCGGTGAAGCGCGCGTCCCCGTGGACCAGGGATCCGGTGACGGGCCGCAGGACCTTGTCGCCCGTCAGCACGGTATCGACGTCGAGCAGGCCGAGCCCCGCGTCCTCGCCCGGCGGCCCCTCGACGCCGTGCGGATCCGCCACCCGCCGCCCCAGCATCTGGAAGCCGCCGCAGACGCCCAGCACGCGGCCGCCCCGGCGCACGTGCGCGTGCACGTCGACGTCCCATCCTTCGGCACGCAGCATCGCGAGGTCGGCGCGGGTCGCCTTCGTGCCCGGGAGGATCACGAGAGCGGCGTCTCCGGGCAGCGCGCGACCGGGCGGGACGAACGCGAAGTCGACGTCGGGCTCGCCGCGCAGCGCATCGAACTCGTCGAAGTTGGCGATCCGCGAGAGCAGCGGGACGACGATGCGCGCGCGGCCCGTGCCTGCCGGCACCGGCGCGTCGAGCACGACGGCGTCCTCGGCCGGCAAGCGGCGCGCGCTCGACAGCCACGGCAGCATACCGAGATCGCGCCATCCGGTGCGGCGGACGACGTCGGCGCGTCCCGCGTCGAAGAGCGCGGGGTCGCCGCGGAACTTGTTGACGACGAATCCCGCGATGCGGGCGCGGTCGTCCGCATCGAGGACCGCGTGCGCGCCGACCAGCGCGGCGATCACGTGGCCGCGGTCGATGTCGCCGACGAGGACCACGGGCACCCCGGCGGCGGCAGCGAATCCCATGTTCGCGATGTCGCCCGCGCGCAGGTTCGTCTCGGCCGGGCTGCCGGCGCCTTCGACCACGACGAGGTCGCTCGCCGCCTGGAGACGGCGGAAGGCGGCGACCACGACCGGCAGGAGATCGCTCCGCGCCTGCTGCCAGCCGCGCGCCATCCACGTGCCCGCCATCCGGCCGAGCACGACGACCTGGGCGCCGACGTCGCTCTGCGGCTTCAGCAGGACGGGATTCATGTCGACGTGCGGCGCGATCCGACATGCGAGCGCCTGCAACGCCTGGGCGCGACCGATCTCGCCGCCGTCCGGCGTGACGGCCGCGTTGTTCGACATGTTCTGCGGCTTGAACGGCCGCACGACCAGACCGCGATCGGCGAAGAGGCGGCAGAGACCGGCGACGAGCACCGACTTGCCGACGTCGGAGCCGCAGCCCTGGAGCATCAGCGCGGCGGGCATCGCCGCTCAGCCTGCCCCGCCGCACGCGCGGACGACGCGGCGGAGATCGCGCACGCCGTCGACCAGGCGCGGCCCGGGGCGCCCGAGATGAGCCTCGGCGATGCAGTAGACGTGCCCGCGCGCGATCGCGCGCAGGTCGCGCCAGGCCGGGCGGCGCCGGACCACGTCCGGGCGATACTTCGCGAAGGGAACGCCGCACCAGGCGATCACCACCGCGTCGGGATCGAAGGTGCGCACCTCGTCGTCGGTGATGGGCCGGCTCTTCACCGCCTCGTCGTCGAGCGGGCCGCAGGCCCCCGCCGCCGCCAGCATCTGCGCCACCCACGAGCGGCCCCCCGGGACGATCACCGGCTTCGGCCACCACTCGACGAGCACGCTCGGGCGCCGGCCCGGCGCGGCGGACGGCGCGCCCAGCGCGGTCCGCATCGCCCGCACGACGCCCTCGGCACGCCCGCCGACGCCGAGCACACGCGCGATCGTCGCGACATCCGCGTAGACGTCGTCGAGGCTCACGGGCTCCGTCGCCATCCACGGCAACCGGGCGGCCTCCAGCGCCTCGACGACGCGCTCATGTCCGGGCACGGTGAGCGACGCCAGCACGAGATCGGGACGCAGCGCCGCCACGCGCGCCACGTCGATCTGGAGATCGGGGCCGACGCGCGGCAGGCGTGCGACGATCGCGGGCGGATGGTCCGAGTGGTCGTCGACGCCCACGAGCAAGTCCGCGCAGTCGAGGGCACACACGATCTCCGTGTTGGAGCAGGTGAGCGACACGACGCGGATGCGAGGATCTCGGCCACGCGGAGCCTGTGGGGTCGAGGTGGTCATGCCATCGTGTCATGCCACCGTGTCACGCCACCGGATAGGGATCGAAGCGGCTCGCGTTCTCGTCCACCGCGAGCGGGCGGCCGAGCGACGGAAAGGCGCGCTGCGGGCACGCCGGCCGCTCGCACACCTTGCAGCCCACGCCGATGGGTGTCGGCGCCTGCGGATCGTCCAGATCGAGCCCCCGCGAGTACACCAGGCGGCCGGCGTGCCGCACGTCGCAGCCGAGACCGATCGCGAACGTCTTGCGCAGCGCACCCCATCCGCCCTGCCCGCGCTCGACGGTTCGCGCGAGCCAGAGATAGACCCGCCCGTCGGGAAGCTGCGCCAGCTGGCGCACGATGCGGCCGGGCTTCTCGAAGGCCTCGTGGACGACCCAGAGCGGACACGTCCCGCCGACGCGTGAGAAGTGGAACGCCGTCGCCGACTGCCGCTTGGAGATGTTGCCGGCCCGGTCGACGCGGACGAAGAAGAACGGCACGCCGCGCACCGACGGGCGCTGGAGCGTGCTCAGGCGATGGCAGATCGACTCGAAGCCGAGCCCGAACCGCCGCTCGAGCCGCTCGATGTCGTAGCGCACCTCCTCTGCGGCGCGCACGAACGCCGTGTACGGCATGAGCAGCGCGCCGGCGAAGTAGCTCGCAAGCCCGATGCGCGCGAGACGTCGCGCCTCGTCGCTTGCGAACGCGCCGGCGGCGGCGAGCGCGTCGAGCCGCGGCGCCTGCGCGAGGAACGCGAGCTGGGTGGCCATCTGGAACGCGCGCTGTCCCGGCAGCAGGTGGGGCGACAGGGTCAGCACCCGGTCCCGCGGCTCGTAGCGCCGCTGCGGCAGCGGCGCGTCCCCCACGCGGCGGTCGACCACCACGCGCACGCCGTGCGCCGCGCCGAGCCGCTCCGCCAGCCGCGCCTCGGCATCACCGCCGAGGAGGTCGATCTCGTCCGCCAGGTGCTCCGCAGCGACGTCGAGCTCGTCGAGGTAGTTGTGCTGCGCGTAGAAGAAGTCGCGCACTTCCTCGTAGGGCATGAGCGCCGGCGGCTCGACGACGGCGTGCTCGGAAGCGCCGAGCCGACTCGCGAGCGCCTCCGCCCGCTCGACGGCGTTGCGGTACCGTCGATGGAGCGCAACCAACGCACGTCCCACCGCCGGCACGCTGCTCGCCACCTCGACGAGCTCCACGCGCGAGATCGACTCCTCGGGCACCGAGGCGGTGAGGGCCTCACGCATCTCGACGAGCAGACGCGACTCGCCCTCCTCGGAGAAGTACTGCGCGTCGAGCCCGAGCACCTCGCTCGCGCGCACGAGGAGCCCCACCGTCAACGGCCGGCGATTCTTCTCGATCTGATTGTAGTAGCTCGGCGACACGCCGAGCGCGCGCGCCAGGGTCACCTGGCTCATTCCGCGCTCCTCGCGGACCCGACGCAGCCGCACCCCCATGAAGCTCTTCGCCATCGCCCCAAATCCCCTTTGCAACATTCGCATATCGGAACAAAACATTCGCAAATCTCAGCACTTATAGTCTGTCCGGCGATTGACCCCGCTGTCAATCGAGGCGAAGAGAAGGGCATGGGGACACGCGCCGTCTGTCTGGGATTCCCACGCATCGGTCGGAACCGCGAGCTGAAGCGCGCGCTCGAGGCGCACTGGGCGGGACGGTCACCGGCCGGCGCGCTCGCGCAGACGGCAGCGGCGCTGCGCCGCGACGCCTGGAGGACGATGCACGCGGCCGGCCTCGATCGCGTCCCGTGCAACGACTTCTCGTTCTACGACCACGTCCTCGACACGGCGCTGCTGCTCGGTGCCGTCCCGACCCGTTACCGAGCCGGCACCGAGCCGCTCGCACCCTACTTCGCGATGGCCCGCGGCCACCAGTCCGACGGCGGCCCCGACCTGCCCGCGCTGGAGATGACGAAGTGGTTCGACACCAACTACCACTACCTCGTCCCCGAGTTGGACGCCGGCCAGACCTTCCGCCTCGATGCGACGAAGATCCTCGCCGAGATCGACGAGGCCCAGGCCCTCGGGATCGACGCCTCCCCCGTCGTCCTCGGCCCGGTGACCTTCCTGCGCCTGGCGAAGGCTGCCGGCGGCCACCCGGGCGAGGGCACGCTCCACCTCCTGCCCGCGCTCGTGCCGGTCTACGCGGAGCTGCTCGCGCTGCTGGCGTCACGTGGCGTGGCGTGGGTCCAGCTCGACGAGCCGGCGCTCGTCCTCGACCTGGACGCGACCTGGCGGCGAAAGGCCGGCCAGGCCCTCGCCCGGCTCGCTGCGGGCGTGCGCCCGCGCGTCGTGCTCGCGACCTACTTCGGCGACCTCGGCGAGCAGCTGCCGATCGCGCTCGCGGCGGGGTTCGACGCCGTCCACCTGGACCTGGTGACGGCACCCGAGCAGCTCGACGCCGCGCTCGACGTGCTGCCGCCCGCGACGGCGCTCTCGCTCGGCGTGGTCGACGGCCGCAACGTCTGGCGCACGGATCTCGACCGTGCGCATGCCGTCGTGCACCGGGTGGTACGACGGCTGGGTGCCGCCCGCGTCGAGGTGGCTCCGTCGTGCTCGCTCCTGCACGTTCCCATGGACCTCGACCTCGAGCCCGGACTCGACGCCCAGCTCTCGACCTGGCTCGCGTTCGCCGTGCAGAAGCTGGACGAGGTCCGGGCCCTCGCCGACGCCGCGACCACGCCCGCACCGGTCTCCGCGGCGTTCGAGGCGGCGCGCGCGGCCCTCGCCGCACGTCGCGCCTCGGACCGGACCCACGACCCCGCCGTGCGCAGGCGCCTCGCAAGCGTCGACGAGACGATGCTCGCGCGGGCGGAGCCGTTTTTGGCGCGCGCGAAGCGACACGAGACCCGCTTCCGCCTGCCGCTGCTGCCCACGACCACGATCGGCTCGTTTCCGCAGACGAGCGCCGTGCGTGCGGCGCGTGCCGACTGGCGCGCCGGCCGCCTGGACGACGACGGCTACCGCGAGCACCTGCGCACCGAGACGCGGCGCTGCGTGGAGCGCCAGGAGTCGCTGGGACTCGACGTCCTCGTCCATGGCGAGTTCGAGCGTCCCGACATGGTCGAGTACTTCGGCGAGCGCCTCGCCGGCTTCGCGCATACGCGCCACGGCTGGGTCCAGAGCTACGGCTCCCGCTGCGTGAAACCCCCGATCCTCTGGGGCGACGTGTCGCGCCCCGCACCGATGACCGTCGAATGGTCCACCTACGCCCAGCGCCTCACGGCGCTTCCCCTGAAGGGCATGCTCACCGGCCCGGTCACCATCCTGCAATGGTCGTTCGTGCGTGACGACCAGGCGCGGAGCACGACCTGCCGGCAGATCGCGCTGGCGCTGCGCGACGAGGTCGCGGACCTGGAAGCGGCCGGCCTCGCCATGATCCAGATCGACGAGCCGGCACTCCGCGAAGGCCTGCCGCTGCGCCGCGCGGACTGGCCGGCATATCTTCGCTGGGCCGTCGACGCGTTCCGGCTCGCGACCGCGGGCGCTCATCCCGACACGCAGATCCACACCCACATGTGCTACGCGGAGTTCGGCGACGTGCTCGAGGCGATCGCCGCCATGGACGCCGACGTGATCTCCATCGAAACGTCGCGCTCGGCGATGGCGCTGCTCGACGACTTCGCGCGCTTCCGCTACCCGAACGCGGTCGGGCCCGGCGTGTACGACATCCACTCGCCGCGTGTTCCGACGACCCACGACGTCGAGGTGCTGCTCGATCGCGCGCTCCGCGTCGTACCCTCGGAGCGCCTTTGGGTGAACCCCGACTGCGGGCTGAAGACCAGGGCCTGGCCGGAGGTCGAGGCGGCGCTCGCGCGCATGGTGGAGGCGGCTCGCCGCGTACGCAGCCGGATCGTGACCGAACGCGTGCGCGCCGGGCTGAAGCGCGCGCCCGCACGGCGGGATCGCGCCTGACGCGACCCGTGGCCCTGCACTCGCCCGTGAGGTCCCTGCCGCTACGGCGCGCTCCATCGCACCGGGCGCGCCGCCACGCCACCCGTTGCGCCGGGCGCCCGTTCGGCACACACGAGGCGCATGGAGCCCACGCCGTCGCGTTCCATCTCGGGGTTCGTCCCCGCGCTCGGGTTCGATCTCCTGACGCCGCTCTACGACCCGCTCCTGCGGCTGACGCTGCGGGAGGACGAGATCAAGCGGCGCCTCCTCGCGCAGGCGCGCATCGCCGCCGGCATGACGGTCCTCGACTTCGGGTGCGGGACCGGCACCCTCGCCCTGCTCGTGAAGCAGACGCATCCGGACGCGCACGTGGTGGGCATCGACGTCGACCCCCGCGTCCTCGCCATCGCGCGCACCAAGCTCGAGGCGGCCGGCGTCGACGTCGAGCTGCGCTGCGGGCGCATCGAGGACGCGGGGCTCGCACCCGGCAGCGTCGACCGCGTGCTGACGAGCCTGGTCCTCCATCATCTCACGGAAGACGAGAAGCTGAGTGCCCTGGCGGCGCTCCATCGCGCGCTCGGGGAGCGCGGCGAGCTGCACGTCGCCGACTTCGGGCGGCCGCACACCCTCGCCATGCAGGTCGTCTCGCACCTGCTCCAGTGGGTCGACGGCGCGGACCGGGTCGGGGCGAACTTCGCGGGGCGCCTGCCGGAGCTGGTGGGACGCGCCGGCTTCACCGCCGTCGAGGAGCGCGGCATGGTGACGACGCTGTTCGGAACCCTCGCCTTCCTCGCGGCCCGACGCTGAGGGGGGCGCCGCCCGCGCTCACCCGCCGGGGCAGAAGGTGCGCACGTGGCCGTGCAGGAGGCGGACGTCGGGCGCGGACAGCTCGGGGAAGGCCGGCATGTCGCCGGCGCCCTCCGGCACCTGCTCCAGGAAGGTGGCGAGACCGATGCAGCGGATCGGGGGACCTGCGACGCCGCGCGCATCGCCGCCTCCCGCACCCGTCGTCCCGTGGCAGCCGGCGCAGTTCGCCAGGAAGAGATCCGCGCCGCGGGCGGCGCCGCTCTCGTCGCACCAGGTCGCGAGCCGTGCCTCGACGGCCGCCAGGTCGGCGGCCGGGAGCACGGCGGCGGAGAACGCCGGCATGTCGCCGCGGCCGGCGCGCACGGGCGCTTCCACGTGCACCGCGCAACGCACGTTCGGGCCGAGCGTCGTGCCGCGGCCGTCGGCGCCGTGACACGACGCGCAGCGGGCCGTGTAGGCATCCGCCGGCGGCGCACCGCATCCGCCCGCGGCCACGCGGGTCGCCCAGGCGAGCAGGATCGCCGCCTCGTCCCCGCCCGCGGCCAGCGCACGGCCGCCGCCGTGCGGCAGCGCAGCGAGCGGCTTCAGCACCAGCCGCGACTGCGCCGGCTCCGCGGCGTCCACCTGGGTCGCGACGCGGCCCTGCGTCGCGGCGACGTCTCCCGGGTCGACGAGGAGCGCCGTCCCGCCCGCCTGCCCGCCTGCGACGTGACAGGCGGCGCACACCGGCACGAGCACGCGCGCCATGACCTGCTCCGCGAAGTAGGGATCGTCGCACGGTGCGCCGGGCGGCCCCACCGCCGGGCGGCGGACGAGGGCGAGACGGCCGCGCACGCGCCGCCGTCCCTGCGCGAGGCGCAGGCGGCCCACGAGCCCATCCCCGCGGCCCCGTCCCGTCCACACCAGCCGAACGCCGTCCGCGCGCTGCGATGACAGGCCGCACACGCCACGCCGCGCGGGCGCCAGCGCGCAGGCGGCGGCAGCCGATCTCGTCGCGGCAACCGTACCGGACCTCTACCGCCACGCCGGCCGCCGCGCTCGCCGCCGCACGGCGCGGCGAGAACGTGCCGTCCCAGGCGCCGGCCGGGTCGACGGCGGCGCGTGCCGGCGCGGCGCCCGTGAGGACCCACAGCAGCGCGGCGCCCAGCGCGAGCGTGCAGGTCCGGGGCTCCACCCGTCCCTCCTACGTCACGTGGTGCGCGCGTGCACCGCGCCAAACGGTCGCACCCCGCGCCTGCAGCGCATCTGCGGGGCACGACCCGCCATCCGTCACTCGACGTACGGAAATTCGATTGACCGCGCCGCGCGCGTCGACGAATCCTCCCCCGCCGTGCACCCCGCGAACCCGTGTCCGTCCCGGGCCCGGCGCCCGCGTGCCGCGATCGCCTCGCTGCTCGTGCTCGCCGCGCTCGTCCGCCCTGCGACCGCCGCCACCGTCGTCGACCTCGGGGCCTTCATCCCCATCGGCATCAACGCCCACGGCGGCGTCGTCGGCGACGTCGTCGGCCGCGACGACGACGACGCGCCGGGACACGCCGCCATGTGGGCGAACGGCACCCTCACGCCGCTGCCCGAGCGTCCCGGCACGCAGCTGAGCGACGCGCTCGCGATCGGCGACGGCGGCCGCATCGTCGGCCTCGAGTACGTCGACGGCAACAACGTGCACGCCGTGTACTGGGACGGCGCCACGACGCCGGTGCAGATCGGCCCGCCCAGCACCGGCTTCGACTTCAGCCAGGCGACCGACGTCGACGCCGCCGGCAACGTCGTCGGCGGCACGTCGCTCGACGACGGTCCGCCCCACTACCTCGGCTTCTACCGGCCCGCGGGCGGCGGTCCGCTCGTCCTCGTGGGCGCCGGCAACCTGCCGCCCGGCGCGGGCAGCGCGCGCGTCGGCGCGATCAGCGGCGACGGCACGACCATGCTCGGCGAGATCACCGGCGCGGGCGCCGCCGACGGCTACTATCTCTGGTCGACCGCCGCCCCCGCCGCCGCGGGCGTCAAGCTCGACTTGACGCCCGACCGCAGCCCGTTCGCGCTCTTCGGCGGCTCGGTCTACAGCCCGCTGCTGGTCCAGAACACGCTCGCACGCGACGGCGCCGTCTTCGGCTACAAGGGCAGCGGCCAGAGCCGGACCTGGTTCCTGCGCACGAAGGACGGCACGCAGACGCCGATCGTCGGGCTCACCGCCCACAACGCCATCAACGCCAAGCACGTCGTCGTCGGCACCATCGCCACCGGCAACGCGCTCGATCCGGTGCGGGCCGGGATGTGGGATCCGACCACGAAGACGGTGACCGACCTGAACACGCTCCTGCCCGCGGGCTCGGGCTGGACGCTCTACGTGGCGACGGCGATCTCCGACACCGGCGACGTCGTCGGCATCGGCGGACACGACGAGCGGCAGGCCGGCTTCCTCCTCCGCGCGCCCGCGCTGACGGCGCGGGCCGAGGCGACGCCGTCGCGTGCGAAGGTCGCGCCGGACGACGTCAACGCCGTGATCACGGTGACGGTGACGCTCGCGAACTCCACCGCGCAGGCGCTCGCCGGCGTCGGCCCCGCCGGCGCTCCGACCGTCTCGGGCACCGGCGCCGTCGATCCGATCGACGGACCCGTCCCGCCCGCGCTCGACCTCGGGCCCGACCAGAGCGGCACCCTCACCTGGCGCTTCAAGCCGACGAAGGCCGGCACGGTGACCTTCCAGTTCCCGGGCTTCGCGAACGCGTCCGGGGCGGTCACCAACGACGAGGGCGCGATCACCACGAGCGAGGTCCGCATCGTCGACCTCGGCGTCGAGGTGACGGTGACGCCGAACCCGCTGCCGAACGACAGCACGCGCGCCTCGTTCGCGGTGCTGCGCATCAAGGTGACCGACTCGAAGGGTGCCGCGATCGTCGGCCAGCGCGTGCGCTTCAAGGTGCCGCGCTACGTCGGGCCGCAGCGCGACCAGACGCCGAGGCTGCTCGTCTGCGACGCCGCCGGCGGGCGCGTCTTCCCGCCCGGCGACAGCGCCGTGCTCGACGTCGTGCGCGTCGCTCCGACCGACGGCAGCGGCGAGATCGTCTACGGCCTCTGGCTCGGTACCGACCGCACGCAGCCGGCCTCGACGCAGCTGCTCGTCCTGGCCGAGGCCATCGACGACGCCGACGCGCTCCTCGGCGACGGCAGCGCGTTCGTGACGCTCGGCAGCCCTGCGATCGGCTCGCCGCCCGGACCGACGCTGGGCCTCGCGCTCGACCAGCGCCAGACCGAGGAGCTGCCCGCGTCGCAGCGCACGTCCACCCAGGGCGTCACCGGCCGCGGCACACCGGCGAAGGTCGTCCAGTCGCTCGTGCGCTGGCTCGAGAGCAAGCGCGAGCAGGGCCTGGCCGACCTCCAGAACGTCGACTGGGCGCCGATCACCACGCAGGACGGCAGCCAGGCCGCGGTCGTGTTCTTCGCCCGCGGCGACGGCCGGCGCATGGGCGACTACCTCGCGGGCACGACGCCCGACGCGCCCGCCGGCGCCGTGCTGCCCATCGAGGTCGCACCGCTCGGCACCGGCAGCCACGAGGTGTACTGGGGATCGAACCTCGTGCCGCTCGCACAGTGGGAGACGACGCGTCCGCTCGCCGTCACGCGCAACGAGAACCCCACGCTGCCGGTGCGCGGCCGTCCGGTCGCGGCGACGAGCCTCGTCACCAGCGACGCGAGCGCGTTCTTCGGCTACCCGTACCCGACGGTGTCGCCGACGGGCCCCTACTCCGGCAGCTGCCTGCCCGCCATGCACGGCGTCGGCGTCGACGTGCACTCCCCGATCACCCTGCTCGTGCGGGACGCGCAGGGCGCCGGCGTCGGCTTCGACGCGGCCGGCGTCTACGTGAACGACGCCGAGGGCGCCGCGTACTCCGCCGGCGAGCCGTCGCAGTGGCTGCTGTCGCCGGGCAGCTACACCACCGACGTCACCGGCACGGGCGCAGGCCCGGCGACGATCGTCATGACCTCGACGAGCGGCGGCGCCGTCGGCGCGAAGACGATCACGCTGCGCGCCAAGCCGGGCAGGACCGGCACGCTCACCTTCGACGACGGCCTGGCGAAGCCGACGGGCACCTTCGCCCGGCGCAAGCTGAAGGCGAAGGACGGCGTGCCGATCGAGATCACCGGCACGAAGAAGCGCGTGAAGCTGCGCCGCGGCGACGCGCTGACGCTCGCCGTGCAGGACGTCTTCGGCCTGCCGGTCCAGGGCGCCCGCGTGCGCGCGACCGGCAAGGGCTTCGACGCCAGCACCATCACCGCGACGGACGGAACCGCGGCGTTGCCGCTGCTGCTGGCGAAGTCGACGAAGCTGACGCTCGAGGTGTCGGGCCCGGGCCTGCGGACGAAGAAGCAGAAGGTCGCGGTGAAGCTGGCGAAGCCGTAGCGCCGCCCCGCCCCGGCATGAGGGGTCCGCGCCGGCGTGGACGGCGGCGCGACCCCCGCCGATCGCGCCGCCGTCCGAGCACGACGCCGAGCCCGAGGGTGCCGCCGATCCACGCGAGCTCGAGCCCCGACCCGTCGCCGCTCGCGTGCTGCTCCAGCGCGTCGACGTGCACCGCCGACAGCCGCACTTCACCCGCCCCGGCGAAGAACACCCGGGTCTCGACCAGCGCGACGTCCGGCAGCGTGAACTCGACCGCGATCGGCCGCCCCGCCCCGAGCGCGCCGGCCCGCACCTCGGCCGCCGCATGCACGACGTGCCCCTGGTCGCTGGCGACGTCGACCGTCGCCACGACGGCGTCGTCCGGCAGACCCGCGCCGCCGGCGAGATCGAACCTCGCACGATAGCGCCCCTCGTGCAGCGGGAGGTAGGGACCGAACGCGAGCCAGCCGGCGGCGTCCTCGCCGGCCGCGGCGCGCGCCACCGCGGTGCCGTCGGCCTGCGGCGCGAGGCGCCCGGTCGTGCGGGGCAGATCGGCGGCGGCGACGGCGAAGCCGCGCGGCGCCCGCACGAAGCCCGGCCAGAGGTCGCCGAGCGCGCGCGCCACGGGCAGCGCGGAGCGCGTCGGGCTCGCCGGATAGAGCGCCTCCGGCTCGCGCAGGGCGGCGACGACCATCGCCGCCGACAGGAGCGCGAGCGGCGCCAGGACAAAGCGCAGCCCGGGGCGGAGGCGCAGCGCGGCGCCCAGCGGCATCGCGAGGAAGGGCACCGCCACGAGCAGGAGCCGGCCCGGATAGCTCCACCCCGGCGCGATGTGCTCGCTGGCGCTCAGCGGGAGCGCATAGAGCGCGAGCGCCGCGCACGCCCACCACGCGGCGACCTCGCCCCGGCGCAGCAGCATCACGAAGCCGAGGAGCCCGATCCACAGCGCGGGCGACACGGGAAGCCAGCCGGTGCCGGGCCCGAGCACGGACGCGGTGACGTTCTGCCGGAAGTGCTCCAGCGCGGGCGCGAACGACGCCCCGTACACCGCCGCGAACGGCGCGGCGGGCGACGCGCTGCCGTAGAGCATCCGGAACGTCGCGAGCAGCGCCAGCATCGACGCGCCGGGGATCGCGCCGACCGCCGCCGCCGTACGGGCGCCCTGCGACCGCCACGCGCACACGAGGAGCGCGAGCCCGAGGACCGCCGCCGGGCCGGTGTAGCGCACGTGCAGCCAGGGCAGCACCGCCACCGCGACCGCCGCGACGGCGAGCGCACCGGGGCGCGGCGCCGGCGCGAGCAGGCGCCGCAGGGCGATCGCCATCGCCAGGGCGCCGGGCAGCTCCGGATAGACCTGGTTCGCGTAGACGATCATGGGCAGCGTCAGGAAGGTCGCGGCCCAGGCGATCGCGCGCAGCCTCGCGTGCGCCGCCAGGACGAGACGCAGGATCGCCGCGATCTCGGCCGCCAGCCAGGCGGCGAGCACCACGAGCAGCAGGCGCACGCCCGCGAGCCCGCCGCCGGCCCACAGCACCGGCGCCAGCAGCAGCGGCAGGCCGTGGCCGTGGGTCGACAGCAGCGGCCCGCCGGGGCGGAAGCGATGCGCGTGGGTCCCGGGCTCGACGCCCGCGAGCGACGCGTCGAGGGTGCCGATGTCGGAGACGCCGTAGTCGTCGGCGAGGTCGAGGTCGCCGTCGTGCGCCAGGCTCCAGGCGACGACGAGATAGTGCACCTCGTCGCCCGTCGGCACGGGTCGGACGACGAGCCAGCACGCCAGGTACGCGACCAGCGCGAGCGCGAACGCCGCCGCGACCTCGCGTGCCGGCCGGGTCTTCATGCCGCCGGCTCGACTCGCGCGCGCCCGCGCCCTAGGGTCCCCCCGTCCCCATGCCGACCTTCGACGCCGACGGCCTCCGTACCCGCTACCGCGCCGAGCGCGACAAGCGCCTGCGCCCCGACGGCAACGACCAGTACGTCGAGATGGCGAACGCCTTCGCCCACTACCTCGACGACCCGTACTGCGCCCCCATCGCGCGCGCGCCGCTCCACGACGACGTCCACGTCCTCGTGGTCGGCGGCGGCTTCGGCGGGCTCCTCGTCGCCGCGCGGCTGCGCGAGGCGGGCCTCGACGACCTCCGGCTCGTCGAGAAGGGCGGCGACGTCGGCGGCACCTGGTACTGGAACCGCTACCCGGGCGCCGCCTGCGACGTCGAGTCGTACGTCTACCTGCCGCTGCTCGAGGAGGTCGGCTACGTCCCGAGGGAGAAGTACGCGCGCGCGCCGGAGATCCTGGAGCACGGCCGCTCGATCGCGCGGCACTACGGCCTCTACGAGCGGGCCCTGCTCCAGACCGAGGTGACCGCGCTGCGCTGGGACGAGGCGGCGCGGCGCTGGCACGTCGAGACCAGCCGCGGCGACCGCCTGCGGGCACGCTTCGTGGTCATGGCGAACGGGCCGCTGCACCGCCCGAAGCTGCCCGGCATCCCCGGCATCGAGACGTTCGCCGGGCACGCCTTCCACACCAGCCGCTGGGACTACGCCTATACCGGCGGCACGAGCGACGGCGGGCTCGACCGCCTGCGCGACCAGGTCGTCGGCGTGATCGGCACCGGCGCCACCGCGGTGCAGTGCGTCCCACACCTCGGCGCGGCGGCGAAGCATCTCTACGTCTTCCAGCGCACGCCGTCGTCGATCGACGTGCGCGGCAACCGCCCCACCGATCCGGCCTGGGCGGCGGGCCTCGGGCCGGGGTGGCAACGCCGGCGCATGGAGAACTTCAACAACCTGGTGTCGGGCATCCCCGAAGCCGAGGACCTCGTCAACGACGGCTGGACCGACATCATCGGCAACCTGCTGGCGCAGCTCCGCAGCGACGCGGGCGCCGGTACGCGCAGCATCGCCGAGAACCTGGAGCTCGCCGACTTCGAGAAGATGGAGCAGATCCGCGCCCGCGTGGACGCGCTCGTCGCAGACCCCGCGACGGCCGCGGCGCTGAAGCCCTGGTACCGCCAGTTCTGCAAACGGCCCTGCTTCCACGACGAGTACCTGCAGACGTTCAACCGCCCGAACGTCACGCTCGTCGACACCGCCGGCAAGGGCGTCGAGCGCATCACGCCGGCCGGCGTCGTCGTGGCGGGACGGGAGTACGCGCTCGACGGCCTCGTCTACGCCACCGGCTTCGAGGTGGGGACCGACTACGCGCGCCGCGCCGGCTACGAGGTGCATGGACGCGACGGCCTCCCGCTCACCGAGAAATGGCGCGACGGGGCGGCGACCTTCCACGGCTTCCACACCCGCGGCTTCCCGAACTGCTTCATCGTGAGCCTCGTGCAGTCCGGGTTCTCCGTGAACATCCCCCACGTGCTGGACGAGCAGGCGAAACACCTCGCCCATATCCTGGCGGCCGCCCGCGACCGCGGCGCGACGCGCATCGAGGCGAGCCAGCAGGCCGAGGACGACTGGGTGCAGACCATCGTCGCGCTGGCGCAGATGAACCTCCAGTTCCTCGAGAGCTGCACGCCCGGCTACTACAACAACGAAGGCCGGCCGGCCGAGCGCGGCGCGCGCAACGGCTTCTACGGCGGCGGGTCGCCGGCGTTCTTCCGCGTCCTGCGGGACTGGCGCGAGCGCGGCGACCTCGGCGGGCTCGAGCTCGACTGACGGACCAGCCGCGACGCGCTGGGGGGGGGGCGGGGGCGCGGCTGCGCCGGCCGCCTCAGCCCTCGGGGGCCGCGCCGGCGCGGCGCCCGAGGAGGAAGCCGCGGATGCGCCGCGAGAGGTGCGCGACTTTGCGCCCGGCCGCGCGCCGCTCCGCCTGCCGTTCGCTGGCGCGCTCGCGCGCCGCCATGAGCGCGGCGAGGTCGTCGACGATGCCGGGCCGCGCCGCGACGACGGCGCGGAACGCGTCCGTGCCGATCTCGTAGACGATCGCCTCGTCGACGGAGCGTACCGTGCTGCCGCGCGGCTCGCCCGTCAGCAGGGACATCTCACCGAAGACCGCACCGCGCGCGAGCGTGCCCACCGGCAGGTCGACGCCGTCGGGCTGGCGGCGCAGGACCTCGAGGCTGCCGTCGGCGAGCACGAAGAGCGACGAGCCCGGCCGCCCCTGCACGATGATCCGCTCCACCGGCCCGAGGGCGATGGGACGCACGCGCGTCGCGAGCGCGTCCCGCTCCGCGTCGGTGAGCGGCGCGAAGATGGGCGAGGTGGCGAGCAGCGCGGCGATCTGGCGGTGCGACACCTGGAACTCGGGCGGCGCATCCGCGCCGACGTCGAGCGCCTCGCCGTAGCCGTCGCGGCGCTGGAGACGGCGCTGGCGCGCGGGCGCGGCGTCCATCAAGGCGAGGAGCAGGCTCACGTCGGCGGGCACGCATTCGGCGCCGGTGTAGTCCATGAGCCCGCGCCGCTTCGCCCACGCAGCCACGGCGTTCATCGAGGCGCGATACTGGGTGCAGGCCGAGGCGTAGAGCCCGTCCTGGTCGCCGAGCGCCCCGCCGCCCTCGCCAGGCACGCTGCGCAGGCCGAGCGCGTCGAGCCGGCCCTGGCGGTGCCAGAGGAGGAAGTCGCGCACCTTGCCGTTCAGCAGGCGCAGCTCGGGAAAGGCGGTCTCGGTCTTGCGCAGGACGGCGCGCTCGGCGTCGCGGTAGACGCGGTGCCAGGTTTCCTGTGCGTTGTGCTCGTTCGGTCCCGCGAGCTCGATCGCGCGCTTCAGGTCCTCGTGGTGGGCGTGCAGGAAGGCGAGCGTGGTCGCCCGCTTCACCATGAGATTGCGCAGCGAGACGCCGCCGCGCGTATCCGCGGCCGCCGCCAGCGCGATCTTGCGGCGCGCCCACACCGCGCGCCAGGCCTGCGCGTCGACCGCCGCGCGCAGCGGCGCGAGCACCGGGCTCGTCTCCCACGCACGCCGCTCGGCGGGCGTCAGCAGATCGCCGACGTCGTCGCGCACGGCCTCGACGATGCCGAGCACGGTGAGGATCTCGAGGTATAGACCGACGCGCAGCAGCCAGCGCGGATCCGTCAGGTTGCGCCGGCCGTGCACGAGGTCGCCGACCAGCGCGCGCGTATGGAGGTCGGCCCGGTCCGAGGCGATGGCGAGGACGGGAAACCAGGGATGGTGCGCGACCTCGAGCGTCGCGCGCTGCGCGGCACGTCGCTGCGCCTCCACGTCCGGCCCGACGACGCGCTCGAGCACGCGGCGATAGAGGGATCCGAGCCGGCGGGCGTCGCACACGTCGACGACGGCCTCGCAGGCCGCGAACGGCACGCCGGCGCGCGTCAGCCGGATCGTCACGCGCAGCTCCTGGAGGAAGCGATGGCCGAAGGTGAACGGATCGGCGCCGTCGGTCGCGGTGGCGCGGACGACGGGGTCGACGTCGTCCCACGCCCAGCCCGTGCCCGGCAGGAGCGCCTCGGCCGGCGGGATCGCGACCACGAGCGTCGCGCCGGCGGCCTCCGCCAGCGGCAGCGGGCGCAGGGAGTGGCCGTCCGCGGCGAAGACGAGGGGATCGAGCGGACGATGCTCCCAGCCCGGCAGCGGCATCCCGCTCGTGCCGGGGCCGGTGAAGGCGAGCGTCAGGTCGATCCCGACGCCGTCCGGCGCCCGGGTCACCTGCTCGTCGAGACGCCAGAGGACGTGGACGACGTTGTCGGCCCCGCCGTCGGACGTGAGGAGGCCGGCGTTGGCGCTCGAGCCCAGCCCGGGGTGCGTCGCCTCGTCGCGCGGCCGGCGGCCGGTCACGAACGGAACGACGTGGCAGGCCGGCGCCTGTGCCCCGCCGTCGGCCAGCTCGAGCGCGAGGCGCGCCACGACCTCCCGCTTCGCCTCCTCGGACAGGCCGCGGACCCGGGTGCCGAGGAGCCGGCGGAGCTGCTCGAGGAACTCGGTTTCTCTCAGCATGGCGCTCGGCGTCGCCGGCGAGGTCTACGCCCGTCACGATCCCCACTTCAAATCGCCGGCGGCGACGCCCCGACGTTGCCCACCGGCGCACCCCGAACGGCGCCGTCCCGACCCCCGCCCGAGCCCGGAGTGAATTTTGATTGACCCCAGGCAAGACGCGTCCCTATGGTGCTGCCCGCGTCGCCGCAGCTCGGCGCGGCCGGTCGCTGATGCCACGCTCGCCTCGCCTCGTGCTCCTCGTCGTGCTGCTCGCCGCGGCCCACGGGGCACACGCCGCCTGCAATCTCATCCCGAGCGCGAGCAAGACGTTCCGCGGCACGCTCGGCGACCTCAACCGTCCGTTCGCCGCGCCGGGCGACTTCGTCGAGATCGGCGTCAGCCCGGCCCGCTGCGGCGGCGCGTCCCCCGGCTTCGACGCCGACCCGTCCGCGCACATCGTCACCGTCGTGTTCGAGCCGCCCGCGGGCGGCGCACGCCACGTCGCCTTCGTGACCACGCTCGACTGCGCCGCCCCCGGCATCCAGGCGAAGCGGACGGCGTGCGAGGCCACGGTCGGGGCGGGTCGCGTCGCGTGCGTGCAGGCCGGCGGTCTGGCGCCACGGACGAACCTCGCCGTCGTCGAGCGCAACGGCGAGCGCCGCCTGAGCTTCCGCTTCCCCGACACCGACGCGCTCTTCGCCCCCGCCTTCGACGACCGCACCGCCACCGGCCCGGCGACGATCGCCGTCACGCCGACGTCGAGCCCGCTACCGTGCGAGCTCGCCACCACCACCTGCGCGAATCGGCCCGGGCTCCTCGCCTGCATCGACGCCTTCTTCGCCGTCGACGGCTCGTGCGGGTCGACGCCCGCCGCCGTCTTCCCCGGCTTCACGGCGTTGCCGCGGCCGAACGACTTCCAGGCGACGTGCTTCGTCGACGCCCCGCCCTGCACCGCGCTCGCCACCGAGGCGCAGCTCGCCGTCGACGCCGCGGGCAACCTCCTGCTGCCCGTCCACTGGTCCGGCGTCCTCATCCGCCAGAACGACGTGCCGGTCCCGCGCCTCGTCCGCGCCACGATCAAGTCGCCGCTGCCCTTCCCGGTCCCGGACGCCGCCTTCCTCGCCTCGTACACGCCCGAGGGCGCGCGTCTGCCGCCCATCTTCGAGCCGCAGTCCGATCCGTCGATCGCCGACCCCGACGTCGTGACCCTCTTCGGATCGGCCGACGCGTCGTACACCATCCTGCGCTTCGCCCGGCGCGCCGGACGCTGCGCCGGCGGCCCCAGCGCCGGCGCCGCGTGCAGCATCGATCGCGACTGCCCCGGCGGCACCTGCCCCACCACCTGCGTCGGCGGTGCGACCCCGGACGCACCCTGCGCGGTCGACGCCGAATGCGCGGGCGGCCGCTGCGGAGCCCTGTTCGAGGACTTCCGTCCGGCCGCCGCGTACGGCGGCCCGCTGCCCATCCGCCGCCAGGCGTCGGGCTCGTGCCTGCTGCCGCCGCACGCCGGCTGTGCCGGACCGGGAGACTGCCCGACGCCGGGCGACCGCTGCATCGGGGCCGGCATCTGCCAGCTGGCGCCGCACGGCCCGTGCGCCGCCGGGCCGGACTGCCCGGGGCCGGGCAACCCCTGCGTCAGCTACGCCCTCGAGGCGACCACGGCGATCCCGCTCGAGAGCCTGAGCGCCGGCAGCGCGGCGGTGTTCGCCTTCACGATCGAAGAGTCGACGCGGCTGAGCGACGAGTCCGGCGACGGCGACAGCGTCGACTCGGTGGTGACGCTGCGCGACCGCACCACCGGTCGCACCCAGGCGATGGGCGCGCCCGCCGGCTGCACCGGCGTCGCCGCCGACGCCGAGGGCCGTGCGGTCGTGCGCATCAGCGATCCGCCGTTCACCTATCCCGCCGTCGAGACCGAGGGCGATCTGGTGGCGTTCCTCGAGTCGGAGGCGGCCGGCGGCTACTGCGACCAGAGCGGCGACGACGACCGCCGCGATGCCATCCTGCGCGTCTTCGCGCTCGGCGGCGGCGAGCGCACGGCGACGCTGGTGCCGCCGCACGTCGCCGACGCCGGGCTGCGTGTGAACGGCCGCGCACTCGCGATCTCGAACGGGCGCGTGTTCTACCGTCGCCCGGAGCGCGGCCCCGCCCCCAACGTCACCACGCGCGCGAGCGTCGGTCCGGGCGGCGTCGAGGCGAACCAGGACGTCTTCCCCTACGACACCGGGCCGTACCTCGACCTGTCCACGGACGGACGCTTCGTGCTGTTCCAGAGCGCCGCCTCGAACCTCGTCCCGGACGACACCAACGGCATCGCCGACGCCTTCGTGCACGACCGCGTGACGGGCGTCACCGAGCGGGTGAGCCTGACGGCCGCCGGCACGCAGCTGCTCTTCTCGAGCGTGCTGGGAGCGGCCATCTCCGGCGACGGCCGCTACGTGGCCTTCGGCACCATGGACTTCTCGGTCGTCCCCGGCGACGGCAACGGCGACGGCGACGTCTTCGTGCGCGATCGCCTGCTCGGCACCACCGAGCGCGTCAGCCTGAGCTCCGCCGGCACCGAAGGCACCGGCGGCGACCCGTTCCTCGTCAGCTGCGACGTGATCGACATCTCCGACGACGGCCGCTTCGTGCTCTTCTACGCGGACTATCCCGATCTCGTCCCGAACGACACCAACGACGCCTACGACCTGTTCGTGCGCGACCGGCTCGCCGGCACCACCGAGCGCGTGAACGTGCGCGACGACGGCAGCGAGACCGAGGGCACGTTCTTCGGCGCGATGTCGGCCGACGGCCGCTACGTGGTCTTCGCCTCCGACGATGCGGCCATCGTCCCCGGCGACAGCGGCTGGTGGCGGGACGTCTTCGTGCGCGACCGCGTCGCGCAGCGCACGGAGCGCGTCAGCGTCACCACCCGCGGTGAGGAGGGCTTCGGGTTCTCCGGGTTCCTAGGCTCGCTCGCAATCTCGGCCGACGGGCGCATCGTCGTCTTCGGCAGCGAGGCCGCGCTCGTACCGAGCGACTCGAACTTTGCGATCGACCTCTACGCCCGCGACCGGGCGAGGGGCGTCACCGAGCTCGTCAGCGCCGCGACCGGCCGTCGCCTGCTGCCCTCGGGCGTGCCGGCGTACGGCGGCTTCGGCGCGACGGCGTCGATCTCGGGCGACGGACGCTTCGTCGGCTTCGACGCCCCCGACGCCGCGGCCGCGGTCCCCGGCGACGCCAACGGCTTCCAGGACGCGTTCGTCTACGACCGCCTCACCGGCACCACCGAGCGCGTCAGCGCCGCCCCGGGCGGCGTCTCCGGCACCGGCGGCCACGCGTTCGCGCCGCGCCTCTCGTACGACGGCGGCACGGTGGCCTTCCGCAGCGGCGCCGGCGACCTCGTCGCCGGCGATACGCTGGGGCACGTCGACGCCTTCGTGCGCAGCACCACGTCCGACCTCGGGCTCGAGCTCTTCGCCGACGGCGCGCTCGACGACACGGTCCTCGCGGTCTTCGACGCCGCGGCGCAGACGTCGACGACGCTCTGCCCCGCCGACCAGGTGGCCGTCGCCGACGGCCGAGCCGCGTTCCTCCGCCCCGAATCGGCCGCCGGCACCCCCGATTGCCCCGGCGGCTCGCTGAACCCGGCCGCCGACGCCGACACCGACGACGCGGTGGTGCAGCTCTGGCCGGGCGCCGGGCCGGTCGTGAACCTCGGCCTCGCGGCCACGCGGGTCGCGCTCTCGGCGTCGCACCTGGCCGCGCTCGCCGACGAAGCCGGCCAGGGCGGTACGGTGCTGAACGGCGACGGCGACGCGAACGACACGGTCGTCCACGTCCGTGCACTCGGCGCGGGCGCCTGGACCAACGTCGGCGAGGCGGCCGACGACCTCGCCGTCTGCGGCACGCTCGTCCCGTTCATCACCCCCGAGTGGGCGCAGGGCGCCGACCGCAACGGCGACGGCGACCAGGAGGACCGCATCCTCCAGATCTGGGACACCGCCGGAGCGGGTACCCTCCTCGACACGCAGCTCGGTGCTGCGGAGTTCGTGTGCGGTGAGACGCTGCTCGCGTTCCGCTCGCCCGAATCCGCCGGCGGCACCGACCGCAACGGCGACGGCGACACCGCCGACGACGTCCTCGTCGTGTGGGACATGCAGGCGGGCACGCTGCACGAGACCGGTCAGGCCGTGGTGCCGTGCACGCTCGCCGAGTGCGACCCGCGCCAGCCCTATCGCGTGCTGCCGCGCTCCGTGAAGTTCCTCACGCTCGAGGCCGACCAGGGGCCGAGCGACCTCAACGGCGACGGCGACACGCTCGACCTGGTGATCCAGGTCTTCGACCTCGACAGCGGGCGCACCACGGTCATCGGCACGGTGCACGACGGCGTCGATCCGTTCGCCGGCGGCGCCACCGGCGGCACGAGCAGCGCGACCGTCTACGTGTCGTCCGGCCGCTGCGCCGAGCCCGTCGCCGGCGTCTGCTCCGACGACGCCGACTGCCCGCCGACGACGTTCTGCCACGCCGGCAGCGCCTGCATGCGCGAGACGGGCGTCTGCGCCAGCGACGCCGACTGCCCACCGGACAGCCACTGCCTGCAGAGCGGCATCGTCCCCGCGAGCCCGGACAGCGACGGCGACGGCGTCCCCGACCACCTCGACAACTGTCCCGACACCGGCCCGGCCGATCAGACCGACTCCGACGGCGACGGCGTCGGCGATCTCTGCGACGTCAGGTTCTGCGGCAACGGCACGCGCGAGAGCGCCGAGGCCTGCGACGGTGCCGACGACGCGGCGTGCCCGGGCGCCTGCACGCCCGACTGCACCTGCTGCCCGGCGGCGGGCGACCCCAAGGCGGTGGTGAAGGTCTCGACGGCGAAAGAGGCCGGCCTCCTGAGCCTCAAGGTGTCGCTCCCGCTCGACGCCTACACCGACGCGCCGGTCGGCGTCCGCTTCCTCGACGCCGACACCGATCCGATCGCCGTCGCCGCCGTCGGCGCCCTGCCGCCCAAGGGTCGCAAGGGCACGCAATGGTCCTACAAGGTGAAGACGCCCGGGCTCCAGCAGGTGACGCTCGTCGCCGGCGGCAAGAAGACCCCCGGCCGCTTCAAGCTGGTCGCCAAGGCCAAGCGCTGGTTCACCGCCGCGGCGGCGGACCAGCCGGCGGCCGCGTCGGAGGTGCGGATCACGATCGGTGATCGCTGCTTCCGGCAGGTGGTGACGAAGAAGCCGAGGTGACGGCGGCGCGGAGGGCACGGCGGATGCCCCGGCTGACTGTCCGGCTCCCGCGGGGCGGGCGACGAGCTGGATCGTCTAGGCACGAACGCGAGGCATGATAGCTTCGCGCCCCATGCACCGTCTCGTCCCCGCCCTGCTGCTCCTCGCCTTCGCCGTCCCGGCCGTCGCGCTCGCGAAGCCGCAATGCAAGGTGAAGCGGGAGACCTGCCCCGAGGCGAAGGAGCGCTGCATCGCCACCAGCACGCGTGTCCTCGAGTGCAGGCCGGGGAAAGAGAAGCGCTGCCGCAGGATCGCGGGCCGCGCCTGCACGCGGCAGATCAAGAAGTGCTGCCGCAAGAACCCGCTCGAGACCTGCTGCGGGGCGGGCACGTTCGGCGGCACGCCGACGACGACGATCGGCGGCGGCGTCACCACCACGACCACCACGAGCGGCAGCACGACGACGACCATCGCCGACGGCGCGCCGTGCAGCAGCAGCCTCGATTGCGCGGGCTTCGCCTGCTGCAACCTGGCGAAGGGGCAGTGCTGCACGCTCGGCAGCGGCAGCGCGGCGTGCTCGGGCGCCACCGTGCCGCCGGTCCTCGCCGGCAGCGCCGGCTGCACCAGCAACGACGGCATCGACTTCCCGCCCACGCCGGCGCAGTGCGGTCCGACCCGGCCGGCGCAGTGCCCGCCCGAGGCCGTCTCGCCCGTCGGCTACCAGTGCCACATCTGCGGCGACGGCAAGATCATGCAGACGCTCTACGACACGGTGACGGGGCAGCGGACCTCGTATCCGTGATCGACGCCGGCCGCCGGCCGGCGTCTCCTCGGCTCGGCCCCGCTCAGGCCGGCTTCGTCCCCGGCACCCCCGCCTCGACGACCCACGACGCGGCGGTCTGCGCGGCCGCGTTCGGATCGAGGATCGACTCGACGGTGCGGTAGTCCGAGCGCCACAGGCCCGGCGTCACGGTGCAGCGGACGTACCCGTGCTTGCGGCCGTCGAAGTAGTAGATGTGGGGGTTCTTGCTGTTCGGGCCGAGGTTCGCCTCGATGAGATCGACGAACACCGCGGGGAAGTCGGAGGTGATCGAGGAGGTGACGAACTCCGCTGCCACCGCCGGCGACGCGGGGTCGAGGAAGTCCTGCTTCAGATCGGCCGCCCAGGCGGAGTGGATGTCGCCGGTGAGGACGATCGGGTTCGCGGCCTTGCCCCGCGCCAGGAAGTCGAGGAGGCGCTGGCGCTGGGCCTGGTAGCCGTCCCAGGCGTCCATGTTGAAGACCGGCACCGACGACCCGAAGGCGTCGGCGAGATCGCCGCGCATCATCATCACCTGCTGCGCGAGGACGTTCCACGTGGCGCGCGACCGCTCGAGGCCGCGCAGGAGGAACTTCTCCTGACGGGCCCCGAGGAAGGTGCCGTCCGGCGAGGAGTCGCCCGGGCAGGTCGGCGCGATGTCGAGCGACGGCGCGTCGCAGGGCTGATCGGTGCGGTACTGGCGGCCGTCGAGCATGAAGATGCGCGCCAGCGGACCGAAGTCGAGCTGGCGGTACAGCGTCATGCCGTTCTTCTTCGGGCGCGCCGACGGCCGCAGCGGCATGTGCTCCCAGTAGGCGCGGTACGCCGCCGCGCGCCGCGCGGCCCACGCCTTCGCCTCGATCCCCGTCTCGGAGAACGGGCCGGCGTAGTTGTTCTGCACCTCGTGGTCGTCCCACGTGACCAGGAAGGGAAAGCGCGCGTGCGCCTCCTGGAGCTGGGGATCGAGCTTGTAGAGCGCGTGGCGCTGCCGATAGTCGGCCAGGGTCTGCGTCTCGCCGCCGACGTGCTGGCGCACCGCGGTCGCATTCGCGCCGTACTCGTAGATGTAGTCGCCGACGTGGACGACCAGGTCGAGGTCCTGCTCGGCGATGTCGCGATACGCGGCGAAGTAGCCGTTCTGGTAGTCCTGGCAGGACACGAGCGCGAAGCGCAGCTGCCCCGGGGCGGCGTTGCGCGCCGGCATGGTGCGGGTGCGGCCCACGCGGCTCGTCTCGCCCTCGGCGATGAAGCGGTAGAAATACCACGTGTCGGGCCGCAGGCCGGCCGGGATGGCGTGTACCGCGTAGCCGCCGGCCGCGGTCGCGAGCACCTTCCCCTTGCGCACGACGCGCGTGAAGCTCTCGTCGAGCGCGACCTCCCAGCGCACCGGGACGCGGGCGGCGGTCATGCCGCCGTTCTCGGCGAGCGGGTCGCGCCCGAGCCGCGTCCACAGGACGACGGAGCGCATCGCCGGGTCGCCGGACGCGACCCCGAGCGCGAACAACGAGCCGGTGCCGGCGAAGGCGCGCGGGCCGGGCAGCCAGCCGAGGCCCGCGAGCGCCGAGGCGGCGGCGGAGGCGCGCAGGAAGCCGCGACGCGAGACGGGACGCGTGAGGGCGAGGCGGGAGACGGCATCGAGGGTCGACATCGCGAGCGGGGATACCCGAGCGCGCCGCGCCGTCGCAATGGCTGCGTTGTCGCCCCGCCGACGGCTCACGAGCTTTTCACACGACATGGCCCCCGCGCCGGGGCGTCCCGACGCTAGAATCCCCAGGAAACCGTGCCGTAGAACGACCGCCCCGGCAGCGGGAAGTCGAGCGCATCGCGGGTCTGGTCGTTGGTGAAGTTCAGGACCTCGAAGCCGATGCGCAGCGGCGCGAACGGCTCGAGCTCGAACCCGACGCCGTAGATGTCGCGCTGGGCCACGAGCTGGGTGTTGGCGGTGTCGAGCCAGTTGTCGGCAATCAGGTTGGCGTCGAGCCAGAGCCGGCCCGGCCAGACCCGCGCCGCCCAGGCACCGAGCGGCAGCGGACGCGCCGGCGACCAGGCCAGCTCCGCGCGCGCGTAGGCCTCGTGCGCCGGCCGTCCCGGCAGCTTGTTGCCGTCGTTGAAGGTGCCGCTCTCGTCGACCGCGTCCTGGTGCGTGTAGTTCGCCGTGAGGCCGACGCGATCCCAAAGGCGGACGGCCGCGGACACCTCGTGGCCGCGCACACGCGCGGCGGCGACGTTGCGGCTCGTGAACACGCTGACGCTGGTCGGCACGACGACGATGACGTCGTCGATGCGGTTGTCGAAGTAGGCGTACTCGAACGACGCCGCCGTCAGACCGGGCCCGAGCGTCTCGCGGGCGAGGCGGAAGCCGAGGTCCCAGTTGAGCGTCTTCTCGGGCACCAGATCGGGGTTGCCGATCACCGTGCCGGAAAGCCCGAACAGCTCCTGGAGGCTCGGCACGCGCTCGTAGTGGCCGGCGTTGCCGAGCAGCTCCACGCCCGGCCAGGGCACCCCGCGTATGCCGAGCCGCGGCGACCAGACGCTGCGGGTGACGACGCCGCTCGCGTCGAGGACGGGGGCGAGCCGGGGATCGGGCGGCGCGTCGTCGCGAAAGCCCTCCCAACGCAGCCCCGGCACGATCCACAGGCGCTCGCCGAGGAGCACGATGCGGTCCTCGGCGCCGACGGTGCCGCGCAGCCGGGTGCGGTCGGGCTGGCGTCCGGGCTCGGCGCCGCGCGAGCCGATCTGGTCGGTCTGCCCGAAGGTCTCGTGGCTCACGGCGAGCAGCAGCGACGGCAGCTGGTGGCGGCCGAGCGCGCTCTCGAGCACCACCTGGCCGCCGCCGACGAGGCTCGTGTCCTCGACGTCGCTCGTCAGCTGGATCACCGGACCGAGCGGGTCCTCGAACTTCTGCCACTGGTAGAGGAGGAACGCGCTGCCGTCGACGCGCACCGGCAGGCCCGGGCTCGGCTCGACGATGGCGTCGAGGCGTGAGAGGTGCCGCACGGTCTGGCGCCGGGCGTTGGCGTCCTGCGGGAAGCCGCGGCCGGGATAGCCGCGGTTGCGCCCGAAGGTGTCGGTCGTGAGCGCGAGCTGGAGCCCGTCCTGCGGCCGCCAGCCGACCCGCCCGGTGAGGCTGCCGAGGTTGAAGTCGTTGTTGATGCGGGTGAGCTCGCGGTCGTCGTCGGGGTTCTCGGGCGTGCCGACGTCGTCGCGGTACTGGAAGTCGCCCAGCGTGCCCATGTAGTGGCCGAACAGGAGGTAGTCCCAGTCGCCGACCGTGGCGCTGCGGGTGACGTCGACCTTGCGGGTCTCGAACGAGCCGTACGACGCGCTGGCCGCCGTCACCGGGGACGCGCCGGGGCGGCGGCTGACGACGTTGACGACGCCCCCGGGACCGGCCTGCGCGAAGCGCAGCGGCGTCGTGCCGCGGTAGACCTCGACGCGCTCGACGGCGTCGAGCGGCAGCTCGCTCAGGTCGACGGTCTCGTTCTCCGCCCGCGAGAGCGGCACGCCGTCGAGGTAGACCTGCACCTGCCGCGGCGAGAAGCCGCGCACCGAGACGGTGGCGAAGTCGCCGAGGCCGCCGAAGCGGCGCACCTGGACGCCGACCGAATCGGAGAGCGCGTCCGCCAGCGTCTCGACCCTGGTCGGGGCCGAGCGCGTGTCGATCAGCGTCGCGAAGCCGGTGGCGTCGATCTCGCGCAGATCCGGGAGCACCGGCGGCGCCGTCACCACGACCTCGGGCAGGCGCTGGGCCGGCATATCCTGCCCGTCCGGCTCCACCGCGACGGCCTCCGCTCCGCTCTCCGCAGGCCCGGCGGGCGCCGCACGCTCCTCGGCGACGACCGACGTCGCGGCCGCCAGCGCGAGAAGCCCGGCCCTGATGCACGCCCGAATCGCGATCCCCAGCTCCTTCCCCGCGGAAGGCGTCCGCTGGCCTCGGCGCGCAGGTCTTCTGGCTCGGGGATCGTCCTCCCCCGGTTCCTTCCCGCCCTCGGGCAGTGGTCGTGACCGGGATCGTCCCCCCACACAGCTGCGGGGCAGCGGGGGCTTCGCACCCCCTTCCCTCGCGCGTCGAGGTCGGGGGCACGTACCGGCCCCTCGCGCCGGCGTCAAGCGCGATGCGTCGCGAGCGGGCGCCGCTAGCCGCCCGTCGGGAGCGAGTCAAGGGTTTGGCCGAGGGACCTCGCACTTGACCGCCTGCCCTTCTTCCGGTTCAAGGCCCGTCGGACATGGGTCGATACTTGGAGGACTTCCGTCCCGGGGAGCTCATCAAGCATTGGCCCGGCCGGACGATCCGCGACTTCGACGATACCTGGTTCACCCTGATGACGATGAACACCAACCCGCTGCACTTCGACGAGCACTTCGCGAGTCAGAGTCAGCACGGGCGGTGTCTGGTGAACGGGACCCTGGTGTTCTCCCTCACGGTCGGCATGAGCGTGCGGGACGTCAGCGAGAACGCGATCGCCAATCTCGAGTACGAGAAGGTGCTGCACCTGGCGCCGACGTACCACGGGGACACGATCTACGCCGAGTCGGAGGTCCTCGAGGTCACGCCGTCGAGCACCCGATCGGACCGGGGCGTCGTCTACGTCGAGACGCGCGCCCTGAACCAGCGCGGCGAGCGCGTGCTGTCGCTCCGACGGCGCGTGCTGGTGCCCCGACGGCCGTCCTGAGCTGTGGGGTTGGGAAGGTGGAGGAGGAGTTTCAGCTCGTGACGTTCGCCACCAGCTGACGAGTTCCGCGAAGCGGGTTTCGAGCCCGCGAGCGACGATCGGAATCGTGCACCGATCGTGTCGTCGCGGGCGTCGTTCGACGCATCGCGAAGTTCAAACCAGACGCACGATCAACGGAAGGGGGAAGTGAATGCAGAGGACAACGAATCGATGGATGGGGCGACTCGCCATGCTCGGGCTGGCGGGTGCGCTGTTCGCGACGCCGGCGGCGGCGGGCCCGAACAGCGGGAAGATCGAGTTCAGCGTGGGCATGGACTTCACCACGGCCTACTTCTTCCGCGGCATCCTCCAGGAGCGCAACGGCTTCATCTGGCAGCCCTACGGTGAGGTGAACATCAACCTCTTCGCGGACGAAGACGAGAACGCGATCTTCACGGGCTTCACGCCCTTCATCGGCACCTGGAACTCGGTCCACTCGAAGGCCACCGGCGCCGTCAGCGGCCCGACCAACTGGTACGAGTCCGACGTCTACCTCGGCGCCAAGTTCACCTTCTTCAACAAGCTCGAGGTGAAGCCCTTCTACATCGCCTACACCTATCCGAACGGCGCCTATTCCACGGTGCAGGAGTTCGACATGTCCTTCAGCCTCGACGACAGCGAGTGGCTGGGCATGTGGGCGATGTCGCCGAGCTTCCTCTGGGCGCACGAGCTCGAGGGCACCGCCCTCGGCGACAAGCGCGGCGACTACATGGAGTTCAACGCCGGCCCGTCGTTCACCATCCTCGAGAGCGAGGACTATCCGGTGTCGCTGGCGGTGCCGCTCCAGCTCGGCATCGGCATCGACAACTACTACGAGGGCCCGTTCAGCAACTCGAACGAGACCTTCGGCTTCTTCCGGGCGGGCGCGATCTTCAGCGTCCCGCTCGCCTTCATGGGCGAGGACTACGGCTCGTGGTCGGCCAGCGCCGGCGCCTACGTCTACACCTTCGGCAACGTGAACAAGTTCTACAACGACAACGACGACCCCTGGGTCGTCGGCACCTGGTCGATCAACATGACCTACTGATCGCCGTCCGCGGCCCTCGTGCGGGCCGCCGGCATCCGGACGGGGGAGCGGTGCGCCGGCATCGCTCCCCCGTCGTCGTTTCGGGGGCCTGCGCATGGTTGCGGCGCGTCAATGTGCCCGCTATGCAGCCCGCTCCCATGGGCAGACCCGACGAGCACGTCGAGCGCAGCATCCGCGACTTCACGAGCGACCTGGTCGCCGCCCTGGGTGCGCAGCTCGGGTGCCTCGCCCTGCACGGCAGCGCGGCGGGCGAGGACTGGCTGGAGGGCCGATCCGACCTGAACAGCGTCGTCGTGCTCGACAGCGTCGATGGCCCGGCACTCGAGGCCATGGCCCCCGTCGTCGGGCGATGGCAGCGTCGCCGCTTCGCCATCCCGATGGTGATCGACGCCGGATTCCTCGACCGGGCACGCGACACCTTCCCGATGGAGCTGGACGACATCCGGCGTCAGCACCGCGTCCTGGCCGGCTCCGACCTCCTCGCCGACGTCACCCTCGACCCCGAGGCCCTGCGGCGGCAGTGCGAGCAGGAGGCGCGCGGCAAGCTCCTGCGGCTGCGGGCGCTCTTCCTCTCCACCGGCGGCGCCCCCACCGCCCTCGAGCGCCTCATGGTCGAGTCCCTGAAGGGCGTCCTCATCGTCCTCCGCCATACCTTGCGCCTCGCGGGCGCCACGCCCGGCCAGCGCTATGCTGACGCGCTCGAGGCCGCCGCCGAGCGGCTCGGTCCCCTGCCCGTGCTGGCCATGCTGCTCGAGCACCGCCAGGCAGGAGGACGCCTCGTCCCGCCCAATCTCCATGCATCGTTCCATGCGCTCCTGGGCGAGATGGAGCGGGTCATCGACGCGCTCGACGCCCTCGGGGCCTAGCGCCCTCCCTGCTCTCCATTCCCGCGCCCGTCCGCTACGCTGACGGCGTCGGGCCGGCGTTCACGGCCCAGGAGGACACCGGCATGGCGAGCACGATCGTGCCCGGCGACGGGCACAGCGGGATATCCCGGGCAGGTGGACGCGCGCGCGCACTGATGCGCCGCGCGACGGTGGCGCTGCTGATCGCGACGGCCCCGGGCTGTGCGTACGACGACCTCGCCGCGCAGCAGGAGCGCATCAGCCGGGCCTGGTCCGGCGTCGAGCGCGAGCTCGACCGACGTGGCGCGCTGCTGGGCGATCTGCTGCCCGTGGTGCGCGCGAACGCGGCCAAGGAGACGGCGCTGCTCTCGGCGGCGGCCGATGCTCGCGCACGCATGCTCGCCGCGAGCGCCCGCAGCGAGCGCATGGAGGCGGCCAGCGGCCTCGGCGAGACGGCGATCCGTCTCGTCGCCCTCGCCGCCCACCACCCGGCGCTGCGCGACGACCCCCGCTTCCAGAGCCTGGCGCGCGACGTCGCGGACACGAACCGCCGGCTCGCCGCCGAAGAGCAGCGCTTCAACGCCGCCGTCCGCGACTACAACGGCGCGCTCGACGGCTTCCCGACGCGCCTCTACGCCAAGCTCCTCGGCTTCGAAGCGGCGCCCTATCTCCACACCGCCACCTCGGCCGAATCCGGCGAGGCGGACGCCGCGGCGCCGAGCACCTGAGCCCGCCCCGTGCGCATCCTCGTCCATGGGGCCGGCGCGGTCGGCAGCTACTTCGGCGCGCTGCTCGCGCGCGCCGGCAACGACACCGTGCTGGTGGCGCGCGGCGAGCACCTGGAGGCGCTCCAGCGCCGCGGCCTGCGCGTCGAGCGGCCCGACGGCCCGCTCGCCGCCCCGACCCTGCGGGCCGTGGCCACGCCGCGCGACGCCTTCCCCGAGGCGGCGCCCGATCTGGTGCTGGTCTGCGTGAAGTCGTACGACACGGCGGCGGCCGCGGCGGCGCTGGCCCCGGTCGTCGCGCCCGAGACGATCGTCCTCTCGCTGCAGAACGGGATCGAGAACGAGGAGTCGCTCGCCGCCCGCCTCGGCCTGCCGCCGCTCCTCGTCGGCCTCACCCGCATCGGCGTCGAGCGGACCGGACCGGGCGTCGTGCGCTACACGGGCCGCGGCGAGATCCTGTTCGGCGAGCCCGGCGGCCGCCTCTCGCCGCGCGCCCGCCGTCTCGGCGAGACGCTCGCCGGCGCCGGCATCCCCCACCAGCTGCGGCGCGACGTCCTCGTCGTCGCCTGGGAGAAGCTGGCGTGGAACGCCGGCTTCAACGCGGTGACGACCCTCGTCGATCAGCCGGTCGGCCCGGTCGTCGCCCGCGCCGAGACCTGCGCCCTCGTGCGTCGTGCCATGGAGGAGACCGACGCCGTCGCCGCCGCGCTCGGCATCGCCGTCCGCCGCCGCCGTCTCGACGCCGTGCTCGCCGAGAGCGCGAGCGAGATGCCAGACTTCCCGACCTCGATGCTCCAGGACCGCCGTCGCGGCACGCGCCTCGAGCACGACGCGCTCAACGGGGCCGTCGTCCGGGCCGGGGAGCGCGCCGGCGTGGCGGTGCCGGTCAACCGCCTGCTCCTCGGCCTCCTCGCCGGGCTGTCCGTCGGCTAGTGTCCCGAGGCCGAAGCGCGTTGCCGAAGATCGGGGTGGGATCGCGCCGCCCGGCGCGGCGCCGGCCCTACCCCAGCGACGCGAACGCGGCGCGTGCTGCGTCCATCGGCCCGGACGGCAGCACGCCGAGCCAGAACGTCGCCACGACCGAGGCGAAGATGACCCAGAGGAGCCACGGTCGCGAGCGCGGCGAGACCGGCACCAGCGTCCCCTCGACCATGTACATCTGCACGATGACGCCGAGGTAGTAGTACACCGACACCAGGCTGTTCAGGACGCCGATGATGGCCAGCGTCACGTGGCCGGCGTCGATGGCGGCGCTGAAGAGGTAGAACTTGCCCGCGAAGCCGGCCGTCGGTGGGAAGCCCGCGAGCGCGAGCATGAACACCGTCATCGACAGCCCGAGAATCGGCTGGCGCAGGCCGACCCCGGCCATCGCGTCGAGGTCGTCGTTGGGCTCACCGCGGCGACCCAGCGCGATCAGCACCGCGAACGCGCCGACGTTCATCGCGGTGTACGCGGCCAGGTAGTACAGCACCGCGGAGCCGCCCTCGGCCGAGTTGGCGACCAGACCGACCAGCGCGTAGCCCGCGTGCGCGATGCTCGAGTAGGCGAGCATGCGCTTCACGCTGCGCTGGGCGATCGCGGCGACGTTGCCGACGCTCATGGTGAGGACCGCGAGCACCTGGAGGATGCCGGTCCAGTCGACCGCCGCCGCCTCGAGGCTGGTGGCGAACACGCGCACGAGCGCCGCGAAGGCCGCGGCCTTCACGCCGACCGCCATGAAGGCCGTCACCGGGGTGGGTGCGCCCTCGTAGACGTCCGGCGTCCAGCCCTGGAACGGCACCAGCGCCACCTTGAACCCGAAGCCCACGGTGACGAGAACGATCCCGAGCAGCGCCATCGGGCCGACGCCGTCGCGGGCGAGCACCTGCGCGATGCCGTCGAGCTGGGTCGTGCCGGTCGCGCCGTAGAAGAACGCGATGCCGTAGAGCAGGAACCCGCTCGCGAACGCCCCGAGCAGGAAGTACTTCATGGCGGCTTCGATCGACCGCTTGTCGCCGCGCAGCATGCCCGAGAGCACGTAGACGCCCACGGACATGACCTCGAGCGAGATGAAGACGACGATGAGGTCGTTCGCCAGCGCCATGAAGACCATGCCGCAGGTCGAGAGCAGCACCAGCGCATGGTAGTCGCCGGCCGGCAGGTCGTGCTCGCGCAGGTACTCGACCGACATGAGCAGCGTCAGCGCCGCCGCGGCGCAGATGACGACCGTGAAGAACAGGCCGAAGCGGTCGGCCCGCAGCGTGTTCTGGAACCCGCCGGGGTCCCCCGTGCCGAACCAGGCGCTCACGCTGAACGCGGCCGTGATGCCGAGCCCGATCAGCCCGACGATCACCAGCCCGTCGCGATCCTTGCCGTCGCTGACCAGGTCCGCGAACATCACCGCGAACGCCGTCAGGCCGACGAGGAAGGCGGGCCAGCCGGCCTGCCAGCCGCTGACGAAGCTGGAGAGCTCGGCCGTCATCGCGTCTCTCCGGCGGCGTCCGCCACCACGGTCGGCGGCGCCTGCGCCGCCGAGGCCGCCTGCACGCGCGCGATCACCCGGTCGATGGACGGCTGCATGCGCTCGAGGAACGGCCTCGGATAGACGCCCATGAAGACGCACATCGCGATCACCGGCGCGATCACCACGACCTCGCGCGGCGACAGGTCCGTCAGCTTGCGATTCTCCTCGTGGGTGACGGGCCCGAAGATCACGCGCTGATACATCCACAGGAGATAGAGCGCGCCGAGGATGACGCCGCTCGTCGCCACCGCCGTCGCCCACGGGTGCACCGGGAACGTGCCGACGAGGACGAGGAACTCGCCGATGAAGCCGTTCAGCCCCGGCAGCCCGGCCGACGCGAACATGACGACGAGGAACACCGCCGCGTAGCGCGGCACGACGGCCCAGAGCCCGCCGTAGTCGGCGATCTTCCGGGTGTGCCGGCGCTCGTACACCATGCCGACCATGAGGAAGAGGCCGCCCGTCGAAAGGCCGTGGTTCAGCATCTGGTAGACGCTGCCGGCGACCGCCGTCGGCGTCAGCGCGAACATGCCCAGCATGACGAAGCCGAGATGCGACACCGACGAGTAGGCGACCAGGCGCTTCATGTCGGGCTGCACGGTGGCGACGAGCGCGCCGTAGACGATGCCGATGGCGGAGAGCCAGACGATCCACGGCGTCGCCTCGGCAACCGCCGCGGGGAACAGCGGCATCGCGAAGCGCAGGAAGCCGTAGGTCCCCATCTTCAGCATGACGCCGGCGAGGATCACCGAGCCGCCGGTCGGCGCCTGCGTATGCGCGTCGGGCAGCCAGGTGTGCAGCGGGAAGAGCGGCACCTTGATGGCGAACGCGAGCCCGAACGCCGCGAACAGGAGCAGCTGCTCGCGCAGCGGCAGCTGGAGCGCCGCGAAGGCCTCGTAGGAGAAGCCGAACGCGCCCGTTGCGACCTTCACCTGCCAGGCGCCGTAGAGGATCGCGACCAGCATGAGGAGGCTGCCCGCCATCGTGAAGAGCACGAACTTCATCGTCGCGTAGACGCGCTGCTCGCCGCCCCAGAGCCCGATGAGGAAGTACATCGGGACGAGCATGACCTCCCAGAAGACGTAGAAGAGGAAGAGGTCGAGTGCGAGGAGCGCGCCGATCATGCCGGTCTCGAGGACCAGCATGAACGCGAAGTACTCCTTCACGTGCTTGTGCACGTCGCCCCACGCGTTGAGCATCACGATGGGGACGAGGAACGTGGTCAGCACCACGAGGAACAGGCTGATGCCGTCGATGCCCAGCTCGTAGCCGATCCCCCACGACGGGATCCACGCCAGGCGCTCCACCATCTGGAAGTCGGCGACGCCCGTCTGGAAGCGCGCCAGCATGACCAGCGACGCGACGAACGGGATCAACGAGAACACCAGCGCGGCGCGCCGCACGCCCCGCACCGGCTCGCGCGGCAGGAGCGCGAGGAGGACGGCACCGATCAGCGGGCTCCAGGTGACGAACGAGAGCAGGCCCATCAGCGGAGCATCCACCCGAGCAGCAGCACGACGCCGACCAGGAACGAGAACGCATAGTGCTGGACGTTACCGGTCTGGAGCCGCCGCACGAGGCGGCTCGCCTCGGAGACCAACGATCCGCTCCCGTTGACCGCCCCGTCGATCAGCCCCTGATCGATCGTCGAGGCGAGGAAGCCCGCCGCCGCGAACAGGGGCCGCACGATGAGGCGATCGTAGAGCTCGTCGATGCGGAACTTGTCCAGCGACAGGCGGTAGAGCGCCCCGAGGTTCGCGGCGAGCCGCACCGGCGCGTCGGGTGCGACGACGTAGAGCGCATACGCGAGACCCAGCCCGCCGAACGCGAGCCCGCTCGCGAGGACGAGGGCCCACAGCGGCGCGTGCGCGTGGCCGTGCGGATGGCCCGTCACCAGCTCGACGATCGCCGGGATCGGGATGAAGCCGCCGCCCACGGAGAGCAGCGCCAGCACGACGAGGGGCAGCGTCATCACCGCCGGCGACTCGTGCAGATGGTGCTTCGTATGCTCGTCGGCGCGCAGCGTCCCGAGGAAGGTCATGCAGAAGAGCCGGCCCATGTAGAGGGCGGTGAGGAACGCGACGAGGTATCCGATCACGCCGAGCCAGGGCTGCGCGTGCGGTCCCGCGACCGCGCCCCAGATGATCTCGTCCTTGCTGAAGAAGCCCGAGAGGGGCGGCACGCCGGAGATCGCGAGCGTCCCGGCCAGCATGGTGAGGCAGGTGAGCGGCATGTGGTGGCGCAGCCCGCCCATCTTGCGCATGTCCTGCTCGCCGCCCATGCCGTGGATCACGCTGCCGGCGCCCAGGAACAGGAGGCCCTTGAAGAAGGCGTGCGTGACGACGTGGAAGAGCGCGGCGCCGGGCAGCCCGACGCCCAGCCCGAGGAACATGTAGCCGAGCTGGCTGACCGTCGAGTACGCGAGGACCTTCTTGATGTCGGTCTGGGTGATCGCGATCAGCGCTGCGAGCAGCGCCGTGAACGCACCGATGATCGCCACCACCTCGAGCGCCGCCGGCGCCAGCGCGTAGAGCACGTGCATGCGGGCGATCAGGTAGACGCCCGCGGTCACCATGGTGGCGGCGTGGATCAGCGCCGAGACGGGCGTCGGGCCGGCCATGGCGTCGGGCAGCCAGACGTAGAGCGGGATCTGCGCCGATTTGCCGGTGGCGCCGACGAACATGAGGAGCCCGATCGCGAGCGCCACCGGCACCCCGCCGATGGTCGCGGTGCGGAGCGCGTCGACGTGCTGCGGCAGCGACGAGATGTCGACCGTCCCGACCGTCTGCACGAGGAGGAACAGCCCGAGGAGGAAGCCCGCGTCGCCGACGCGGTTGACGATGAACGCCTTCTTCCCGGCGATCGCATTCTCCTCCTTGTCGTACCAGAAGCCGATGAGGAGGTAGGAGCAGAGCCCCACCCCTTCCCAGCCGACGAACAGCAGGAGAAGGTTATCGGCGAGCACCAGGATCAGCATCGCCGTGACGAACAGGTTCAGATACGTGAAGAAGCGCGCGACGTCGGCGTCGTCGTGCATGTACCCGACGGAGTAGACGTGGATCAGGAAGCCGATCCCGGTGATGACCATCACCATGATGGCCGACAGCGGATCGAGCCACAGCGCCGCCTCGGCGGTGAACTCGGACGCGGGAATCCAGGTGAAGACGGCGTCGCGTAGCGCGGCGTCGTGCCCCAGGGCGTGCAGGTCGAGGATCGCCTTCACGCCGACGAGGAACGCCCCCAGGAGAACACCCGGTCCGACCAGCGTCACCGACCCTTTCAGCCGACGGCCGAGGAACAGGTTCCACAGCGCGCCGAGGAACGGGAGGACGACGATCCAGCGCAGCAGCTCGGTGGGAGTGGCGGTCACCATCGGAGCGTCGTCACCTCGTCGGCGTTGATGGTCTCCCGGACCCGGAAGAGCTGGAGCATGATCGCGAGGCCGACGGCGGCTTCGGCGGCGGCCACCGCCATCACGAAGAAGACGATGACCTGCCCGTCCATCACGCCCTGCGCCCGCGCGAAGGCGACGAAGCTCAGGTTGACCGCGTTCAGCATGAGCTCGACGCACATGAAGATCACGATCAGGTTGCGGCGCACGAGCACGCCGACCACGCCGATGGCGAAGAGCACGGCGCTGAGCACGAGGTACCAAGACGGCGGCGCGTTCCCGAGGAGCTGCTCCGGCGTCATGCTCACGCCCCCCGTCGCTTGCCGATCACGACCGCACCCACGATGGCGACCAGCAGCAGCACCGAGGTGAGCTCGAACGGCAGCAGATAGTGGGTGAAGAGCCGGCGGGCGAGCGGCTCGGTGCCGCCGAACCCCGCATCGACCGCGGGCAGCGTCAGCACGGGCGCGCGGTGCAGCGCATCGAGCACGAAGCCGCCGAGGACGAGCCCTCCCAACGTCGCCAGCCCCGCCAGCACGGGCGTCCCCGCGACCCGCTGCTCGACCTGGAGATTGAGCAGCATGATCACGAAGAGGAAGAGCACGACGATGGCGCCGGCGTAGACGATGATCTGCAGCACGGCGACGAGATGCGCGTCGAGCCCGATGAACAGGACGGCGAGCAGGAACAGCGTCGAGACCAGCCCGAGCGCGCTGTACACCGGGTTGCGGTGGACGACGACGAGCAGCGCCGCTCCGACCGTGAGCAGCGCCAGCAACAGGAACAGCGGGATGCTCACGTCCGACCCTCGACGAGCAGCACGATGAACGCCGTGACCATGACGTTCGCCAGCGCCAGCGGCAGCAGCCCCTTCCAGCCGAGCGTCATCAGCTGGTCGTAGCGGAAGCGCGGCAGCGTCCAGCGCAGCACGATCTGGAGCCAGGTGAAGAAGATCATCTTGAGGATGAACGCCGTCACCTGGAGGAGCACCACGACCAGCGACGGTAGCGCGACGAAGTGCCCGCCCGGCAGATCGAAGCCCTCGCGTCCCAGCCACGGCACCTGCCAGCCGCCGAAGAAGATCGTCGTCACGAGGCCTGCGACGAGCACCACCTCGACGAAGTCGGCCATCATGAACATGAGGTGCTTCGCGCCCGAGTACTCGGTGAAGTAGCCGCTCACCAGCTCCGACTCGCTCTCCGGCAGGTCGAACGGGATGCGCTTCGACTCGGCGATGCCGGCGGTGAGGAAGATGAGGAAGCCGACGGGCTGGTAGAGCACGCCCCACGCCGGAATCCACCCGAAGATCATGTGGCCCTGCGCGCGCGCCATCTCCTGGAGATCGAGCGTGTCGTACACCAGCACGACGCCGATCAGCGCCAGCCCCATGGCGATCTCGTACGAGATCATCTGGGCCGAGCCGCGGATGCCGCCGAGCAGCGACCAGCGGTTGTTCGACGCCCAGCCGGCGAGCACCACGCCGTAGACGCCGAGCGACGCCATCGCGAGCACGTAGAGGATGCCGACGTTCAGCGCCGCGGCCTGGAGGTTGATCGTGTGGCCACTCTCGAGGATCAGCACGTCGCCGAACGGCAGCACGGCGAACGCCGCGAGCGCCGGGATGACGCTCAGAATGGGCGCCAACGTATGCAAGAGCCTGTCGGCGCCCGCCGGGCGAACGTCCTCCTTCAGGAGGAACTTGATCGGATCGGCGACCAGCGTGTTGACGATGCCGAAGGCGGCGACGCCGAAGATGGCGGCGCGGTTGGCGCCGATGCGATCCTGGATGATCGCGCTCACCTTGCGCTCGAAGAAGACGCCCATCCCCATCACCTGGAGCACGATGAAGATGATGAAGAGCGCCTTGGCGGCGGCGATCGCGGCGTCGAGAGCCATCGCGCTCATGCCGTCTGGAGCCGCTCGATGAGCTCGAGCAGCGTCGGGACGTCGAGGTTCTCGTAGTAGGCGTCGTTGCTCAGCTGGACGACCGGCGCCGTGCCGCAGGAGGCGAGGCACTCGACCTCTTCCAGCGAGAAGCGGCCGTCGGCCGTGGTCTCGCCGTGGCCGATGCCGAGCCGTTCGCGGATGCAGTCGCGCAGCTCGCCCGCCCCGCGCAACAGGCACGGCAGGTTGCGGCAGAGCTGGAGATGGTGCCGCCCGACCGGCTGCTTCCAGTACTGGGTATAGAAGGACGCGACCGAGCTGACCCACGCCAGCGGCAGCTCCATCAGCTCCGCGACGTACTCCTGCACCGGCACCGAGAGCCAGCCGAACTCGCGCTGCGCGAGCCACAGCGTCGGCATGAGCGCCGCCCGACGGGTCGGATAGCGTCCGAGAATCGTCTGGTACTCCGCGAGCGCCGCCGCGGAGAACGGCGGCCGGACGGCGTCAGCGGTCACACTCGCCCCCGATCATGTTCAGCTGTCCGAAGGTGGTGATGATGTCCGCGACCATCTCGCCCTTCAGCATGTCGCCGAGCGCCGCCATGGCGTAGAAGCACGGCGGCCGCACGCGCACGCGATAGGGCCGGCCGCTGCCGTCGCTCACGAGGTAGAACCCGAGCTCGCCGTTGCCGCCCTCGGTGCAGACGAACGCCTCGCCGGCGGGGATCTTCTGGCCCTCGATCACGAGCTTGAAGTGGTTCATCAAGCCCTCGATCGTGCCGTAGACCTCCTGCTTCGGCGGCAGGACGAAGCGCGGATCGGTGGCGATGACCGGCCCGTCCGGCAGCTGCGCCATCGCCTGCTCGACGATCTTCATGCTCTGGAAGATCTCGGCGAAGCGCACCATGAAGCGATCGTAGTTGTCGCCCGTGGTACCGGTCGGGACCTCGAAGTCGAAGCGGTCGTAGACGAGGTAGGGCTCCGCCTTACGGACGTCGAACGGCACGCCGGTCGCGCGCAGCAGCGGGCCCGTGAGCCCCCAGGCGATCGCGTCCTCGCGCGGGATGATGCCGACGTCGGCCATGCGGTCGACGAAGATGCGGTTCTTCGACAGCAGCTTGTCGCAGTCCGCCATGACCTTGTGCGTGTGCGCGAACGCCGCACGCACGCGCTCGGTCATGTCGGGCGGCAGATCCTTCGTGACGCCGCCCAGGCGGCACCAGGTGACCGTCAGCCGGGCGCCGGTGATCGCCTCGACGAGGTCGTAGAGGAACTCGCGCGCCTCGAGCATGTAGAAGCCCGCGGAGATCGCGCCGATCTCGCTCGCGGCCATGCCGAGACAGGTGAGGTGGTCGGTGATGCGCGAGATCTCCCCGCCGATGACGCGGATGTACTGGCAGCGCTCCGGCGTCTCGATCCCCGCCAGCTTCTCGAGCGCGAGTGCGAAGCCGACGTTGTTGAGGATCGGCGACGCGTAGTTGAGGCGGTCGGCGTAGGGGAAGCAGTGGTTCCACGTCCCCTGCTCGCACATCTTCTCGAAGCCGCGGTGCAGGTAGCCGATCTCGACGTCGACATCGAGGATCGTCTCGCCGTCGAGCTTCAGGTTGAACTTGACGGTGCCGTGGGAGGCCGGATGGGACGGGCCCATCTGGATCTCCATCACGTCGCTCTCGCCGTGGTCGGTTTCGATGAACCGATCCGGCATCAGCGAGCCCGGGCCGCGGGCCGACATGCGCTAGCGCTCCCCTCCGCGCGACGCCCACGGATCGACGATGGGATCGCGCTCGGGCACCAGCGGGTGCCGCTGGTCGAGCTTGTAGTCCTTGCGCAGGGGATGGCCGACGAACTCCGGATACAACAGCAGGCGGCGCAGGTCGGGATGGCCGGTGAACTCGACCCCGAAGAGGTCGTACGCCTCGCGCTCGCCCCACGACGCCGACCGCCACACGGAGAACGCGCTCGGGATGCGCGCGTCGTCCTCGGGCACGCCGACCTTCACCCGCAGGCGATGCCGGTGGGTGAGCGAGCGCAGCTGGTAGACGACCTCGAAGCGCGGCGTGCGGCCCCGGTAGTCGACGCAGGTGACGTCGACCAGCACCTCGAAGCGGAGCGCCGGGTCGTCGCGCAGGCGCGTGAGCGCCTCGGTGATTCCCTCGCGCGGCAGCAGCACGACCGCGTCGCCGCGCACCAGCTCGGGCGCCGCCGGCGTGGCAGCGGGGAGCAGGGCCGCGGTCGCGGCCAGCACCTCGTCGGGCGTCATCGGATCGCGCGCGCCTCCGTCAGTCCCACTCGAGGGCGCCCTTGCGCCACACGTACACGAGCCCGAGCGTCAGGATCGCCATGAAGACGAGCATCTCGATGAACCCGAACAGACCGAGCTCGCGGAAGAGTATCGCCCACGGATAGAGGAACACGACCTCGACGTCGAAGATGATGAAGAGGATCGCGGTCAGATAGAATTTGACCGAGAAGCGTCCCCATGCCGGACCGCTCGAAGGGTTGCCGCACTCGAACGGCTCGTCTTTCACGGGGTTCGGCTGCCGCGGTCCGAACAGCGCGCTGACGAGCAGGAACAGCGACGGCACGGCAGCCGCGATCGCCAACGTCACCAGGACGGGAACGTACTCGAACTTCATGGGAAAACGCGATGGAGGTAGGGCATCGTCGTGCGGGAGTCAACTGCTGGCGCATCGCGTAACACGCGCGTGCGCGCTTTGACTCCCTCCCTACCCTTTGGTAGCCGCCTCGCGATGTCGGCGGCGCTCCCACACGACGCGCTCGCGCGCGTGGTCGAGCGCGCCTTCGGCGCCGACGCGCACTGCGAGCGCGCGGACGCGCTGCACGGCGACGCCTCCACGCGCCGCTATCTGCGCCTCCATCTGCGCGGCGCACCCGCACCGACGGCGATCGCCATGGTGCTCGGCGAAGGCCGCTTCACGCCGGGCTCCGACGAGATCGTCGGCGGCGGGCCGGCCGTCACCGAGCTGCCCTACGTCAACGTCGGACGCTGGCTCGCGGCGCACGACTTCCCGATCCCGCGCCTCTGGCACGACGCGGCCGCCGACGAGGGCCTGCTGCTCGTCGAGGACGTCGGCGACACGACGCTGTTCGCGGCGACATGCGGCGACCCCGCGCGCACCGAGCCGCTCTTCGCGGGCGCGGTCGATCTCCTCGTCGCGCTCCAGGTCGCGGGCGCGCGCGCGCCCGATCCCGCCTGCTACGCGTTCCACCGGCGCTTCGACGCGGCGTTGGCGCGCGCGGAGCTCGAGCACTTCGTCGACCACGGCGTCGAGACCCGTCATGGTCGGGTGCTGCCGGCGGCGGAGCGGCGCGCGCTGCTGCGCGCCCTCGAGCCCGTCGTCGCCCCCTTCGAGGACGCCGCGACCGTCCTCTCGCACCGCGACTACATGGCCTGGAACGTCCACATACAGGACGGGCGGCTGCGCCTCATCGACTTCCAGGACGCGCTGTGCGCGCCCGACGCCTTCGACCTCGCGCAGCTGCTCACCGATCGCACGACGCCGGAGCGGATCGACGTCGCCCTCGAGCAACGGCTGATCGCGCGCTTCGTCGCCGCGCGCGCCGCCGCCGGCTGGCCGGTGCCCTCCGGCTTCGAGGAGCGCTATCGTCTGTGCGCGCTCCAGCACGCGTTCAAGGTGATCGGGCGCTTCTGGTACCTCGAGCGCGTGAAGGGCAAGCCCGGCTACTTCGCGTACCTGCCCGCCGTGTACGGGCTCGCCCGCCGCCTCCTCGCCGCGACGCCGGCGCTGGCACCGATCCGGCCACGGCTCGCCGCGCTGGTGCCCGAGCTCGCGCCGTCATGATCCGCCACGCGATGGTGCTCGCGGCCGGACGCGGCACGCGGCTCGCGCCGCTCACCGACACGCTGCCGAAGCCCCTCATGCCCGTCGGCGGCCGGCCGCTGCTCGAGCACCTCCTCACCTTCCTGCGCGCCGGCGGCATCGACGAGGTCGTGATCAACCTCCATCACCTCGGCGACCGCATCGAAGCCACCATCGGCGACGGCAGCCGCTTCGGCCTGTGCGTCCGCTACTCGCGCGAGCAGGAGATCCGCGACACCGGCGGCGGCATCAAGCACGCCGCGCCGCTGCTCGGGCGCGAGCCGTTCGTGGTGGTCAACGGCGACAGCCTGCTCGAGCTGGACCTCCGCGCGGTGACCAGCTTTCACGAGACGCGCGGCGGGCTGGCGACGCTCGCGGTCCGCCCCGATCCCGACGCCGCCCGCTACGGCCTCGTCGAGCTCGACGCCGGCGATCGCGTGCGCCGCATCGCCGGCCTTCCCGCCGACGCCGCCGTTCCGGCGCCGCTGCGCCCGTTCATGTTCCCGGGGCTGCACGTCCTCGAGCCGGAGGTGCTCGATTGGATGGACGATGGGGCGGCGTTCAGCATCACGCGCGTCACCTATCCGCGCCTGCTCGCCGCCGGGAGGGCGATCCACGGATACGCCACCGATGCACGCTGGGTGACGATCGACACGCCGGAGGCGCTCGCCGCGGCCGACGCCCTGCTCACCCGCCGGCCGTTCCGGTTCTGATGGGTAGCGTCGCAAATGCGTCGCTCGGTGCCCCATTTTTCAGAAACGGGTTTCTTGACTCGGAGGCTGGGCATCCACTACCCGCAGCATCGGGCCGCAAGCGCAGGGCCATGGCCAAGTGCGGCATTTGGCACGTCGGTTGCAGCCTTGGTATAGGCGCATGACGCGACGCTTCAGCCACAGGCAAATCGGACCGAAGGGGTCAGGGATGGGCGCATGGGACTGACGATCGTCCACAAGAGCGACCTCACCGCCCGCAAGCGCAACCCCCGGGTGGCGCTCGTGCTGGCGGGAGGCGCGGTCACCGGCGGCGCCTACAAGCTCGGCGGCCTGAAGGCGCTCGACGACTTCCTCGTCAACCGCAAGACGACCGACTTCGACATCTACGTCGGCCTGTCCGCCGGCTCGTTCCTCGCCGCGCCGCTCGCGGGCGGCGTCACGCCCGTCGAGATGCTGCGCTCGCTCGAGGGCGTCTCCGAGAACTTCTCGCAGTTCGGGGCCGCCGACTTCTACGGCTTCAACGTCGAGGAGATGCTGAAGAAGCCGCTCGAGTTCCTGCTCGACCTGGTGAGCTACGTCCCCGGCGTCCTCTACGACGTGCTCGTACAGACGCCGGCGGTGATGCGCGCGCTCGAAGCGCCGCTGGCGCGCGCGCGCCAGCAGCCGACGCTCGACAATCTCGTCGAGTGCACCAAGCCGATCATCGACGCGCTCGGCTCCGCGCGCGAGTTCCCCTTCCCGCTCGCGTACCTGCCGTCGGGGCTCTTCGACAATCACACGATCGAGCGCTACCTGCGCGGGAACATCGAGCGCCGCGGCATGACGAACGACTTCCGCGTCCTCTATCGGGTGCGCGGGATCGAGCTCTACATCGTCGCCATGAACCTCGATACGGCGGAGCGCGTGGTGTTCGGCCACGACGAGGACACGTCGCTCACGATCTCCGAGGCGGTGCAGGCGTCGACGGCGCTGCCGGGCTTCTACAAGCCGGCGCGGCTGAAGGGCGTCGACTACGTCGACGGCGGCGTGCGGCGCACGGCGAACATCGACGTCGCCATCGAGCACGGGGCGGATCTGGTCATCTGCTACAACCCGTTCCGGCCCTTCTCGAATCGTGTCGTGCGACGCTTCCACCCCGAGCGCAACGCCTACATGCTCGAAGGTCGGCCGCTCGCGGACCAGGGCATGCTCACGGTCCTGAACCAGGTGTTCCGCACCCTGCTCCACTCGCGCCTCCAGCTCGGCATCCGCCAGTACCAGGACGACCCCAACTTCCAGGGCGACATCATCCTCGTCGAGCCCGCCGAGACCGATCTCACCTTCTTCCGCATGGCGCCGCTCAATCTGTGGGCGGGCAAGAGCGCCGGAGCGCACGGCTATCTGTCGGTCACCGAGACGGTCGAGTCGCACTACGACCTGATCCGGCAGATCCTCCAGAGCTACGGCATCCAGATGACCCGGAAGGAGGTCCGCGAGGGCCTCGAGCGGCTCCTCACGAGCGACAGCAGCGACGCACCCGACGACGTGCTCCTGCGCGACGTGCCCAAGCGCAACCTCCACGTAGCCTGACGCAGGGCCGCATCGGCGTCGCTCGCATGGAAGAAATCCCATTGCGAGACGGCGCGTTGCCGGGCCAATGCCCGTGTGTTAGCGTCGCGCGATGATCGCGACCGCGGAGGAACTCGACCTCGCGGCGACCAACGCCGAGCTCGAGAAGGCCGCTCCCCAGGAGATCCTGGCCTGGACGTGGAAGCGCTTCGCGCCGGACGTCATCCTCACCTGCTCCTTCCAGCACGACGGCGTGATCCTGGCGCACATGCTGCGCGACGTCGCCCCGGAGGTCCCCGTCGTCTTCGTCAACACGGGCTTCCACTTTCCCGAGACGCTGCGCTACCGCGACGAGATCGTCGCGCGCCTGGGCATCAAGCTGGTCGAGCTGCAGCCGATCATGGCGCGCGAGGAGTTCGCCGAGCGCCACGGGCTCGACCTCTACGCCCGCGACCCCGACCTGTGCTGCCACATCAACAAGGTCGAGCCCCTGAAGCGGTTCCTCCCCGGCGTCCGGGCCTGGATCAACGGCCGGCGCCGCGACCAGTCCGGGGGGCGCCAGGCCATCCGCGTCGTGGAGGCGTTCCAGGGCGGGCTCTACAAGGTCAACCCGCTCGCCGGCTGGACCTCACGCGACAGCTTCTACTACCTGGAGCAGCACGGGATTCCGACGCACCCGCTCTTCGAGCAGGGCTACGCCAGCATCGGCTGCGCGCCGTGCACCCGTCCCGTCCTCCCCGGTGAGGACGAGCGCGACGGGCGCTGGGCCGGCCTCGGCAAGACCGAGTGCGGCCTGCACACCTTCCTCGATCCGAAGGAGTGACGCTCGGACGATCCGGATCAGTCCGGGTCGTCTCCCCGCTCGGCCATCGCCTCGGCGTGGAGCTCGAGCACGTCCTCCCCGAGGCGCCGTATCAGCCAACGGTGGATGGTCGCGGCGGTCGCGTACCACGACGGCTCGCACGCAAGCCAGTGACCGGCGTCCGCGACGCTGCGATGTTCGGCTCCCAGGCGCGCCGCCATGGCGGCGGCGGCTTCCGGACCAAGCTGCACGTCCCGTGCGCCCGCGACGACGAGCACGGGAGGCGGCGGCGGCACCAGCGACCGACGTCTGCGCAGCACGTCGAGGACCAGGTCCGCCGGCTCGGGGACGAGCGCGGGGATACCCCCCGCCGGCAGCGCGCCGAGGACCCGCGCCAGCAACGTGAGATGGGGAGGAGGTACGGGACGACCGCGCAGCAGCGCCAGGAACGCGTCGAGACGACGCACCAGGAGGCGCAGCGACCAGGCACCGGCGGCAAGCGGCGCGAGCAGGATCAGGGCCACGAGCGGTACGCGCTGCGCAACGGCCAACGCCACGATGCCGCCCGCGTCGTGCCCCACCAGCACGGGAGGGCTCGGGAGGCCGCGTACATGCGCGGCGACGGCCTCGGCCCTGGCCTCGACGCCGCCGCGCTCGCTCGCGGCGAACTCGAGCATCGCCCCTTCCCACCCGCGATGCGCCAGGGCGCCCGGGATTCCCCCGAACGCAGCGGCTCGACACCACAGGCCCGGCAGGTACAGCAGCGGAGGCGTGTAGCGCGGGCTCTCGGCGACGACGGGGATGGTGCGGATCACGCGCGCTGTACCAATGAAAAAGGCCCTCGGCGCGTGCCGGAGGGCCTTTCTCTCGGGCCCCCTCGGGGCCCGAATCTCGCCCGGGACGAAAACTACTCGGGTACTACTGAAACTGAACTTACGTGCCTAGCTCGGACAGAAGAAACTGCGCGACCTGACGGTCGCGCGGGGTTACTTCTTCTTCTTGGCCGCCTTCTTCTTGGCGGGCGCCTTCTTCTTGGCCTTGCTCACGGTCTTCTTCTTCGCAGCCATGGTCACCTCCGAATGGGCCTCTCGATGGAGGCCGGGTCTGGAACGTTGTGTTGCAGGGTCCCAGGGCGAGACTCCCACCACCCCTCCAACATCCACACCGACATCCGTATAGGGTGCACCGGTGCAAGAGTCAAGAGAGCACCAGCGTTTTGGAAATTTTTTTTTATTCCATGACCTCGGAAATCCGCGGGCATCCGGACCTTAGAATGTCGTTCCCGGATTCCCGGCGCGACCGATAGCAGAGTGTTTTACCGACACCGCGCGCCGGCAGGATGATTGCCTCCGAGCAACGTTTCGGTTACCTCCACGGGCGGTGGGCGGAGCGGGGGCGCGGGTCCTGAGCGGAGCGTTGGGGATTACCATCGCCGCGGTCGCCTGGTCGGTTCTCTTCGGGGCCGACGGCATCAGCCGCCTCCTCGATCTCCAGGCCAAGCGCCAGGAGTTGGGCTCCGCGACCGTGGAGCGGATGCAGGAGAACGACACGCTCCGTAACGAAATCGAGAAGCTGCGCGCCGACGCCAGCCACCTCGAGGCGCTCGCGCGCCGCCAGCTGGGGCTCGTGCGGGCGGACGAGGTGGTCTATCGCTTCGGACGCCACGCGGGCGTCCCGCCGCGCTGATCCGACGCCCGGAGCGTCCCGGCCGCGGGCGATCAGCCCTCTTCGCCGCCGGCGGCGAACTCTTCGTACTCGTCGAGGTCCATGAGGTCGTCGAGCTCGGACTCGTCGGCCATCTCGATCTCGACCAGCCACCCCTCGTGGAGCGGGTCCTCGTTGACCAGACGGGGCTGGTCGTCGAGCTCGGTGTTGACCGCGGTCACCGGCCCGCTGAGGGGTGAGATCAGCTCCTGGACGGTGCGCACGCTCTCGATCTCGCCGAAGGGCTCGCCCTTCTCCATCTCGTCGCCCACGTCGGGGGCTTCGACCGCGATGACCTCGCCCAGCTCGCTCTGCCCGTACTCCGAGATGCCGACCTGCGCGCGATTTCCCTCGACGCGCACCCATAGGTGATCTTCGGTGAACTTGAGCGTGTCAGCCATTGTGAAGCTCGAAAACGTTGCGGTTCATGGCCCGGTCGCGCGTCGATACAGAGCCCTGCCCGGCCGTGTCAAGGCCGTCCGGGGCGATGCGGCCGCGTGCAGCGCGCACCCGAACGCCGCGGGCCGGGCGCGCGGCGCGGAGGTCGTCCCGATCGGGACGACCTCCGGCGCCGCCACCACGGCCGGCGTCAGGCGCTCACGAGCAGCCGCTCGTCGCGCCGCAGTTGAAGCACTTGTAGCAGGCGCCGTTGCGCACCATGAGCGACCCGCAATCGGGGCAGCTCGGCGCATCGGCCTGCGGGCTGAACGTGATCGGGGCCTGCGCCGTACCGCCGGCCGCAAAGCCGATCGGGGCATGCACGCTCGCAGTGGCCACGGCGGAAACCGGAGCCTCGGTCAGCTGGGCCCGCGGCGGCAGCGCCCGCGGCGCCGGCGCCGGCTCCTCACGCTCCACGAGACCGATGCTCGCCCGCTCCTCGCCCGGAAGGAAGCGCGACCCGAGGTAGCGGAAGACGTAGTCGATGAGCGACTTCGCCATCGGGATGTCCGGGTTCTTGGTGAACCCCGACGGCTCGAAGCGCACGTGGCTGAACTTCGAGACCAGCACCTCGAGCGGCACCCCGTACTGGAGCGCCATCGAGGTGAGCACCCCGATCGAGTCCATCAGGCCGGAGACCGTGCTGCCCTCCTTGGCCATCTTGATGAACAGCTCGCCCGGCGTGCCGTCCTCGTGGAAGCCGACGTGCACGTAGCCCTCGTGGCCGGCGATGTCGAACTTGTGGCAGACGGCCGAGCGCTCGGCGGGGAGTCGCCGCCGCGTCGGCTTCGGCGGCGCCACCTCGACCGCGGCCTTGTCGGACACCGGCCTGGCGGTGTTGAGGGGCTGGGTCTTCTTGCAGCCGTCGCGATAGATCGCCACCGCCTTCAGCCCCAGCTTCCAGGACTCGATGTAGGCCTGCTCGATGTCCTCGACGGTGGCCTGCTCGGGAACGTTGATCGTCTTCGAGATGGCGCCGGAGATGAACGGCTGTACCGCGGCCATCATGCGCACGTGGCCCAGCGGATGGATGCTGCGCACCCCGCGTGCGGGCTTGAAGGCGCAGTCGAACACCGGCAGGTCGTCCTCGCGCAGCGACGGCGCGCCCTCGATGGTCTCCTGCTCGTCGATGTACTCGACGATCTGCTGCACCTCGCGCGAGTCGTAGCCGAGACGCTTGAGCGCGCGCGGCACGGTGGTGTTGACGATCTTCAGGACCCCGCCGCCGACGAGCTTCTTGTACTTGACGAGCGCGATGTCGGGCTCGACGCCCGTCGTGTCGCAATCCATCATGAAGGCGATCGTCCCGGTGGGCGCGAGCACCGTGACCTGCGAGTTGCGGACGCCGGCGTCGCGGGCCACCGTCGCCGCCTGGTCCCAGGACTCGCGCGCCGCCGCCAGCAGCTCGAGCGGCACCAGCGTGGGGTTCAGCCGGTGCGCATGGCTGCGATGCTTCTCGATCACGTGCAGCTGCGGATCGCGGTTGCGCGCGTAGCCCGCGTACGCGCCCTTCGCCGCCGCGATGCGCGCCGACTGGAGGTAGGCCTCGCCGCACATGATCGCGGTCACCGCGCCGGCGTATTCGCGGCCGGCGTCGGAGTCGTAGGCCAGGCCGAGCGACATGAGCAGCGCCCCGAGGTTGGCGTAGCCGAGGCCGAGCTCGCGGTAGTCCTGCGCGTTGCGCGTGATCTCGGGGGTCGGGTAGCTCGACTTGTCGACGACGATGTCCTGCGCCGTGATGACGACGTCCACCGCGTGCCGGAAGCCGGCGACGTCGAACACGCCCTGCTCGTCGACGAAGCGCATCAGGTTAAGGCTGGCGAGATTACAGGCGCTGTCGTCGAGGTGCATGTACTCGGAGCACGGGTTCGACGCGTTGATGCGGCCGGTGTTCGGACAGGTGTGCCAGTCGTTGATCGTCGTATCGAACTGCATCCCCGGATCGCCGCACTGGTGGGTGGCCTCGGCGATGCGGCGCAGCAGGTCGCGCGCCGACATCTGCTCGCAGACCTCGCCGCTGGTGACGAAGCGCGTGTTCCAGGTGCGGCCCTCGAGCGCCGCCCGCATGAACTCGTCCGTCACACGCACCGAGTTGTTGGCGTTCTGGAAGAAGACGGAGCCGTACGCCGGCCCGTCGAGCGAGGAGTCGTAGCCGGCGTTGATCAGCGCCCAGGCCTTCTTCTCCTCCTCGGCCTTGCAGCCGATGAACTCCATGACGTCGGGATGCTGCGCGTCGAGCACGACCATCTTGGCCGCACGCCGCGTCTTGCCGCCCGACTTGATGACGCCCGCCGACGCGTCGGCCGCACGCATGAACGACACCGGTCCCGACGCCGTGCCGCCGCCCGCGAGCCGCTCCTTCGAGGAGCGCAGCCGCGAGAGGTTCACGCCCGAGCCCGACCCGCCTTTGAAGATGATGCCTTCCTTGCGGTACCAATCGAGGATCGACTCCATGCGGTCGTCGACCGAGAGGATGAAGCACGCCGAGCACTGCGGCTTCGGCTCGATGCCGACGTTGAACCAGACCGGGCTGTTGAACGCGACCTTCTGCTGGAGCAGCAGGTGCGTCAGCTCGTCGCGGAAGGCACGCCGGTCGTCGGGCGTCGCGAAGTAGGCCTGCTCGTCGCCCCACTCGCTGATCGTCTCGACGACACGGCCGATCAGCTGGCGCACGCTGCGCTCGCGCTGCGGCGTGCCGAGCGCGCCACGGAAGTACTTCGACACGACGACGTTGGTGGCGAGCTGCGACCAGCCCCGCGGCACCTCGACGTCGCGCTGCTCGAAGACGGTCTCCCCACCCTCGCCCTGGATCATCGCCGAGCGGAAGTCCCACTCGATCTCGTCGTACGGATCGACGCCCGGGCGGACGAACCGTCGCGCGATCGTGACGCCGGCGCGCACGGGCGCTGCCATCGGCGCCGCCTCCGCCCCGCCTCCGCCGGGCATCGTCCAGACCGCCTCCTGCGGTCGTTCCATCGCCATGTTCCCACCTCCCCGCGGTCCCGAGATATTGTGCCTCAGGAACGTGAAGAGCCGGTCATAGCACTATATGTTGTGCTGTCAACGACGGCGTCACGAACGCGTCGCGCGCTTGCAAAACACCCGTCCCTGCGGTCTTTGACGTGCGTGCCCCACAGCTTCGTCCGGCTCTCCGAGGCGCTGCGCGCCGCGCTCGGCCGCCTGCCGGCGACGGTCGGCCTGGTGCACTATCCGCTGTGGACCGAGTGGGATCGCGTCGTCGGTCCGCAGATCGCGCGCCACGCGCGCCCGCTGCGGTTGCGGCGCGGCCTGCTCGTCGTCGAGGTCGACGGGTCGGAGTGGATGCAGGAGCTGCGGTATCTGAAACGCGAGCTGCGCGACCGACTGAACGCGACCGTCACGGGCGCGCCGGTGCGCGACCTCTTCTTCGTGCTCGCCGGATCGCGCGACGCCCGCTGACGCACGCGCCTTTGCCGCACCGGGGCCCGGTGCTACTGTCGTCGCGCCCCGATGTCGCCGGTGCTGCTCCCCGCGCTCGCGCGCGCGCTCCACGATCGCTCGCGCGTCGTCCTGTCGCCGCCCGGCAAGACGGCCGCGGCCGTTCTCGTCCCCCTGCTACGGGTCGAGGGGACGCTGCACCTGCTCTACACGCGTCGCTCCACCTCGCTGCCGACGCACCAGGGACAGGTCGCCTTCCCGGGCGGCCGCCGTCACCTCGACGATCCCGACCTCGCCACCACGGCGCTGCGCGAGGCGCACGAGGAGATCGGCCTGCGGCCGGCCGACGTCGAGCTGCTCGGCGCGCTCGACGACATCGAGACCATGGGCTCGCGCTTCGTCATCACACCGTACGTCGGCATCGCGCCGCATCCGTATGCCTGGCAGCCCAGCCCGCACGAGGTCGACACGATCTTCACGGTCCCGCTCGCGGCCCTCACCGCCCCCGACGCCGAGCGGGAGGAGACGTGGGACTTCGAGGGCCAGCGGGTGCCGATCCGCAGCTTTCCCTTCGAGGGGCAGGTGATCTGGGGTGCCACACACCGCATCACCCGCAACCTCCTCGACGTGCTGGAGACCCTTCCCTGATGCGTGCGCTCTTCCTCGCTCTCGTGGCGCTCGGCCTCGCGACGCTGCTGTTCACGCGGGCCGAGCCGCTCGGCCCCAAGGCCGTCTTCGACGCGCTCCCCACCGCGATCGGCCGCACCGCGCCGGTGCGGATGACGGCCAGCGATCGCGGCAGCGGCCTCGCCCGCGTCGAGCTGCGGCTCGTGCCGCAGAACGGCGCGGCTCCGGTCGTGCTCGCCGAGCAGGACTTCCCGCGTCTCTCGTGGATCGGCAGCGGCGTCCACGAGGCCACGCTCGAGGCGACGCTCGACCAGGCGACGCTCCCCGAAGGCCCTGCGACGCTGGAGGCCTGGGCGTGGGACCACTCCTGGCTCTCGGTGCTGCGCAGCGGGCCGCGCACCAGCCAGCCGGTCACCGTCGACCTGACGCCGCCCACGGTGGCGGTGCTGACGAGCCAGCATCGCGTGCGTCTCGGCGGCAGCGAGAGCGTCGTCTTCCGCGTCAGCGACGACACGGTCGAGAGCGGCGTGCGCGTCGGCGAGCTGTTCTTCCCGGCGACGTCGGGTCTCTTCGCCGATCCGACGCTGCGCGCGGCGCTGTTCGCCGTCCCCTGGAACCAGCCCGGCGCCAAGCCGCAGGTCGTGGCGAAGGACGCGGCCGGCAACTGGGGCGAGGTCGGGTTCGACGTCACCGTCCAGCCGCGCACCTTCGCGACCAAGCCGTTCGCGCTGAGCCAGGATTTCCTCGCGGCGAAGGTGCCCGAGCTGCTCGCTGCCAACGGACTCGATCAGAGCGGCACGCTCGTCGACGGCTATCTGCGCATCAACCGCGATCTGCGCAAGGCGACCGAGGTACGCGTCCAGGAGATCACCCGCGAGAGCGCGGACACGCCGCTCTGGGAGGGTGCGTTCATGCGCCTGCCGAACGGCGCGCCGCTGTCCGGCTTCGCCGACCAACGCATCTATTCGTTCGACGGCACCGAGATCGATCGCCAGACGCATCTCGGCTACGACCTCGCGTCCCTCAAGCGCGCGGTCGTGCCGGCGGCGAACGGCGGACGCGTCGTGTTCGCGGGACCGCTCGGCATCTACGGCGATACCGTCATCCTCGACCACGGGCTCGGCCTGTTCTCGCTCTACGGCCACCTGAGCGAGATCGGCGTGCGGGAAGGCGTCACGGTCGCGAAAGGCGACGCCATCGGACGCACCGGCGTCACCGGCCTCGCCGGCGGCGACCACCTCCACTACAGCAACATGATCCACGGCACGCACGTCGATCCGGTGGAATGGTGGGACGGTCACTGGATCCACGACCACGTCGGCGCACGCCTCGCCGCACATCCGCGCGCCCCGCAGACACCTGCCGCCCTCGCCGGGGCGGCCGCGGCCGACACGCCGGCCCCGGCGCGCCGGCGGCCGAGACGGAGGGGCCCTCAGGATGCCGCGGAGCGCCGCCGCCACGCCCGCACGCCTCGGGCTCGACACGAGCCGTCTCGGACACCGCCGTGGCGGTCGCGGCGTAGCTCGCCGGTGCCGACGGCGAAGCTGCCGCCGCAGCCCTGGGCGAGCTCGGCGCGCCGCCGACGCGGCGGCGGCGCTATCGCATGCGAGGCGTCGGCCGCGAAGCCGGCCCGCAAAGGCGATCCGGCGCGCGCCCTGCCTCGCGCGCAGCGGGGCGTCGCCGTGCCGGAGCCTGCGCCCGCCCCCGTCGCCGCCGCGCCGCCGGCGCGCAGCGACCTCGAAGGCTGGGTGTCGGCGGTCGACGGCCGCGGCGACCGCCTCGTCTGGCTGGTGCGCACGCTCCCCGACGGCACGACGCTCCTCGTCGATGCCGCCATCAACGAGCCCGACGGGCTGCGCGAGGTCCACCTCGCACCGATCGCGCGCAAGCAGCTGCGCGCGCTGCGCGAGCGCATCCAGAAGGAGGCCGACGTCCGCCTCGTGCCGGCCGACGCGCGCGCCCTCGACGCGCTTTTGGTCGAGGCCCAGGCGCGCGCGGGCACGACGGAACGCGGGCGCGACTACACCCGCATCCGCGCCCGGCTCACGAGCGAGCCGCCGGCCGAGGCCGCGGAGCTGCGCTCGTCGCTGGCGTCGCCGCCGAGCGACGACGAGCGCCCCGCCCTGCTGCGCGAGGCGCCCGCGCTGCTCGCGCTGCCCGAGCTCCGCACCTGGTGGCCGACGCCCGAGGCCGCGGCGCCGTTCCTCGCCGCGATCGCAGGCCAACGCGACAGCCCCATCGTGCTCGCCCCCGTGCAGCAGGAGGAGCGCCTGCGCAGCGTCCTCGCCGACGCCGCGCGCGCCCTCTTCCCGGCCGCACCGACCGCGCGCCGGCTCGAGGCGACCGCCTACGTCCTGGCCGAGACCGGCCGGGTTCCGGCCGCCCGACAGACGCTCGCCTGCGCGCAGGCGCTGCGCGCCCAGCCCGACGCGCCCGACGACGTACCGCTCCTCGCCGCCTTGGTGCACCAGAGCATCGGCGCCATGCTCGCCATGGCGCAGACGCAGGCGCAGGACGAGCGACGCGACGCGCTCGTGCTGACGCCGCAGGAGCTCAGAGCTCGATCGTCATCCCGTCCCGGGCCACCTCGAGGGTGATCTCGTCGAGACGGGCGAGCGGCTCGCTGCCGAGATGGGTGAGCAGCAGCCGCTTGCAGCCGAGCTTCGGCGCGTGCGTCGCCACCTCCGGATACGAGACGTGGATGTCGAGCTTGGTCTCCCAGGTGGAGCACTCGCAGACGAAGAGGTCGGCGCCATGCGTGTACCTGACGAGATCGTCCGTCCATGCCGTGTCGCCGCTGTAGACGAGGGTCCGCCCCGCGGCCTCGATGCGGTAGGCGAACGAAACCAGCTCGCAGACGTGCGGCACCGGCAGCGGCGTCACGCGCACGCCCGCGACCTCGACGGCGACCTCGGTGGCCAGCTCGCGATACGCGACCGGGAACGGTGACGGCTCGTCGGCGGTCTTCTCGTACAGCGCGGAGAAGAGCGCGCGCACGCGCCGCTCGACCTGGGGCGGACCGAACACGGTGAAGGGCCGCGTGCGGCGGCTCTCGTAGCGGTAATCCATGAACAGGAAGGGCACCCCGGCGAAGTGGTCGCCGTGGAAGTGCGTCAGGAGAACGAAGTCGAGACGGTCCGGCGCGACCCGCGCGCGCTTGAGCGCCTGCAATATCGACGGACCGCAGTCGAGCAGGAAGGTCGCGCCCGGGGTCTCGACGAGATACGCGCTGTGGAAGCGCCCGCCGGAGCCGAAGGCGTCCCCGGAGCCCAGCACGGTCACGCGCACCACGCCGTCCTCCCCGACGCCTGCACACGACTGCACCGGGCCGTCATGCACATGGCGCACCGCGCATCGCGGTCGCAGCGGCATGGCGGCACCGACGGCGGCATGTCGCTTGCTCCTTACGCGAGGTGGCAGTCCCTTGCCAGAGGTGGACGATGCAACTGAGCTATGACCCGGATCTCATGAGCGAGGCCTGGACGCTGCTCCAGATCACGGCCGTGGCGGCAGCGGCCGGCTGGACGGCGGAGCGGCTGCTCGACACCGGGGTGCACAGCCGCGGGCTGCCCCTCCTCACCGGCCTCTTCGGCCTCTACCTCGGCCCCTACCTCCTCGACATGACGGGATGGAACGGCGGCCCGACGGTTGCGGGACATCCGCTCGCGGCGGCCTTCGCCGGCGCGCTCGCGATCTGCGGCTTCCTGAAGCTCGTCAACCTCGGCGCCGCGGGGCCGCGCCGGTAGGCGACGCGGCCCGGATGGCGTCGGATGCCGGCAGCGCAGGCCGGCATCCGCCTCCCGCGCCCGCTACGGTCCGGGCGTCGGTGCGGGATCGGGCGCCTCCGTGGGCGTGCCCGTCCCCTCGGCCGGTGCCCGCGGCGCGGCCGCCCGCGGCTCGCCGTCGCGCAGCCGCGCCGCTTCGTGTGCGGTGAGGAGGTCGCGGAAGCGTCCCTCCAGGGTGGTGAACGCGGTCTCCATGCGGTTGAACCGCACCAGCGCGTCCTCGAGCTGGCGGCCGACGGCGTCGCGCTGCTGCTCCACCTCGCGCACGCGGCGCTCGAGATCCTGCACCACCTCGGTGCGACGGATCATGAAGTCGCCGGTGCCCGACTGCACGAGCCAGAGGGTCGTGCCGGCGCCGGCGAGGTAGCCGACGAGGAGCGCGAAGAGGAAACGAATGATCACCATGCGGAGGTCCCGGGGCGCGCGTGGGTGAAGGGAAGCGACTCGGCCAGCCGGCGGATCTCGCGCGCCACCACGAGGAGAGCCGCCAGCGTCGGACGAGGCGTCGTGCGCAGATCGCGCACGAGCGAACGTAGCGCATCGAGGCGCGGCCCCGCGAGCGCCGCGGGAGCGGCGTAGACGAGCCGCCGCCGCGCCCCGAGCAGGTCGAGCGCCAGCTCGCGCGCGGCGCGCGCGGCCCAGCGATCGCCCTCCGCGGTCGCCGCCACCTGGCCGAGCAGCCAGGCGAAGTCGACGTGGGCGCCGAGCGCCCAGTAGCGCGCCGCCGCCTCGTCGACGGGAAGTCCCGTGTCCCGCGCAGCGCCGGCGACGTCGAGCGCCGCCGGCAGCCACGCGAGCCCCGCGAGCCGGCGTGCCGCCTGCGGACCGGCACCGGCCAGCTCGAGGCCCGAGCGGCGGCGATGGAACGCCTCGGCCTCGCCGCCGGCGAGCTGCTGCGACAGCGCGTCGAGCACCGGCGCGACGTCGGCGGCGAGCCCCGCGGCGACGGCGGCGGCGGACGCACGCGGATCGGCGTAGGTGAGCACCCAGCCGGCGGCGCCTTCGAGCGCCGCCTCGAGCTCCACCGCCCCGCGCACCGCCTCGTCGACGGCGAGCGGTGCGGCCTCGAGATCGGCGACCAGCGTCGCCGCGTCGGCGAGCACCCAGGCGATCGCCCACGCCCGCACGGCGGCGACCGCGTCCGCGCCCGTGTCGCGCCGCAGGCGATGGACGAACGTCATGCCCGTGTAGTCGACGAGCGCGTTCACCAGCTCGACGGCGACCAGCTCGCGCCGCAGCCGGTGCCCGGCGACCGCCTCGGGCGCGCGCTCGCGCAGCGCGGCGGGGAAGTAGTCCGCGAGCCACGCGACGCCGATCGGATCGTCCAGCAGGGCCGCGTCGCGCAACGCGTGCTGGAGCGCGATCTTCGTGTGCGCCATCAGCAGCGCCAGCTCCGGCCGCAGCAGCCCCGGATGCGCCGCCCGGCGGGCGCGCAGGATCGCGGCGTCGGGCAGCACCTCGAGGACGCCGGCGACGTCCGCCTCGCGCGCCAGCGCGGCGGCGTGGTCGCGGAAGTCGCCGAGCCGCTCGCGGCTCCGCGCCTGCTCGACGGTGAGGAGCCAGCTCTGGCGGCGATTGTGCGCCAGGACGTGGCGGGCGACGTCGTCCTGCACCGCTTTGAGGAGCGCGTGGCGCTCGCCCTCGGGCATCGCCCCCGACGCGACCACGGGCTGGAGGCAGATCTTGAGGTTCACCTCGTGGTCGGAGGTGTCGACACCGGCAGAGTTGTCGATCGCGTCGGTGTTCACCGCGCCGCCCGCGAGCGCGAACGCCACCCGCGCCCGCTGCGTCAGCCCGAGGTTGCCGCCCTCCGCGACGACGCGCACGCGCAGCGCCTCGGCCGTGATCCGTACGGCGTCGTTCGTCGGATCGCCGACCGCCGCGTCGCTCTCGTCGGCGGCGCGGACATAGGTGCCGATGCCGCCGTTCCACAAGAGGTCGGCCGGCATGCGCAGCACCGCGCGTACGAGCGCCTCACCGCTCGGCGTCTCGGCGAGCTCGAGCATCGCCCGCGCCTCGGGCGAGAGCCGCACGCGCTTCGCCGCCCGCTCGACGACCATCCCGCCGGCCGACAGCACCGCGGGATCGTAGGCGTCCCAGCCTCGCCCGGCCCGGAAGAGCCGCTGCCGCTCCGCAAAGCTGCGGGCGGGATCGGGGTCGGGATCGAGAAAGACGTGGCGATGATTGAACGCGGCCAAGAGGCGCAGGTGCGGGGAGCGCAGCAAGCCGTTGCCGAAGACGTCGCCCCCCATGTCGCCGATGCCGACGACCGCGAGCGGCGCGGTGTCGGCGTCGATGCCGAGCCCGCGAAAGTGCGTGCGCACGCACTCCCAGGCGCCGCGCGCCGTGATCCCGAGGGCCTTGTGGTCGTAGCCGTGCGAGCCGCCGGAGGCGAAGGCGTCGCCGAGCCAGAATCCGCGCGCCGTCGCGAGCGCGTTGGCCGCGTCCGAGAACGTCGCCGTACCCTTGTCCGCGGCCACGACGAGATACGGATCGTCGCCGTCGAGCACGCGCACGCCGCGTGGACGCACGACCTGCCCGTCGGCGACGTCGTCGGTGACGTCGAGGAGCCCGGCCACGAAATCGCGATGGGCGTCGGCCGCGGGAGCGCCGTCGCGCGGCACGAAGGCGCCCTTCGCCCCCGTCGGAACGATGACGGCGTTCTTCACCGTCTGCGTGCGCATGAGCCCGAGCGCCTCCTGCCGGAAGTCCTCCGGACGATCGCTGAGCCGCAGACCGCCGCGCGCGACCAGGCCGGCGCGCAGGTGGAGGCCCTCGACCGTACGGTCGCGGACGTAGATCTCGACGCGCGGCTGCGGCGGGGGCAGGAAGGTCAGCTCGGCCGTGCAGAGCTTCAGCACCACGCGGTCGTCGTCGCCGCCGCGGGCGAAGACGTTCGTGCGCACCGTCGCCTCGACGGCGGCGAGCACCGTGCGCAGCAGGCGGTCCTGGCGCAGCACGGGCACCGCGTCGATCGCCGCGAGCACGGCCGCCCGTGCCGGCGCCGGATCGCCGCCGTCGCGCAGGCGCGCGACGACCAGCGCCCACAGCGCCGCGCTCACCGGCGCGCGCTCCGCCAGCGCCTCGGCCACCTCGGGCCGGGTGCCGACGCCCAGCTGCGCCACGTACCCTGCATAGCCGCGCAGGACGTCGACCGCGCGCCAGTCGAGCCCGCCCTCGACCACCAGCCGCGAGAGAACGCCCGACCGCGTCCGACCGGCCAGCACCGCCAGCACCGCCGCGCGCAGCCGCTCGGCGACGGCCGCGACGTCGAGCGCTCCCCCGTCCCGCGCGGTGACCAGCAGGCGATGGACGTAGCACGGCGGCCCGTCGGGCCGGGCCACGGTCACGCGGTCCTCGTTGAGCACGCGCAGGCCGTGATGCTCGAGCATCGGCAGCATGTCGGAGAGCACGAGCGGTGTGCCGGCGACGTACAGGCGCAGCGCGACGCCGCCGTCCGGCTCCGTGTCGAGCGCGATCTCCGGGCCGGCGCCGGCGCGCACGCGCTCGAGCACGAGCGTGTCGTCGACCGCGCGCGCGATGCCGGTGCCGGCGCGATAGTCGACCGTGAACGCACCCGCCCAGGCGGCGGCGAGGCGGACGCCCTCGCCGGCTCCGACCCGGGCGACGAGCGCCTCGCGCAACGCCTCCTCCCAGCTGCCGAAGAGCGCCTCGATGGCGTCGCGGAGCGCGGCGCGCTCGGCCTCGTCGGGCGGACGCGCGGGCGCGAACGCGAGGTGGACGTGCGCCATACCGTCGTCGCCCACGCGCACGTGCTCGAGGAGCGGCGCGCCGCCGTAGCACGCGTGCACCAGAGCCGCGATGCGATCCGGGGTGCGACCTTCGAGATCGTCGGCCGGCAGGCTCGCGAGCACGCTGAGACGCCGTCCGCCCGCGCGCGCGGACACCGTGACCACGAGTCCCCGCCGCGCGGCGGCGTCGAGCACGGCGCGCACGTCGGCGCGGATCTCGGCCGCGGTCGCGGCGAACAGCTCGCCCTTCGGGATGGCGTTGAAGACGCCGACGATCGCCTTCCAGTCGTGCCCGCCCGCGACGACCTGCTCGGCCGCGAGGATCAGGCGCAGCGAGCGGCGCAGCAGCGGCACGTGCGCCGCCTCCTCGACCTGCGCCTTCGAGGTGAAGAGGCCGAGGAAACGATGCAGCCCGGAGACGCGGCCCGACGGATCGACGACGAGGATCGAGACGTCCTCCATCGGCGCCCGCCGGTGCACCGGCGCCGGCGTGGCCGTCGCGTCGACCCGCACGAGCTCCACGCCGGCGAGCCGTGCCTCCAGCATCGCGCGCGGCTGCGGCGCGGCGAAGCGCGAGCGGCGCTCGTCCCGCAGGAGGCCGAGGCCGCTGCCGGGCGCGACCGCGACGTGCGCGTCGGTGACGACGTACTCGCGGTAGCCGAGGAAGACGAACGCGCCCGCGACCAGCCAGCGCAGGAAGTCGGCCGCCTCCGACGCCTCGGTGGCGCGCCGGTGCGCGCGCTCGGCGCCGAGGCGCTCGAGCGCCTCGGCGACGTCGCGGGCGCGCTGCTGCATCGCCTCGAAGTCGTCGGTCACGCGGCGCACGTCGGCGAGCCGGGCACGGACGACGTCGGCGAGGTGTGCGAGCCGCGCCGGGTCGGCGACGCGCGGGATCGCCAGGTGCAGGAACGACTCGCGGTGCTCGTCGCGCACCGGCGGCCCGAGCGCCTCGAGACGTCCGACCGCGTCGCGCCGCGCGCCGACGATCGGGTGCAGCAGCGCGAGCACCGTGTGGCCCTCGGCCCGCAGCGCCGCGACCACGGTGTCGACGAGGAACGGCCGGTCGGGCTGCGCGCTCTCGAGCACGCTCCACGGCGCGTCCCAGCCGTCGTCGGCCAGCGTCGGCGAGAGCGCGCGCACGCGCCCCCCCGGCCCCGGTCCGGCGAAGAAACGGAAGGCCGACGTCACCATGCCGGCGACCGCCTCGGCGGGCAGCGCGTCGAGCGCCCCGCCGGCGCGCGCGAGCAGGAGCCGTGCGAAGGTCGCGAGCTGCACCGCCTCGGGCCCTGCCGCCCGCCGGGCGAGCAACGGCTGGAGGCGCTCGGCGCTGCCGCCCGGGCGCCCTTCCTGCGTGCGGACCTCGGCGCCCATCAGCCCGGCCCGATCGCCTGCGCCGCCCCCGGCACGTCTGCCCAGCCGCGCGCAGCGCGGCGTGCAGAGCCGGCTGGCCGCCGAGGTCGAGCGCGCGCAGCGCGGGCAGCCGCGCCGGCGGGCTCGCGTCGCGGCCACGGCGAGGAGCCCGTCGAGCACGGCCTCGTCCACGCCGGGCCGCAGGCACGCGGCGTCGAGCAGCGCGGCCGTGCGCCCCGCCGCGAGCGAGCGCACGTAGGCGACCGCGACGACGCCCACGAGCGCCCCCGCGGCATCCTCGGCGACGTAGACGTCGGCCCCGAGATCGGCGAGGAGACGGCGGAAGAAGCGACGATCGCGCCCCGCCGCGTCGCCCGCGAGGAGCGGCGCCAGGCGCGGCAGATCCTGTCGCCGCGCACGGCGCACGCGCACGTCGGTGCCGGGAAGCCGTCCGGAGGGCATCGGTGTCGCGGGTCGTAGCACAATTCTCCCGGCCTCGCGCCGCACCGCGCCACGGCTTGCGGCGGCGACGCCGTCCCCCCACCATGCGGCGTGCCCGACGCCCCCCTCGTGCTCACCATCGAGCGCCTCACCTTCGGCTTCGATGCGCTCGCGCACCACGCCGGCCAGGTCGTGTTCGTGCCGTGGGCCGCGCCCGGCGACCAGGCCGAGGTCGAGGTGGTGGAGCGCAGGCGCGGCTACCTGCGCGCGCGGCTGCGAGCGGTCCGGCAGCCGGGACCCGACCGCGTCGCGCCGCGCTGCGTGGCGTTCGCGATCTGCGGCGGCTGTCAGTGGCAGCACGTCGACGTCGCCGCGCAGCGCGCCGCCAAGACCGCGCTGGTCGCCGAGCAGCTGGCCCGCCTGGGCGGCCTGCGCGACGCCCCGGTCCTGCCGATCCGCGCCGCGCCCGCGAGCTTCGGCCACCGCGCCCGCATCACCCTCGCGGTCGAGGGGCGGCGGCTCGGCTACCGTCGCGCACGCTCGCACGCGCTCGTCGAAGTAGCCGGCTGTCCGATCGCCGCGCCCGCGGTCGACGTCCACATCCCGGCGGCGCGACGGTGGCTCGAGGGCCTGCGCGCCGTGCCGGAGCGCGTCGGCATCGCGGCGACGGCCGGCGGCGTCGTGCTGACGGGTGCGGGCGCGTGCGCCCCGGCCCCGCCGACGTGCGCGCCACCGAGACGCTGCTCGCGGCGGAGCCGACGGTGCGCGGCGCCGTGCTGCTCGGCGGCGGCGCCCGGCTGGTCGTCGGCGATCCGCGCCTGCGCGTCGCCGTCGAGCCCGACCTCGCGCTCGAGATCCCCGCCGACGCCTTCACGCAGGTGCACCCCGACGCCAACCTCCTCCTCGTGGCGACGGTACTCGAGCTGGGGGCGTTCGCCTCCGGCGAGCGCGTCCTCGACCTCTACGCGGGCGCCGGAAACTTCGGCCTGCCGATCGCCCGCCGCGGCGCCGCCGTCACCGCGATCGAGCGCAGCGGGGTCGCGGTCGCCGCCGCGCGCGACAACGCCGCCCGCCTCGGCCTCGACGTCACCACGCTCGAGCACGACGTCGCCGCCGGCCTCGCCGCGCTCCCCGGCGCCGCGTTCGACGCCGTGGTGCTCGATCCGCCGCGCGCCGGAGCGACCGACGCGATCCCGCAGCTCCTCGCCCGACGCCCGCCGCGGATCGTCTACGTCTCGTGCGATCCGGCGACGCTCGCGCGCGACGCGCGGGCCCTCGTCGCCGGCGGCTATCGACTCCTGCGTGCGCAGCCGGTGGACCTCTTCCCACACACGTATCATGTGGAAACCGCGGCGGAATTCCGTTTGACTTGATGCCGACCCGCGCTTATCGTCGCCGCCGCCGCGCGTCGCGCCGAAGCGCGCCACGTGCCCGCGGAGGACCCCCGCCGGATGCCCAAGCAACCCGAACGCCCCGCCCGCCCCAAGGTCACCATCATCCCCGGGCGCGGCGTCTCCCAGACCATCAACTACCTGCTCGAGGACCGCGACGACCTCGAGTGGCTGGTGGCCGTGGGCCGCAACAAGAACGGCGAGATCTTCTTCTACGATACCGGCGGCGACATCATCGAGGATCTCGGCACGCTCGAGTACCTGAAGGAGCGCATCACCCGCGCCCACTTCGGCGACGAGCCGGAGTAGCCCGCCCTCAGTCCGGGATCGCGTCCGGACAGCGTGCCCAGAGCACCGCGTCGCGCAGGGCGAGCGGCACGCGCACGAGCGAGCGGCCGCACGGCGGCCCGGCGATGCACTCGCCGGTGTCGGGCACGTAGTACGCGCCGTGCGTGGCGCACTGGACGTACTGGCCGTCGGCGGTGAAGAACTGGTTCTCCACCCAGTCGAGGCCCATCGGCACGTGCTGGCACTGGTTCACGTAGGCGTGGAACGTCCCGCCGGCGTTGAGGACGAAGCACTCGACCTCGCGCCCGCCGCAGCGGAGCACGAACTTCTTGGTCGTGCCCGCGGGCAGCTCGTCGGGGCGCGCGATCGCGAGCTCGGCCATGCGCCGACCCTAGCCGATCACAGCACCCGGCGCACGGCGGCCGCCAGCCCGGCCAGCTCGGTGCACTCGAGCACGGCGTCGCAGTGCTCGGCGTAGCGGCCGAGGACGCTGTCGCCGGTGTTCCAGCGCGCGCGCGGCTCGGGCACGAGCCAGACGAGACGCTGCACGCGCGCGTGGAGCGCGCGCAGCAGATCGGCACGCGGCGGCCGGCGGTTGTTGCGCGCGTCGCCGACGACGAGCACCACGGTGGTGCGGCCGAGCAGCGGCGCCGCGTCGCGCCACAGGTCCCCGAGCACCCGGCCGAAGTCGGAGCGGGCCCATAGGTCGAGTGGCCCGGCGGGCACGACGTGGCCGTCCTCGACGCTCACCGGGCACAGGCGATCGACGAACGCGAAGAGGTGGACGCGGCGGAAGTGCGAGGTCGCGGGCGCGAGCAGCCCGAGGCAGAGCGTGCTCGCCGTCGCGACCGAGCCGGAGACGTCGCCCAGGACGAGGAGGTCCGGCCGCTCGGGGCGGCGCGTACGGCGACGGACCACGAGCGGGACGCCGCCGGTCGCGGCGGCGGCGCGCAGCGTGCGGCGCAGGTCTGCCGCCCGCGGCGGGCCGCCCGCCCGCGCCGCGCGAGGCGGGGGACGCAGATCGCGCGCCAGCTCGGCGACGACGTCCCGCGCGGCGACCAGGTCGTCTGGCGGTCCAGCCGGCGAACGGCTGCGCCAGCAGCGGGCGCGCTGGGCCGCACGGTCCGCGGCGCCGGGAGCCTGCGCTCGCCGTGCCTGCGGGCCTGCGCCGCCGCGCGCCGTCGCCGGCGCCCACGGTCGCGTCGTGGTCGGCTCCAGACGCGTGCCGGGCGACCCCGGCACCGCCGCACCGTGCGCACGCGTCGCGGCGGCGGCGCCGCTGCCGGGGCGGCCCGGCAGGCGGCAGCGGCCGCCGCCCGGACGCCGTCGCCTGGTGCGCCGCCGGGCTGCCCGGCGGCGCCGCCGCCGTCTCGCCGCCGCGCACGTCGCGGGCCGAAGCCGCGGTCGTCGCGCCGCCGCTCGCGCCGCCGGCCCCGTTCGTCCCCCCCCGGCGCCGCCGGCACGCCCGCCCGCGCCGCCGTCGCCGCCGCCGCGGCCGCCACGCCCGGGGCGCGCGGGCGCCGCCGCGGGGCGGGCACGGCGCAGCGGGAACGCCGCCTCGAACAGCGGATCGAACAGCGGCCGGTCGCGCTCGTCCTTCACCAGGGTCGCTGCGAGTGCGTCGCGCAGCACGTCGCGCTCGACGCCGGCGTGACCGACGGCCGCGAGCGCATCCATCGTCTCGGCGACGGACACCGCGAGCCCGTGGGCGCGCAGCGAGCCCACGAAGGCGAGGAGACGGCGGCGCACCGCCGGAGCCTAGCGCTAGGCGAGCAGGCTCACCAGCCGCGCCGTCCACGGGATGAACGACAGCAGCGTATAGGTGGTGGCGAGGACGACGAACGAGTCGTGCACGAACGGAACGCGCGACGCGCAGGCCCAGAGGAAGAGCAGCAGCAGACACGACTTCAGCTTGAACATGAAGAGCGCCGCGCCGGTTCCCATCTGGGACATGGCGTGGAGCATGATCGGGTTGCCCTCGCCCCAGATGCCGACGCCCTGCCAGGTGGCGACGCCGTCGAAGACCTGGAGCGTCACGTTCAGCAGCAGGAGCTGCCAGAGGCGATCACGCGCCCATCCGGCCGTCTGCATGACGCGCATCGGAGCACGACGCGTGCCGCGCGACAATGCCGATTTCGCCGGGCCGCCGCGGCGCGCGGTGCCGCGGGCGCCCACGATCGTGACGTCAGCGCCCCGCGCCGCCGCCGAGCAAGGTGCCCACCTTGCCGTCCGCCTTGCGCAGGTCGTCCTCGTGCTTCAGCAGCAGCGCCAGCGTCTGCCGCACCGCCTGGGCGTCGAGCTCGTGCACGCCCAGCGCACAGAGCCCGCGGGCCCAGTCGAGCGTCTCCGCGATGCTGGGCGCCTTGCGCAGCTCGAGCTTGCGCAACCCGGCGACGAAGCGCGCCACCTGCTCGCGCAGGCGCGCGTCGGCGTCGGGCACCTTCAGCGCGATGATCTCGGCTTCCTTCTCGGGACCGGGGAAGTCGACGAACAGGTGCAGGCAGCGGCGCAGCAGCGCCTCGGAGAGGTCGCGCGTGCGGTTCGAGGTCAGCACGACGACGGGACGGTGGCGCGCCGTCAGCGTGCCCAGCTCCGGCACGCTCACCTGGAAGTCGCTCAGCACCTCCAGGAGGAACGCCTCGAACTCCGGATCGGCCTTGTCGATCTCGTCGATCAGGAGAACGACCTTCTTCGGCGCGGTGATCGCCCGCAGCAGCGGGCGCTCGAGCAGGAAGTCGCGTCCGAAGACGTCGTGCGCGACCTCGTCCCAGCTTCGTCCGGCGCCCTGATCGGCCTGGATGCGCAGGAGCTGCTTCTGGTAGTTCCACTCGAAGAGCGCGCGCGCCTCGTCGAGGCCCTCGTAGCACTGGAGGCGGAGGAGATCGGTGTGCAGCAACGCCGCGAGGACCTTGCCCAGCTCGGTCTTGCCGGCGCCCGCCGGGCCTTCGGCGAGGAGCGGCTTCTCCAGCGACAGCGCCAGGAACAGCGCCGTCTCGACCCGCGGCGTGGTGACGTAGCGCGCGGCGCGCAGGCCCTCGGCGACCGCTTCGCGGGTGATCTCCATGGCACTCAGCGCAGCCGCGGGATGCGCAGCGTATCGAGGATACGGTGCGGGCGGCGGATCTCCTTGATCCACTCGAGGTACGCGCCGAACTCCGCGATCAGGGCGTCGACGTCGATGCCGCCGCGCACGGGGCGGAAGTCCTCCAGGGTCGCGAGGGCGCGCTGGAGGAGGTGCTCCGCGCCCTTCTCGCCCCCGCGCCGGGTGCGCAGATGGAGGCCGCCGGCGAGCTGGACGAGCGACTCGAGGAAGGCGCGCTCCGCGCCCGGCGCCTCGTGCCACGCCGCTTCCCAGAGCTGCTGCGCCGAGAGATATCGCCCGCGATTGAAGAGGCGCACGCCGCGGCGCACGACGACGTCCAGGTCGAGCGACGCCTCGCCCACGGCCGTCACCGCGACCGGTCGACCGCCGGCACCGCGGCCTCGAGCCGGCGCTGGAGCTCCTCCGCCGGCACGGCCGTGCCCGGGTCGAGCGCGAAGTCCTCGGGCGCGGCGTGGCCGGCCAGCTTGGCACGCAGCTCCTCGACCTCGCGGGCCGACAGGCCGAGGCTCGCCAGCTCGGCGTCGGCGACGCGCCCGGGGATGGCGTCGAGGCCGCCGTCGCCGGGGCGTACGAGGCGCCGCAACGCCGCCAGCTCGCCGCGCGACAGATGGGCGCCGTGGTACTCGTAGTCGAGCCAGGCCTCGAACGAGAGCGGCGCGACGCGCTGGAGCATGCCGGCCATCACGCGCGCGAAGGCGCGGATCTCGTACTGCGCGTGCGGGTCGACGCGCAGGGTGAGGAAGTGCAGCAGATTGTGCAGGTCGATCTTCCAGTACCACTGCGTATAGAGGGACAGCGGCAGATCGATGCGCGCCAGCTCGCGCGCGACGTCCTCGCCGACCAACCACGCGTACTGCGCCGACGCCTCGGCGCGCAGCCGATCCCAGCGGGCGACCGCGGCGGCGTGGAGCGCAGCGTCGACCGGCGCCTCCGCCCGCCCCTGTCGGTTGCTCGCGCTCTGGACCGCCAGATGCTCGGGCCGCGGCGTGTAGAAGAGGAGCGGCAGGAGGCTGTAGCGGCCGCTGTACTCGTTCACCGAGGCGGTGCGGTGACGGATCCATTGCCGCGCGACGAAGACGGGCATCGCGCAGTGGAACTTGAGCTCCACCATCTCGCTCGGCGTCGTGTGCGCGTGCCGGCGGAGGTAGCGGATCAGCCCGCGGGTCTGGCTCGTGCGCCGCGTGCCGTAGCCGTACGAGACGCGCGCCGCACGCTCGACGTCCTCGTCCGATCCCATGTAGTCGACCAGCGCGACGAAGCCGTGGTCGAGGACGGGGAAGTAGAGACCCAGGATCTCCTCGGCCGCGGGGTTGGTCGGACGGCGCGTCTCCACGCTCCCGCCGCTAGCAGATCGGAGCCACGAGGTCGAAGACCAGGCCGTCGGCGAGCTTCGGGTAGAAGTAGGTGGACTTCTCCGGCATCAGCTCGCCCGCGAGACACACGGCGCGCACCTCGGCCACCGACGGCGGGTTCAGGAGGAACGCCGCGTGCGCGGCGCCGCTCGTCACCGCGTCGATCGCCTCCGCGTCGTCGTGCGTGAAGGCGAGGTCCCCGGGCGTGACGCCGAGCACGGGACCGAGGATCGCGCCGTGCAGCACGGCGACGTCGAGCCCGCGCACGGCCTCGGGGAGCTCCGCGAGCAGCGCCGTCGCCGCGGGCGTCGGACGCAGGCGCACGCGCCGGTCGGGGAGGACGAGGTCGATCGCGCCCGACGGCCGCGCCGGCGACGTCGCACCGAGCGACTCGAGCGTGAACGTCTCGCCGAGCTCCGCGACCAGCGCGGCGGCGTCCATCGGCAGCGGCACCTGGATCAGCCGGTGCGTCGGCAGGACGACGAGCCCCGCCTCGTCCATGTTGGAGAGGAAAGCGAGCACCGCGCCGTGGCCGCCGCCCTCGCGCCGCCAGTTGAGCGCGGTCTCGTAGCGGTGGTGGCCGTCGGCGATGTAGATGGTCTCGTTCGCGAGCGCCTGCTGCACGCGCGCGATCGCGACGGGGTCGGTGACGCGCCACAGGCGGTTCACGACGCCGTCGTCCATCGTCGCCTCGACGTCGGGCGGACCGGCGACGCCGGCGACGTCGCGCAGGCGCTCGCCCGGGCGTGAGAAGAGCCCGAAGATGGGGCTGAGATACGCGCCGGTGGCGCGCAGGAGCGCCAGACGATCGGCTTTCGGGCCCGGGAACGTGCGCTCGTGCGGACGCACGACGCCGCTCGAGAACTCCTCGAGCCCGAGGCGGCAGAGGACGCCGTCACGCACGTGCGTGCTGCCGTCGGCGAGCCCGTACTCCTGCGAGTAGAAGTAGAGCGCCGGCTCGGCGTCCCGAACCAGCACGCCGGCGTCGAGCCAGTGCCGCAGCGCCGTGGCCGCCGCGGCGCCGCGGTCGCTCTCGCGCGGCAGGATCAGCCGCACGACGTTCCAGGGGCTGCGGGCGTAGAGCGCCTCCTGCTGCGCGGTCGAGATGACGTCGTAGGGCGGCGAGAGGACGTCGCGCATCGCGCCGATGCGCACGCGCGCGTAGCGCACGCCGGGGAACGGGTTCACCACTGCCATCTGTCGTAGCTCCTCATGAGCGGGCGAGTGCCCGGTGCAGGTCGGACTCGGGGATCGGGCCGGCGCGCAGCACGCGCACGCCGCCGCCGTCGGCGACCGCGACGGTCGACGCGCCGCCGGGCAGCGTGCCGCCGTCGACCCAGGCCGCGACGCCGCCCGCGAAGTAGGCGCGCGGCGGCGAGCGTCCGCGGCTCGGCGCCGGGCGGATCGCGCGGGCGCCGTCACGGACCGCCGTATCGCGGTGACGAGCGCCATCGCCGTCGGATGGCCCGGTGCGCGCACGCCGATCGTGCCGCTGCCGGCCGTGAGCGGCGCCGGCAGGTCGTCGCGCGCGGGCACGACGAGTGTCAGCGGGCCGGGCCAGAACGCGGCCGCGAGCCGCGCCGCCGTCTCGGGCCAGGCTGCCGCGACCGCACCGACCATCGCCGCGTCGCGCACCAGGACCAGGATCGGCTTGCCGGGATCGCGCCCGCGCACGGCGACGAGCCGCTCGACCGCCGCGGCCGAGCGGGCGTCCGCGCCGAGGCCGTAGAACGACTCGGTCGGGAACACGGCGAGCCCGCCGGCGGCGAGCGCCCCGGCGGCGGTCGCGACCTCGGTGCTCAGGGCCGGCGTCCCCGCTCGACGCGCACCAGCGCGCGGTGGCCGATGTCGCGCCGGTGGTGCATGCCGCGGCAACGGATGCGATCGACGCCGGCATAGGCCTCGCCGACGGCGTGCTCGATGGTCTCGCCGAGCGCCGTGACGCCGAGCACGCGCCCGCCGTCGGTGACGATCTGCCCGTCGCGGCGCGCCGTACCGGCATGGAAGACCATGCCGTTGCGCCAGCCGCGCAGGTCGTCGAGCCCCTCGATCGGCCGGCCCTTCTCGACCGCGCCGGGATAGCCTTCGGCGGCCATGACGACGCACACGGCGGCGCGCGGATCCCACGCGACCGTGGTGCCGGCCAACGTGCCGTCGAGCGTGCGCTCCATCAGCTCGACGAGATCGCTCCCCAGGCGCATCAGCAGCACCTGCGCCTCGGGATCGCCGAAGCGGACGTTGAACTCGAGCACCTTGGCCCGGCCCTCGTGCACCATGAGGCCGGCGTACAGCACGCCCTTGTAGACGATGCCCTGGCGCGCCAGGCCCGCGACCACGGGCGCCATGACGTCGCGCATGACGTGCGCCGTCAGCGCCGCCGTCGCGATCGGCGCCGGCGAGTAGGCGCCCATGCCGCCGGTGTTCGGCCCGCGGTCGCCGTCGAGCGCACGCTTGTGGTCCTGTGAGCCTTCGAGCGGCAGCACCGTCGTGCCGTCGGTGATGGCCATGAACGAGAGCTCCTCGCCCTCGAGGAACTCCTCGATCACCACGCGCGTGCCCGCGTCGCCGAACAGGCGCGTGCGCATCACCTGGTCGATGGCGTCGCGCGCCTCGGCGAGCGTCGGGCAGATGAAGACGCCCTTGCCGCTCGCGAGCCCGTCGGCCTTCACGACCACGGGCGCGCCGACCTCGGTGACCCAGCGCTCGGCCTCGTCGGCGTCGGTGAAGGCGCCGAAGAAGGCCGTCGGCACGTCGAGCTTGCGCAGCAGCTCCTTGGTGAAGACCTTCGAGCCCTCGAGCTGCGCCCCGGCGGCGGTGGGACCGAAGGCGCGCAGGCCGGCTTCGGCGAAGCGGTCGACGAGGCCGAGCGTCAGCGGCAGCTCGGGCCCGACGACGGTGAGCCCGATGCCCTCGTCCTGCGCGAAGCGCACGAGCGCCTTCACGTCGTCGGCCGGGATCGGGACGCAGGCGGCCTCGGCGGCGATGCCGGCGTTGCCGGGCGCGCAGTAGACCTTCGTCACGCGCGGGCTGCGCGCGATCTTCCAGACCAGCGCGTGCTCGCGCCCGCCCCCACCGACGACGAGGACCTTCATCGCATCAGTGCCGGAAGTGCCGGACGCCGGTCAGGATCATCGCCGCGCCGCGCGCGTCGGCCGCGGCGATCACCTCCGCGTCGCGCGTGCTGCCGCCCGGCTGCACGAACGCCGTCGCGCCCGCCGCGGCCGCCTCCGCGAGCCCGTCGGGGAACGGGAAGAACGCGTCGCTCGCCAGCGCCGAGCCCCGGAGCCCGACGCCGAGGCGGCCGGCGCGCGCCACCGCGTTGCGGATCGCCTCGACGCGCGACGTCTGCCCGCCGCCGATGGCGAGCGTGCGGTCGGCGGCGGCGAAGACGATGGCGTTCGACTTGACGTGCTTCACGACCTTCCAGCCGAAGCGCAGCGCCGCCAGCTCCTGCGACGTGGGCTGGCGCTTCGTCACTACCGTGCCCGTCGCGAGCTCGTCGCCCGGCGCGTCGGCCTCCTGCACGAGGAAGCCGCCGCGGACGCCGCGCACGACGGGTGCCGCGCTCGCCTCGGGATGCCAGCGCACGAGACGGCGGTTCTTCTTCTTCTTGAGCCGCTCGAGGGCCTCGGGCTCGAAGTCGGGCGCGATCAGCACCTCGGTGAAGAGCTCGTCGACCGCCTCGGCCAGCGCCAGCGTCCAGGGCTTCGTGCAGACGACGATGCCGCCGAACGGCGACTCGGGGTCGGTCGCGTACGCCGCCTTCCAGGCGGCGAGCGCGTCGGGGCCGGTACCGACGCCGCACGGCGTGTTGTGCTTCAGGATCGCCACCGCCGCGTCGGCGTCGCCGAGGAACTCCTCGGCCAAGGCGAGGGCGGCGTCGCAGTCGACGACGTTGTTGTACGACAGCTCCTTGCCGTGCAGCGGCTCGGCGATCCGCAGGAAGTCGCCGTAGAGCGCCGCCTGCTGGTGCGGATTCTCGCCGTAGCGCATGTCGATGGCCTTCGCGCCGCCGAGGTGGAACGTCTGGCCGAAGCGCGTCTCGGCGCCCTGCCCGAGCCAGTCGGCGATGGCGCCGTCGTAGGCTGCCGTCACGTGGAAGACCTTCTGCGCCAGGCGGCGGTTGGTCGCCGCCGACACCTCGCCGCCGCTCTCCGCCAGCTCGGCCAGCACCGGCGCGTAGTCCGCCGGATCGACGAGCACGGTCACCGACGCGTGGTTCTTCGCCGCCGAGCGCAGCATCGACGGCCCGCCGATGTCGATCTGCTCGATCGCCTCCTCGAACGTGACGCCCGGCTTCGCCACCGTCTCGCGGAACGGGTAGAGGTTCACGCACACGAGGTCGATCGGCTCGATGCCGTGCTTCTGCATCGCCGTCGTGTGCTCGGGCAGATCGCGGCGGCCGAGGAGGCCGCCGTGGATCTTCGGATGCAGCGTCTTCACGCGCCCATCGAGCATCTCGGGGAAGCCGGTGAAGTCGCTCACCTGCGTCACCGGCAGGCCGGCGTCGGCGAGCGCCCTGGCCGTGCCGCCCGTCGAGAGCAGCTGCACACCGTAGCCGTGCAGCGCCCGCGCCAGCTCCACGACGCCCCGCTTGTCGCTCACGCTGAGCAGCGCGCGCGTGATCTTAGCCATCGAAGTCCTCCACCGTGATGCGCGGAACGCGCTTGCCGATCGACGTCAGCACCTCGTAGGCGATGGTGTCGCACCACGCGGCCACCTCGTCGGCGCCGATCGTCGCCTCGCCCTGCCGCCCGAACACCACCACCGGCTCACCCGCCGTGACCTCCGGCTCCTCGGTGACGTCGAGCATGACGTGATCCATGCACACCCGTCCGGCGACGTCCACCCGGCGCCCGCGGACCAGCATCTGTCCCCTGTTGGACGCACGCCGGTGATAGCCGTCGGCGTAGCCGAGGGGCAGCGTCGCGATGCGCGACGGGCGCGCCGCCGTCCACGTGCCGCCGTAGCCGACGGGCGTCGCGTAGGGGACGCTGCGCACCTGCGCCATGCGCGTCGCGAGCCGCATCGCCGGCCGCAGGTCGACGTGCGCGGCGAGATGCGGCGCGGGCGCATAGCCGTAGAGCATGAGCCCCGGGCGCACGAGCGTGCCGTGCGCCGCCGGCGTGCTCAGCACCGCGGCGCTGTTCGCGAGGTGCACGTGCGTCGGCTCGACGCCCGCGGCGCGCAGCTCGCGCACCGCCGCCTCGAAGCGCTCGCGCTGGGCGATGGCGCTCTGCGTGTCGACGGCGTCGGCGGAGGCGAAGTGCGAGAAGATGCCGGTGACGCGCAGGCCCGGCATCGCCGCCAGCGCGGCGCCGAGCGCGCGCACGCCGTCCAGCTCGACGCCCAGCCGGGTCATGCCGGTGTTCACCTTCACGTGCACGTCGACGGTGCGTCCCGCCGCCCGCGCGGCCGCGGCCAGGCGCACGCCGCCCTCGGACGACCACACCGAGACGGCGAGGTCGTGTGCGACGACGTTCGCCTCCTCGCCCGGGAACGCGCCGCCGAGCACGACGACGGGCGCCGTGATCCCGGCCGCGCGCAGCGCACGGCCCTCGGACACCAGCGAGACGCCGAGCCCGACCGCGCCGGCCTCGAGGAACGCCCGCGCCGCGCCGACCGCGCCGTGGCCGTAGCCGTCGGCCTTCACGACGGCGAGCACACCGACGCCGGCCCCGACCACGCGCCGCACCTCGCGCAGGTTGTGGCGGAGCGCCGCGCGGCTCACCTCCGCCACCGTGGGCCTGCCCTCGCCGTCCTGCACGTCGGTTCGCTCCTCGGGAAGTCGCGGCACATACCAAGCGCCCGGTCTGTTGTCACCCTCCATCGCAGCGTCTATCGTCCGCGGATCGTGCAGGTGCTCGTGAACGACGAGCCGCGCGCGCTCGCCGACGGCGCCACCGTCGCCGACCTCGTGGCGGCTCTCGGCCTCGGTCCGCGACGCATCGCCGTCGAGGTGAACCGGACGATCGTCCGGCGCGCCGACTACGCCACCACCACTCTCCACGACGGCGACGCCGTCGAGGTGATCCACTTCGTCGGAGGCGGCTGATCATGCCCGATGACCTCGTCCTCGCGGGAAAGACCTACCGCTCGCGTCTCATCACCGGCTCGGGGAAGTACACGTCGTTCGAGGAGACCCGGCGCGCGACCGACGCCGCCGGCGCCGAGATCGTCACCGTCGCCGTGCGCCGCGTGAACATCACCGACCCCGGCAAGGACAACCTGCTCGACCACCTGCCCCCCGACCGCTTCACGATCCTGCCCAACACCGCCGGCTGCTACACGGCGGACGACGCCATCCGCACCGCGCGCCTCGCGCGCGAGGCGGGTGTGGGCACGCTCCTCAAGCTCGAGGTGATCGGCGACGAGAAGACGCTCTTCCCCGACGTCCCCGCGACCATCGAGGCCGCGCGCGTCCTCGTGAAGGACGGCTTCCAGGTGCTGCCGTACGTCACCGACGACCCCGTCGCCTGCCGGCGCCTCGAGGACGCCGGCTGCGTCGCGGTGATGCCGCTCGCGGCGCCGATCGGCTCCGGGCTCGGCATCCGCAACCCGTACAACCTGCGCATCATCGTCGAGCAGAGCCGCGTGCCGGTGATCGTCGACGCCGGCGTCGGCACGGCGTCACACGCCGCGCAGGCGATGGAGCTCGGCTGCGACGCGATCCTCATGAACACCGCGATCGCGGGGGCGAAGGACCCCATCATGATGGCCGAGGCGATGCGCGACGCGGTGATCGCGGGGCGCAAGGCGTTCCGCGCGGGGCGCATCCCGGAGAAGCTGTACGCGACGGCGTCGAGCCCGCTCGAGGGGCTCGTGCGGTAGCGCCGCACGGCGAGCCGCACGTTGCTTCCAGCCAGGCGGGATGCGCCGCCCGCTGGAGGACGTGCGAGCCACCGCTGCGCTCGCCCTCCTGCCCGTCGCCGGCCCGGTCCCCACCGCGCCCCGCCAGCCCCCTCCGGTTGATCCCGACGCGCCGCTTCTGCCAGGAAGCCCGGATGGCCGAACCCGCCGTCGTCGTCGAGAAGAACGGACACGTCCTCACCGTCACCCTGAACCGCCCCGAGAAGCGCAACGCCATCAACTGCGAGTCGATGTGCCGGCTCTGGGACGCCTGGCACGAGCTCGACCGCGACGACGATCTGCGGGTCGCGATCCTCACCGGCCGCGGCGACACGTTCTGCTCGGGCATGGACCTGTCGGAGATCGGCAAGCTCATGTCCGGCAAGGCGGACAGCCCGTGGATGGAGCGCGTCTTCCAGGACATGCCGATCATCTACGGCGCCTGGCTGAAGACCTACCGGCCCACCAAGCCCGTCATCCTCGCCGCCGAGGGCTTCGCGCGTGCCGGGGGCACGGAGATCCTCCAGGGAACGGACATCCGCGTCGCGGGCGAGAGCGCCGTGTTCGGCGTCACCGAGGTCCAGCGCGGCCTCTTCCCGATGGCCGGCTCCGCGGTGCGGCTGCGCCGCCAGATCGGCTACGCCGTCGCCGCCGAGATGCTCCTGTGCGGCGAGGATCTGCCGGCGAAGCGCGCCTACGAGCTCGGGCTGGTGAACCACCTCGTCCCCGACGGCCAGGCGCTCGCGAAGGCGAAGGAGATCGCCGCGCGCATCGCTCGCAACGGGCCGCTCGCGGTGAAGGCCATCCTCGCCACCCTGCGCGAGACGGAGACCATGCCCGAGGCGGAGGCGTTCGCGATCGAGCAGACGCACGGCATGACGGTGATGGCGTCGGAGGACGCGAAGGAAGGTCCGCGCGCGTTCCTCGAGAAGCGGGCGCCGGCGTTCGAGGGGCGTTAGCCGGAGCGCGCCCGCCGCCGGGCGCGTGGCGAACGACGCACCGCGGGACGCCGGCCGCACGGCCCTCTCCCTTCGGCCGCCGGGTCGGACGGTGGTTCGGCGGCCCTGCCCGCCGACGGCAACCGGCGCGCAGGCGCGCCGCGTGCCGCGGGCCTCGACGGGGCCCGCGGCACGCTCGCACCGATCAGGGTTTCGTCACCGTCACGGTCGACGTCACCACCGTCGTGCCGCGCACGACGGGCGTCGTCAGCTGCGTCGCGACGAGGCCCGCGCCCTTCTTCTTCGGCTGCGCGGTGATCTCGAGGGTCGCGCTGCCCCCGGGCACCACGGGGGTGCTGGTCACACGCAGGTCCTGGGTAGGCAGCACGAAGGGGGGCAACGCGGCGCCGTTCGAGCCGTCGAAGTTCTCGGCCCCCACCACCCACGGGCCCAGCCCGACGGCCGACGGCAGGTTCCCGGGATCATAGGCATAGGTGATGTCCTCCACGCCGTTGACGCCGATCCAGACCTGGAACGTCTTCAGCGACGACGTGCCGAAGGCGTTGAGGCGCCACTCGACCACGAGCCAGGTGCTGACGCCGTCGGTGAGGGTCGAAACGAGCACGCCGGGCGCGCTCGCGCCGTCGAGGTCCGTCCACAGCGGCGCGAGCACGTTGTTGGGCCGCAGCGGGCTCGGGATCACCGGATTGCAGCAATCGTTGTCCGCCGCGGTGCCGCCGCCCACCACGAGGTAGCCGTTCGACGACACCCCGACGGACGAGTAGGTGAGCCCGCCGTACCAGAACGGCGGGGTGTTGAAGTTCACGATCTCCTCGTCGCCGATCGGGATCGGCACGACGCCGAACGCGGAGAGCGGGATGTAGCCGAACAAGGCCCCGGGCGCGATCGACGGCACCCCGGGGCGCAAGCCGGTGAGCGCCAGGACCGCGCTCACCTTCTTCGGCGTGAACGGCAGACCGCCGGCAACGGCCGTGATCTTCAGCTGGCTCGAGACCTGGGTCACGAGGGTCGCGGTCGTATCGATGGTGGTGGCGTTGGTCGCGACCAGCGTGCACGTGACCGGCGTCCCCCCGACCGTGGTGGCCGCGGGCGTGCAGTCGCTCGCGAGCGTCACTCCGCCCTGCTGGGTCGCGAACGCCACCGGCAGGCGCAGCACGGGCCCGCCGTTCTTGTTCGGGGTGAGCACGATCTCGCCGAACTCTTCCGTACCGGCGTTGCGCGACGTGATCGTGACGCGGAACGCTTTCGTCCCGTTCGGCGCGAGCGAGAGCTTCTTCGGCGTCACCGTGATCGAGCTGCCGGCCGGCGCCGTCGTGGTGACCTTGTAGCTCACCTTCTTGCCGGTCGGGTTGGTCGCCGTGCGCATCGTCGTCACCGAGCCCGGCATCGCGGGCACGTTGATCGACGGCAGGTTCAGGTCGATCGCGTGCAGGACGCCGGCGCCGACGTCGGCGAAGCGCGCGGCGGTCTCGTCGAACGTGAGCCGCGTGTCGGTCGCGCGCGCGACGTCGATCCGGCCCGCGCCGCGGGCGAACGGCCCGGCCGGACCGGACAGGTCGGTCTCGAGCATGGTCGGCGTCGCGCTGAGCCGCAGCGCCGAGTGCACCTGCCCCGGCGTCCAGGTCGGATGCGACGCGCGCAGGAGCAGCGCGGCCCCGGCCACGTGCGGGGCCGACATCGAGGTGCCCCGATTCGGACGGAAGTAGGCGCCAGGCGGCCCCCAGCTCGCGCTGTCCGGCGTGGGCGTCTGCCCCGCCACGATGTCGAACCCGGGCGCGGAGACGTCCGGCTTGAGGACCAGGCCGCCCGGGCCGCGTGACGAGAACGTCGCGACGACGTCGGCCGTGCCGTCGACGGGAGTGCCCTGCGTGAAGGTCCCGGTGGCGTCCGGATGCGAGGCCAGGAACGTCAGCAGGGCCGGACCGTCGGCGACGTGGATCGCCGGGAGCCAGTGCGGATCGGTGGCTGCGTTGGTCGCGGGTGCCGGATTCGGATCGTAGAGGATCAACCCGGCCGCGCCGCCCTGCAGAACGCTGAAGCCCTTCAAGACGCGGCTCCCACCCAGCTGGCAGGCCACGATCCTGCCCGTGAAGACGCCCGGCGGCGCCGCCGCGCTGCACGACGGGTCCGAGTACGGCGGGGCGCTCGCGAGCACGACCGGGAGATTCGACGCGAGCCCGGGGGTGAGCGAAGCGCCCGCGAGCGCGAGCGTGTCGCCGCCGGCGCTGAGCGTCAGCGTGGACGCGAAGGTGCGGCGCTGCGTCGACGCCGCCACCGTCGTCAGCCAGGGGCCGTGATGTTCGACCGTGCCCGCCGCAGGCCCGCTGTTGCCCGCGGAGGCGACGACGACGACCCCGGCGGCGTAGGCGTCGAGGAACGCCAGCTCGGTCACGTCGGCGAACGGCTCGCGGCCGCCGCTGATCGAGAAGTTGATCACGTCGACGCCGTCGAGGATGGCGCGCTGGACCGCGGCGGCCGTATCGCTGCTGAAGCACCCGGCGGTACCGCACACCTTGTAGGCGATGACCGCCGCGCCCGGCGCGAGGCCCGAGATCGGACCGCGGGCGATGCCCAGCACGGTCGCATCCACCGGGTTGCCCGCCGCCGTCGAGGCCGTGTGCGTGCCGTGCCCGTTGCTGTCACGCGCGGTCGCGTAGACCTCGGGCGGGTGGCTGGCGTGGTACGCGGCGAGGAACGCGCGCCCACCCACGAGCTTCTGGTTGCACACGAAGGGATCGTTCGCGGGCGTGAGCGGGTTGTCCCCGAAGTCGCACACGAGGGGATCGCCGAGGGTGTCCTTCGGCGGCGCCGGCAGCGCCGGATTGGCCGCGAACGACGGGTGCTCCGGCCACACCCCGGTGTCGAGGCTCGCGAACAGCGTGCCCGCCCCAGCCGTCGCCTGTCCTCCCAGCGCCGTCCACACCGGCGGGGCCGCCAGGAACTCCGGGCTCGAGTCCGTCGTGGGCTGGCGGAGCTCGTCGGCCTGGACGGCGATCACGCCGTCGACGGCGAGCAGATCCTTCACCTCGTTCGCGGGCAGCGTCAGCGCCACGCCGCCGTAGACCACGTCGAGCCGCGTGCCGATCCGCGCGTCGGGCAGACGCGCGCGGATCGCGGCGATGATCGTCGCCTCGCGGGCACGCACGTGCCGCGCGTAGGGGCCGCTCTCGACGGCGCGGCGATCGAGCCGGCGGCGCGTCACGGCGGGGCTGGTCGCCGGCAGGGACGGGAGCTGGCCCGCGTAGCTGGCGATCGGGTCGTAATCGAGCTTCACGACCACGGGGATGCGCGTCGCATCGTCGCGGTCCAGCAGGGCGGGGGCGGTCTGCACGATCCGGCTGGTCGCGGCCCCGGCGCCGCTCACACGCTGCGACGGGGTCAGCGGGGTGGCGGTGAGCGTGCTCGCGCCGGCGTCGGCCGCGGCGGCGAGCATCAGCATCGCGAGGACCCTGGTGATTCTGGCGTACATCTCCACTCCTTCTTCACAGCGTGGACGGGGACCTTCGCGGCCGAGCGCGCACGGCAGGCGTAGGACCCATGTCGAAATGTCGGTGCGCTATATCACGAGGCAGCTTCCCATCTGTATCGCGAAATGAACCCTCCGACGGAGATCGCCCCCGTCCGGGCGCGACCGCCCCCACGATCCGGTGGCCCCGATCTCCGCAGGTGCCGTGCGCTGTCCCCGCGCCCCGTTCGGGCTATCCTCGCCCCGTGCCGGCCGTTCCGTCCCTGCTCCTCGTCACCGACCGCCGCGCCTGCGGCGGGCGCGACCTCGCCGACGTGGTCGCCGCGGCGTGCGACGCCGGGCTCCCGGCCGTGCAGCTGCGCGAGAAGGACCTCTGCGGGCGGGCCTTGTACGTGCTCGCCGAGCGCCTGCGGGCGGTGACCGCGCGCCGGCGGGCGTTGCTCCTCGTGAACGAGCGGATCGACGTCGCGGTCGCGGTCGGCGCCGACGGCGTCCACCTCGGCGCCGGCGCCCTGGCGGTGCCCGACGCCCGCACCCTGCTGCCCGCCGGCGCGCTGGTCGGCGTCTCGACGCACGCGCCGGAAGAGCTCGCGGCGACCGACGCCGACTACGCCGTCTTCGGGCCGGTGTGGGAAACGCCGTCGAAGCGCGCCTTCGGCCCCCCGCAGGGCGTCGCGCGCCTGCGCGCCGCGGTCGCGGCGGCCTGCGTCCCCGTGCTCGCGATCGGCGGCGTGGAGGTCGCCACCGCGGCCACCGCCCGCGCCGCCGGCGCCCGCGGTGTTGCGGTCATTCGCGGCATCCTGGCCGCCGACGATCCTGCGGCGGCCACGCGGGCGCTGCACGCCGCCTGCGCCCCGCCGCCGCGGTAGCGTCCCGAGTCCGAGTGGGATCGCGCCGCCCGGCGAGGCGCGACGACGAGGTATGGGACTCGGGACACTGGACGGCGGCGCCCTCAGGCGTGCGCCTCGTGGTACGCGTCGTCGGCGTTCACCGCCCACAGCGCCGCCTTGTCCGCCGCGGCGCCGACGATGCAGTCGACCGCCGCCCTGGCGGCCAGCATCGAGTGGTCCTGGTTGTTGTAGCGGTGCATGCCGTTGCGGCCGACGGGGAAGAGGTTCGTCCACTCGTCGAGGAAGGCGCGCACGCGGCCGATGCCCTCGTACTCGCCGAAGTAGGCGGGATAGGCCTTGGGCACGCGCACGACGGTGCCGTCGAGCACGTCGTCCTTCGCGATGAGCCCGATGTGCGCGAGCTCGCCCGCCGCGAAGTCGAGGAACGCGGGGTCGGGCATCGCCCACAGCCGGTCGCCTTCGTCGCAGAAGTACTCGAGCCCGAGCCACACCGTGTCGGGGTCGGCGACGAGGTACGGGCTCCAGTTGTTGAAGATCTGCAGGCGTCCGAGGTGCACGTCCGGCTCCTGGACGTAGATCCAGTTGTCCGGCGCCAGGCGCGCGCCCGGTGCGACGCCGCCGCGCATGCGCCGCACGAGCAGCCCGGCGGTCATGAAGTCACGGTACGGCAGCGCCGCGGCGATGCGCGCCACCTCGGCGTCGGCGGGACGCAGCATCGCCGTCAGCTCGGACACGGGCAGCGTCGAGACGACCCAGTCGGCCGCCACGCGGCGTACCGTGCCGGTCGTCTCGTCGCGGACGTCGACCGCCTCGACACGCCGCCGGCGGCCGTGCAGGCCGACCACGCGGTGACGCAGGTGCAGCGTGCCCCCGGCCGCGCCCACTCGCCGCGCCACCTCCTCCCACATCTGCCCGGGGCCGAGCTTCGGATAGAGGAATCGCTCGATGAGGCTCGTCTCGGTGCCGGTCTGGCGCGTGCCATCGCGCGGGCGCAGCGGGGCCGTGAGCGCGTGGCGCAGCGCCCGCGAGATCGACAGCCCCTTGATGCGCTGCGCGCCCCACTCCGCCGAGATCGCCGCGCACGGCACGCCCCAGACCTTCTCCGTGTACGACTTGAAGAAGGTGCGGTACAGGCGCGCGCCGAACCGGTTCACGAAGAAGTCCTCGAGCGTGATCTCCGGCCGGCGCGGCGCGAGCCGCGCGCGCAGGTAGCTCGCACCGACGGCGGCGCTGTAGGCGACGCCGAGGTTGGCGAGCGTCGCCGGCGACAGGCTGAGCGGGTAGTCGAAGAAGCGGCGGCGGTAGTAGATGCGCGAGAGGCGCCGGCGGACGAGAAGGACGCGGTCCGCGTCCGGCGGCGCCGCGACCGCCGGTGCGACGCGGGTGCGACGGCCGTGGTAGGCGAGCTCGACCGCCGTCGCGCCGCCGGCGAGCGGCAGCATCGTCTGCCACCAGCGCATCACCCAGTCGGACTTGGAGAAGAACCGGTGGCCGCCTAGGTCCATGCGGTTGCCGCGGTGGACGATCGTCTTCGAGATGCCGCCGACCTGGGCGTCGGCTTCGAAGACGACGGGCTGCACGTCGGAGCGCTGGAGCAGCTCCCACGCGGCGGTGAGCCCGGCAGGCCCGGCTCCCAGAACGACGGCGGTTCCCGGCATGGACGCGGACGCGGCGACGCGCCCGCAGCGTCGCCTTATGCCCGACGCGACGTCCCCGGGGAAAGCCGCGCGACCAGCACGGGACCTACCAAGCGATCCGTCCCGCTATTTCAGCCCGACGACCATCGAGTCGATGCCCGCCAACGGCTCCGCGTGCACGTCGCGGAAGCCCGCCTCGCGCAGCCAGCCGATGCCGTCGGCGTGCGTGTAGTCGAAGCCCCCGGGGGTTTCGATCAGCATGGTGAGGCTGATCAGCAGACCGCCGACGTTGGCGCGCCGCTCGTCGTCGATCATGGCGTCGTAGACCACGAGGGCGCCGCCCTCGGGGAGCGCGTCGTACGCCTTGCGTACGAGCCGGCGCTTCTCGTCGAGGTCCCAGTCGTGGAGGATGTGCCCCATCACGATCACCTCGGCGCGCGGCAGCGGATCGGTGAAGAAGCTGCCGGCAACGAAGTCGACGCGATCCTCGACCTCGTTGGCCGCGGCGTAGGCGCGAAAGACGGGCTCGACCTGCGGCAGGTCGAAGCCGATCGCGCGCAGGTGCGGATGGCGCAGCGCCAGCGTCACCGGCACCCCGCCCTGCGCGCAGCCGACGTCGGCGACCGTGCTCCAGCGCGCCCACGGCAGCCGCTCCGCCAGCGCCTGCGCCGACGGCAGGCTGACGCCCGTCATCGACTCGAGGAACAGCTGCAGCCGCGCGGGATCGGCATAGAGCGTCTCGAAGAACGACGTGCCGCCGGCGTCACGCGCCTCGTTCTGCGGCGCGCCGGTGCGCAGCGCCTCCTCGAGCCGTCCCCAGAAGGTCCACAAGCGGCGGTTCAGCATGGTGAAGAAGCCGCCGACGTAGCCGGGCTGGGTGCGGTCGAGATACGCGGCCGCGAGCGGCCCGTTGCGATACCGGTCGCCGTCGCGCTCGAGGACGCCGAGCGCCACCAGCGTGTCGAGGAAGTCGCGTACCGCGCGCGGATGCAGCCCGAGCGCGGCGCGCACGCCCTCGGCGTCGAGCGGCTCGCGCGCGAGCACCGTGAAGAGCTCGAGATCGACGGCGGCGAGAAACGTCTTCGACGCCATGAAGCCCTGGGCGAGCTGGAAGAGCGCGTCGGGAGGTGGTGTGGCCATGGGTCGCGGCTACCATGCCCGTCCCGAGCGGCGAAAGACCCCCCGAGGGGGCTTCCTCCAGCCGAGCAGCATGGCAGCATGCCGCGATTGGCACGCGAGGCCGAGCGGGATAGCGAGGAGGCGCGGGAGGTGAATCGTCGATGAGCTGCATCTTCTGTCGCATCGTGGCCGGGGAGATTCCAGGTGAGGTCGTCGCATCCGACGCGCGCAGCGTCGCGTTCCTCGACGTGCAGCCGCTCGCCGACGGTCACGTCCTCGTGGTGCCGCGCACGCACGTCGCGACGATCGAAGGCCTGACGCCCGACGACGCCGCCGGCGTGTTCGCGATGGTGCATCGCCTCGCGGGTCCGGTGCGCACCGCCGTCGGCGCCGCCGGCACGATCATCGGCATCAACGACGGTGCCGCCACCGGTCAGACCGTGCCGCACGTCCACGTCCACATCGTGCCCCGCTGGGAGGGCGACGGCGGCGGCAGCATCCACACGATCTTCCGTCACGGCCCACGCCGTCCGATCGCCGAGATCGCGACGGCCGTGCGCAAGGCGGCGAACGGGTGACGCCGCCCCGGCCGGACGGCGCGGCGCTCCTGCGCGCCGCCTTCGCCCAGTCCGTCATCCGCGGCCTCGACGACACGCCCCGCTGGCTCTCCTGCCGCTACCTCTACGACGCCGACGGTAGCGACCTCTTCGAACGGATCACCGCCCAGCCCGAGTACTACCTGACGCGCACCGAGGACGCGCTGCTGCGTGCGCACGCGGCGCACCTCCGCGCCGTCGCCGGCCCGACGACGCTCGCCGAGCTCGGCTCCGGCAGCTCCACGAAGACGCGCCACGTGCTCCAGGCCTGGACCGCCGCCGCGCCCGGCGCACGCTACGTCCCGATCGACATCAGCCCGACCATGCTCGACGCGTCCTGCATCGCGCTGCGCGCCGAGTTCCCCGGCCTCGCCGTCGAGCCGCTCGCCGGCACCTACGAGCAGGCCTTCCCGCGCCTCGCCGCGTTCTCGCCGCTCGTGCTGCTCTTCCTCGGCAGCAGCCTCGGCAACTTCAACCGCGTCGAGACCGCCGCCTTCCTCGACCGGCTGTCCGACGCGCTCGCGCCGGGCGACCACCTGCTCCTCGGCGTCGACCTGGTGAAGGACACGGCCGCGCTCGAGGCGGCCTACAACGACGCCGCCGGCGTCAGCGCCGGCTTCACGAAGAACCTCTTCGCGCGCATGAATCGCGACCTCGGCACGACGCTCGACGTCGATGCCATCGAGCACGTCGCGTACTGGAACGAGACGCGCGAGCGCATCGACATCTTCGCCCGCTTCACGCGCGCCCAGACGTTGGCGCTACCCGAGCATGGCCGCAGCTTCCGGCTCGCGGCCGGCGAGATGGTCCTCGTCGAGGTCAGCCGCAAGTTCCGCCTGCCCGAGTTGCAGGCGACGGCCGCCCGCCACGGCTTCGAGGCGGTCGAGACCGTCACCGACGACGCGGGCCTGTTCGCGCTCGTGCTGCTCCGCCGGCGCCGGCGGGCCCCGGCGGCGCCGCCGCACCTGGTCGCCGAACGGCTCATGCTCGGCGCCCGGGCGCGCACGCTCGAGCTGGTCGCGCCGCTCGACGAGCGCACGCTCACGACCCAGCACACCGCGATCATGAGCCCGATCGTCTGGGACCTCGGCCACATCGCCAACTTCGAGGAGCAGTGGATCCGCCGCGCGTTCGATGCCCAGGGCCGGCGCGACGACAGCGCGCGCCGGCGCGACCATCTCTACGACGCCGTCGCCCATCCGCGCGCCGCGCGCGGCACCCTGCCGCTCTTGCGCCGGGGCGAGTCGCTGGCCTACCTCGACGAGGTTCGCACGCGCACGCTGGACGCCGTCCGCGCCGCCGACTTCCCCGCCGCCGACCCACTGCGCGCCGGGGGCTTCGTCGCCGTCATGCTCGCGCAGCACGAGGCGCAGCACGGCGAGACGATCCTGCAGACGATCCAGCTGATCCCCGACCTCGTCTACGAGCCGCCGCGCCGCGAGCAGGCCGGCGGCGCGCTCGCGGTCGTCGGCGCCGAGCGCCAGGTGCTGATCCCCGCGGGCCCCTTCATCATGGGGACCGACGACCGCGTCCATGCGTACGACAACGAGCGGCCCGCGCACGAGGTCCGGGTCGATGCGTTCCGCATGGACGTCTGCCCGGTGACGAACGCGCGCTTCCTCGCCTTCATCGACGACGGCGGCTACGCGCGGCGCGAGCTCTGGTGCGACGCCGGCTGGCGCTGGCTGCGCGACGCCGGCGTCGCCCACCCGGCGCAATGGCGCCGGCAGGACGACGGCGGCTGGTGCGAGCTGGCGTTCGGGCGCCGCGTCCCGCTCGCGCTCGACCAGCCCGTCGTCCACGTCTCGTGGTACGAGGCCTCCGCATTCGCGCGCTGGGCCAGAAAGCGGCTGCCCACGGAGGCCGAATGGGAGAAGGCCGCCGCCTGGGACCTCGAGCGCGGCACCGCCCGCCGCCACCCGTGGGGTGACGCTCCCCCGAGCCCCGAGCTGGCCAACCTCGATCAGCGCACCTTCGGTCCCGCGGCGATCGGCGCCCACCCGCGCGGCGTCAGCTTCTTCGGCTGCCATCAGATGCTCGGCGACGTGTGGGAGTGGACGGCGAGCGAGTTGCTGCCCTACCCCGGCTTCCGCCCCTTCCCCTACCGCGAGTACACCGAGGCGCACTTCAGCCGCGGCTACCGCGTCCTGCGCGGCGGCTCGTGGGCCACGCAGCCGATCGTGGCGCGCAACACCTTCCGCAACTGGGACCTGCCGCAGCGCCGGCAGATCTTCGCGGGGTTCCGCTGTGCCGTCGACGCCTGAACGCCTGCGCGCGGCGCTGCTCGCGCTGCCGCTCACGGTCGACTCCGCGACGGCGGCGTTCGCGGCCGTCGCGGTGCCGTCGTACGGCGACGCGCGGCCGAGCACGATCGTCACGCTCGCCGGCGACGGCGCCGCCGGCCGCGGGGAGCACGTCGGCTGGACGACCGCCGCACACGCCGCCTTCGCCGAGGACGGCGTGCGGGCGGCGCCGCACGGCCGCTGGGCGGTCGGGGCGTGGGCCCGCGTCCTGCGCGAGCGGGTCGCCGACCCGTACGACCGCGCCGCGCTCGAAGCGGCGGCCATCGATCTCGCCCTCCACCAGAACGCCACGAGCCTGCGCGCCCTGGCCGGGTGCGACGCCGCCTCGGTGCGCTACGTCGTCTCCTTCGCACGCACGCCCGATCCCGCCGCCGCCGCACGCCGCGAGGGCGACGTCGAGCTCAAGGTCGACGCCGATCCCGCCTGGGACACGGCGACGTTCGCCGCCCTCGCCGCCGCGGGGCGGGTCGCGATCCTCGACTGGAAGGACACCGGCACCGCCGCCGACCACGTCCGCGCACACGCCGCGCTGCCGGGCGTCCTCGTCGAAGACCCGGCCTGGACCGCGGCACCGTGGCCCGCCACGCTCGCCGCGCGCGTGGTCGCCGACGGCCCGCTGCGCACCGCAGCCGACCTGGACGCCCTGCCGCTGCGCCCGGCGGCGGTCAACGTGAAGCCCGGCCGCATGGGCGGCTGGCTCGCGGCGCTGGAGCTGGCCGGACGCTGCGCCGCGGCCGGCATCCCGGTGTACGTCGGCGGCATGTTCGAGGTCGGCGTCGGCCGCGACCAGCTGCGCGCGCTCGCCGCGGTGCTGGCGCCCGACGGCCCGAACGACGTCGCGCCCATCCCGCGCCCGGGCGACGTCCCCGAGCGCCCCACTCGCCTGCCCCTGCCGCCGCCGGGACGCGGCCTCGCCGGATGACCGGCGCGCGGGCGCGCGGGCGCGCCGTCGCATGAGCGCGTTCGTCGCCTTCGAGCGCGCCGGCGTCCGCCTGCCGAGCGGCACGGTGATCCTCGACGACGTCACGCTCGAGGTCGCCGAGGGCGAGACGCTCGCGCTCCTCGGCCGCAGCGGCTCGGGGAAGACGACGGGGCTACGCCTCGTGAACGCGCTCCTCCTGCCGACGTCCGGCACCGTGCGTGTGGGCGGACGCGCGACGACCGAGTGGGACCCGATCCGCCTGCGGCGGCGCACGGGCTACGTCATCCAGGACGTCGGCCTGCTGCCGCACCTCGACGTGGCCGCGAACGTCGGCCTCGTCCCCGAGCTCGAGGGCTGGGATCGCGCCCGCCGCGCGGCGCGCGTGACGGAGCTCCTGGCCCTGGTCGGCCTGCCGGCCGCCGAGTACGCGCACCGGCGCCCGCACGAGCTGTCCGGCGGCCAGCGCCAGCGGGTCGGCGTCGCGCGCGCGCTCGCCGCCGACCCGCCGCTGCTCCTGCTCGACGAGCCCTTCGGCGCGCTCGATCCGGTCACGCGCTGGGAGCTGCAGACGGCGTTCCGCGCCCTCCAGCGACGGCTCGGCAAGACGGCCGTCTTCGTGACCCACGACCTGCGCGAGGCCGCGCGCGTCGCCGATCGCGTCGCCCTCCTCGCCGGCGGCCGCGTGGTCGCGAGCGGCACGCTCGACGCGCTGCGGGCGCACGACCATCCCGAGGTGCGCGCCTTCCTCGCGGCCGGCGCCGACGCCGTCGCCTGACTCAGCGCCGCTCGAGCTCGAGCCGGCGCGGCGCCGCACCGACGCGGAAGCGGCCCGCGCCGACCGACACCGACTCGACGACCGGCAGCGTCACCTCGGCGACACCGTCCTCGGTCACCACGATCGGCTCCGGGTCCGCCGTGTTGTCGGGCCAGATGCCGAACGCCTCGCCGGGATCGCCGATGCGGCCGTCGCCGTCGCGGTCGGTGCCCGCGGCGAGCAGATACGTCCCCGCGAGCACGGGGCCGCCGAAGTCGATCGCGTAGCCGCCCGCCGCGGTCGCGACGGTCTGATAGCGCGTCTCGCGCGACACCGGGTCGACGAGCAGCACGAACGTGCGTCCGACGTCGCCGCCGTCGCCCGTCGACGCCACCTGGAGGACGATCGGCACCGTGACGCTGCCGGCGTCGCTCGCGATCGTGACGCCGGCGCGCTGCACGGTGCCGGGCGGCAGCCCCGCACGCTCCGCGTGTAGCGTCACGGTCCCCGGCGGCGCGAAGGGCAGCGGGCTCGAGGTGAAGGCGGTGAGCCAGCCCGCGCCGGCGCTCACCGTCACGTCGGTGACGGTGAGCGGACCCGCGCCGTCGTTGCGCAGCCGGAGCTCGAGGTCGGCGAGGTCCGCGCCGAAGCTGAGCGACGTCGGGGTGACGGCGAGGGCCGGCGTCGTCGGCCCGCCGGTCGCGCCGGCGCGGGCGACGGCCCTGCGCGCGTCGATGAGACCGTGCCCCGACCAACCGTCGTCGCCGAGGTCCTCGCTGAGCGCGCCGGCGGCGAGCCAGGCGTCGAGCCGATCGGGTCCGAAGCGCACGCCGTTGGCGGCGAGATGCGCGGCCTGCATGAGCGCGACCACGCCGCTCACGTGCGGCGCCGCCATCGAAGTGCCCTGGTAGAAGGGATAGTTGAAGGTGAGCGTCGAGCCCGTGTCGTCGCCGCCGAGCGAGAGCACGCCGTCGGCGTAGCCGTCGCCGTTGCGGTCGACGGTGACGTCGCCGCCGGGCGCGGCGACGTCGACGACGGCGCCGAAGTTCGAGTAGTACGCCCGCGCCCGGCGCAGGTCGGCGGCGCTCACCGTGACGACCTCGGGGAAGCCGGCGGGCGAGTAGCCGGCCGCGTCGCTCGCGTCGTTGCCCGCGGCGGCGACGACGACGCTGCCCGCCGCGCGGGCCGCCTGGATCGCCGTGCGCAGCTCCGCCGAGTAGCCCACGCCGCCGAGGCTCAGGTTGATGACGTCGGCCCGCTGTACGGGCGTCGTCCAGGCGTCGGAGGCGAGCCCGGCCGCCCAACGGATGCCCTGGGCGATGTCGTACGTCGTGCCGCCGTCGACGCCGAGCACGCGCACCGGCAGCAGCCGCGCCTGCCAGTCGACGCCGGCGACGCCGGTGCCGTCGTCGCTCGCCGCGCCGATCGTGCCCGCCACGTGCGAGCCGTGGAACGACGAGGCGCTGCCGCGCCGGCCGTCGCCGGCGTCGAACGGGTTCGCATCGATGCCGTCGCCGTCGCGGGCGCTCGCCGCGCTGGCGATGAAGTCGAACCCGGGCAGAACGCGCGCCGGGTCGAGGTCCGGGTGCCCGATGCCCCGCCCCGGGTCGAGGAGGATGCCGGTGTCGACGACCGCCACGACGACGTCGGGCGATCCGGTCACCACGTCCCATGCCGCCTCGAGCCCGATCATCGGATAGTGCCACTGGTAGGCGTAGTAGGGATCGGACGGCACGCGCTGCGGGCGCAGCACGAGGTTCGGCTCGGCGAGCGCGACGTCGGGCCGGGCGCGCAGCGTATCCACCGCGGCGAGCGTGCGGGCGCGCGCCCACGCGGCGTCGCCCA
>JAHCID010000010.1 GCA_026129405.1 bacterium
GTACCGCGCCGTGCCGCCGCCGGCCGAGGCCCTGGCCGAGCTGCGCCGGGCGCTCGACGAGGACGCGGTCGACGCCGTCACGTTCACCGCGAGCTCGACGGTGCGCCACTTTGCCCGCGCCCTCGGTCGCGACGCCATGGCCGCGTTGGCGGCGCGCCCGCGTCCCGTCGTCGCGTGCATCGGCCCCGTGACCGCCGACGCGGCCCGCGACGTGGGGCTGCGAGTCGACGTCTGTCCGGCGTCCTACACGGCGCCCGCGCTGGCCGACGCGCTGGCGGAGCATTTTTGCAATCCCGGGGGGGATCATCTAAGCCGAGGGTCCGGATGAGCCGGTTTCCGGCCTATCGACCCCGGCGCCTGCGCCGCACGGAAGCCCTGCGGCGGTTGGTGCGTGAGACCCGCCTCGCCGCGGAGCAGCTGGTGCAGCCGCTCTTCGTGGTCCCCGGCCGCGGCGTCGAGAAGCCGGTGTCGACCATGCCGGGCGTCGCGCAACGCTCGGTCGACCGCGTCGCCGAGGAGTGCCGGCGGTTGGCCGACGTCGGCGTGACCGCCGTCCTCCTGTTCGGCGTGCCGGAAGCCAAGGACGCGCGCGGCTCGGGTGCCGTCGACCCCGAGGGGATCGTGCCGCGCGCGCTCGAGGCCGTCCGTCGGGCGGCGCCGGGCCTGCTGCGCATCACCGACGTCTGTCTCTGCGAGTACACCGATCACGGCCACTGCGGCGTTCTGCGCGACGACGCCGTCGACAACGACCCGACGCTCGCGATCCTCGCCGACGAGGCGCTCGCGCATGCGCGTGCCGGCGCCGACGTCGTCGCGCCCTCGGACATGATGGACGGTCGCGTCGGTGCCATCCGCGGCGCGCTCGACGCGCACGGCTTCGCCGACGTGCCGATCATGTCGTACGCCGCGAAGTTCGCGTCGGCGCTCTACGGCCCGTTTCGCGAGGCGGCCGAGTCGACGCCCGCCTTCGGCGACCGGCGCGCCTACCAGATGGACGCCGCGAACGCCGATGAGGCGCTGCGCGAGGTCGCGATGGACATCGAGGAGGGCGCCGACATCGTGATGGTGAAGCCGGCGCTGCCGTACCTCGACGTGATCCGGCGCGTGAAGGAGCGCTTCGCCTGGCCGGTCGCGGCGTATCAGGTGAGCGGCGAGTACGCCATGGTGAAGGCCGCGGCGGCGGCCGGGTGGATCGACGAGACGCGCGTCGTCGACGAGACCCTGCTCGCGATCCGCCGCGCCGGTGCCGACGTCGTCATCACCTACTGGGCCGGCGACGTGGCGCGGAGGCTCGCCGGCCGATGAGGGCACCGCGGGGCGTGGCGGCGCTGTTGGTGGCGGTGCTGCTCGTGCCGGCGCTGCCCGTGCGTGCCGACACCGAGCGCGTGCTGGGCGAACGCTTCATGCTCGAGGCGCGCGGCGGCCTGCCGCTGGTCGACGATCCCGCCGTCACCGGCTACGTGCAGCGGCTCGGCGCCCGCCTCGTCGAGACGCTCGGCGCCCAGCAGTTCGACTACCAGTTCTTCGTCGTCGCCCATCCCGCGCTGAACGCGTTCGCGGTCCCCGGCGGCTACATCTTCGTCTTCACCGGCCTGCTCGAGAAGGCGAAGAACGACGACGAGCTGGTCGGCGTGCTCGGCCACGAGATCGCGCACGTCCATGCGCATCACATCGTCCGCCAGCAGGTGGCGGGCCAGATGTGGTCGGCGGCGGCGCTGGCGGGCGTGCTGCTGTCGCTCGTGAACCCGGTCCTCGGCGCGGCCGGGATCGCCGCGGCGCAGACGGCGCAGCTCAAGTTCTCGCGCGAGTTCGAGCAGGAGGCCGACTTCCTCGGCCTGCGCATCGCCAGCGAGGGCGGCTACGACCCGAACGCCCTGGGCGGCTTCTTCAAGGCGCTCCTCGTCGAGCAGCGGCTCAACCCGACGGGGGTGCCGCCCTACATGCTGAGCCACCCGGTCACCGAGGACCGCGTCGCGCACACCGAGAGCGTGATCCGGGCGCAGAAGCTGCGCACGCCGCCGGGCCGCCCGCAGGCCAGCCCCGAGCTGGCCGAGGTGCGCGCCGTCGCCGAGGCCATCGATCAGCCGAACGAGGTGGTCGTGCCGCGCTACCAGCGCCTCGCGGCCGACCGCCCCAACGACGCGGAAGCGCAGTTTCTCCTCGGCCGGGTGCTCCAAACGGTCGGCAAGCCGGACGGCGCGCGGGTTGCGTTCGAGAAGGCCCGCGCCCTCGGCATGGGGGCCCGCCTCGATCGGCCGCTCGGCGCGGTCTACGTGTCGCTGAAGGAGCCCGAGCTCGGACGGGTCGCGCTCGAGCGGCATCTCGCCCGCTCGCCCGGCGACGGCTGGTCGCACCTCGAGCTGGGCAAGGCGTACGCCGAGCTCGGCGACCAGGAGAAGGCGATGCGCGAGTGGCAGCGCGCGATCCGCCTCTCGCCCGATCTCGACGAGGCGCATCGTCTGATCGGGCTCGCGCTCGGGCGCAAGGGCGACGAGGCCCAGGGGCTGTACCAGCTCGCCGTCGCCGCGCAGCTGCGCGGCGATCTGGAGCAGGCGTACCGCTTCTTCGAGCGTACCGAGCCGCTGCTCGACAAGGGCAGCGCGCAGCACGCGGAGGTCGAGGCGGCGCTGGACGTGCTCGAGCCGATCGTCCGCGATCGCATGCGGGCGCGTGCCGGCCGCCGCGGCCTCGGCGCGGCGCCCTGAGCGGGGAGCGGGCCGGCTTCGTGTCCGCTCCGCCGCTTCCGCACCCGAGACAGTTCCGGCGCGCGATCCTCGCCGTCGCCCTGGTGGCCAGCGCCACCTGGTGGGGCCTCGGTATGCCGTACTCGTTCTTCGCCTGGCTGCTCGACGAGGAGCAGGCGCGCTGGGTGCTGTTCTGCTACGCCTGGGAGGTTCCGTTCGTCGCCTGCTTCGTGGCGCTCGTGCCGCCGGTGCGCTGGCTCGGGAAGGTCGAGCGCGACTGGGACCGCGTGCTCGGTTCCGGCGGCAGCGGCGATCCAGACGCGGTCGCGGGTCTCGAGCGCACGGTGCTCGACTATCCGATCCGCGTCGCCGGCGTGCTGCTGGTGGGCTCGCTGGCCGGCTACCTCGCGGGCGCGATCCAGCTGCGCGTCTTCGCCGCGCTGCCGTGGACCGAGTGCGTGAAGGTGATGGCCCTCGGTCTCGTCACCGGCCTCGTCGGCGCGCTGTTCGTCTTCCTCTATCTCGAGTCGCGGCTCGAGCCGCTGCTGCGGCGCCTGGGGGCGCTGCGCCCCCAGGCGCCGCGCGCCGGTCGCACCATCCCGCTGTCGCAGAAGGTGTTCGCGGGCGGCCTCGTGCTCGTCATCACGACGACGTTGCTGCTCGGGACGATCGCCTACAGCCGCGCCGAGCGTACGCTCGAGGAGGAGGTCGGCCGCCGCGTCCTCTCCGAGACGCGCGTGCTCGCGGGCGAGCTCACCGCCGCCGGCTCGGAGCATCGGGCCGACGCGGCCTGGTGGCGCGACGCCGCCACGCGCATGCAGCTCGGCCCGCACGGGGTGGCGCTGCTGGTGCAGCGCGACGGGGCGGTGGCGGCGGGATCGCAGGCGATCGGTCGCCTCGCCGCGCTCGGCGTTCGGCCGGCGTTGCTGCATGCGATCGAGGCCGGCGGCGCGTCGTACGCCATCGACCGCGTCGAGACGCCGCGCATCGTCGCCTGGGCCACGGTCGGCGACGGGAACCTGCGCGTGGTCTCGGTCGTTCGCCGGGCCGACTTCGAGGAGGAGCTGGGACGCCTGCTCGCGCGCGGCGGGGCGGTGCTGCTCCTGAGCCTGGCGTTGGCGCTGCTGCAGGGCTTTCTGCTCTCGCGCCGGCTGACGCGGCCGGTGGCGGTGCTGACGCGACTCGCGTCCTCGATCGCGCGCCGGCCGAGCGGTCCCTGGGAGGTCGTCCCGATCCGCACCAACGACGAGGTCGGCGAGCTGGCGGTGGCGTTCAACCGCATGACGGCGCGGCTCGAGGAGGCGCGGGGCGAGCTCGAGCAGCACAGTGCCGAGCTCGAGCGCCGGGTCGCGCAGGCGACGCGCGACATCGCGACGCTCTACGACCTGGCGCGGACGACGTCGTCGACGCTCGAGATCGCCGCCGTCCTGCCGCTCGTCGCCGACAAGGTCCGGGTGACGCTGGGGCTGCGGCGTCTCTGCGTGCTCTGGTATCCGCCGGAGCTGGACGACGTCGTCGACGCGTATGTCATCGTCTCGGGCATCCCGGGCACGAGCCTGCCGCTCGACGCGCCGCCGGACCTCGCGGGGCTCTGCCCGCCGGGGCGCAAGCCGGCCGTGCTGCCGGCGCCGCCGGCCGCGACGCCGGCCGCGGTCACGGCGGAGCTCGGCGGCGGATCGACCGTCGTGCTGCCGCTGCTCTACAAGGATCAGCTCCTCGGCGTCGTGCTCGCGGCCGTCGAGCGGCCGCTCGCGGCGCGCGATCTCGAGCTGGCCGAGGCGATCGCGAGCCAGGCCGCCGCGGCGCTCGCCAACGCGAGCCTCTTCGAGACGGCGCGCCGCCACGAGACCGAGCTGCGCAAGCTGTCGCAGATGCGCGTCCAGGTGCAAGAAGAGACGCTGCGCCGCCTGTCGCGCGACCTGCACGACGGCGTCGGCCAGATCCTGACGGCGATCAAGCTCGACATCGCGCTCCTCGAGCGCAGCGACGTCGAGGACGTGACGGCGCTGCGCGCGCGCCTGCGCGGCGTGCGCGAGCAGGTGATCGAGCTCGTGCAGGAGGTGCGGACGATGTCGCAGCTCCTGCGGCCCTCGATGCTCGACGACTTCGGTCTCGTGCCGACGCTGCAGTTCCTCACCGAGCGCTTCGCATCGCGCACCGACCTGGCCGTCGAGCTGCGTACGCCGCCGCCGGAGACGCGCCTGCCGCCGGCGCTCGAGGTGCTGCTCTATCGCGTCACGCAGGAAGCGCTCACCAACGTCGCCAACCATGCGCAGGCGCGCCACGTGCTGGTGCAGCTCGACGTCGGCCCGCGCGAGGTGACGCTCGTGGTCGCCGACGACGGCGTCGGCTTCGACGTCGAGCGCTTCCGGCGCGCACCGCAGCTCGGCGGCCTCGGGCTGCTCGGCATGCGCGAGCGCGTCGCGCACTACCGGGGGCGCATCGACATCCGCTCGCGGTCGCGCGAAGGCGTTCGCATCACGCTGACGATCCCGCTCGACGCCGTGGCCGACGGCGAGGCCACCGACGCGCCCGACGGCATCGGCTTGACCGGCTCGGCGGGCGTCCGTAGACAAGCGCGGTGAGCGAGACAGGGCGCGGCGCCCGCCGCCGGCGCGGGGGCTGACCGGCGGCCGTGGGCAGCAAGGGACGTCCCTACAAGATGCTCGACGTCGACGGCTGGACCGTCCTCGTCGGGCGCGGCGACGCCGAGAACGACGTCCTGACGTTCGAGGTCGGCGAGCCGCAGGATCTCTGGCTGCACGTCGCCGACTACTCGGGCAGCCACGTCGTCGTGCGCATCCCGCCCGAGGCAGGCGAGCCGCCGGACACGGTGCTCGCGCGCGCCGCGGAGCTCGCCGCGTGGCACTCGAAGGCGCGGGACGCACGCGGGAAGGTCGCGGTGCACGTCTGCCGCGTCGCCGACGTGTCGAAGCCCAAGGGGTTCCCTGCAGGCAAGGTCATGCTGCGTCGCTGGACCGCCATCAAAGTGTACCCTCGCGGCACTCAGTCCGCCGGTTTGTGAACCACCGGGGGCGTCGGTAAGCTCCGATTCCCGATGCCCATGCAACAGCGGGGAACGACCGGCTTCGTTCCCGAAGTGCTGCGCACCACGGTCACGGTGGGCGGCGTCCTCGCCGCCGTCGATCTCTGGCAGGTGGCGGTGTGGAATCCCGGTAGCCTGCGCGGCTCCGGCGTCGCCTGGCTGATCGGGCTCTACCTCGCGACGGCCTTCGGCGGCGCGGTGGTGCTCCATGCGCTCGCCGCGCTGCTCGGGTGGCGCAACGCGGGCGGCTGGATCCGCGGCCTGCTGCTCGCCGGCGGCGGCTGTATCCTCGGCGCGGAAGCCTATCTGCGTACGCTGTCGCCGACGTCCGGGATGCGTCTGCCGGGCGTGATCGGCATCGCCGTCGCCGCGCTGGTGCTGCTGTGGCCGCTGACGCGGCTCTTCCGGCAGCCCGGTGGCGGGCTCGTCGCGCTCCTCGTCGTGCTGCTCGGCGCGGGCGGCGTGGGGGCGGCGCGCGGCTTCACCGGCGGCCCCGAGGCGCCGCAGAACGCCGCGACGCTCGCGTCCGGCTCGCGCCCGAACATCGTCCTCGTGCTCATCGACACGCTGCGGGCCGATCACCTCGGCACCTACGGGTACTCGCGGCCGACGAGCCCGAACATCGACGCCTTCGCCGCGGACGCCGTCCTCTTCGAGCAGGCCTTCTCGCAGTCGAGCTGGACGAAGCCGGCGATGGCCTCGCTGCTGACGGGCCACTACCCGAGCATGCATCAGACGAACCTCGAGCAGCAGAAGCTGCCCGAGTCCGAGACCATCGTGACGCAGCTGCTGCGCGACCAGGGCTACCGGACCGCCGTGCTCTCGGGGAACCCGTGGATCACGCCCGACTACGGCTTCGGGCGCGGCGTCGATCATTTCTACTCGATCTACGACGAGCGCTTCGCACGCGTGACGCTCTTCATGAACGCGCTCAAGCGGATCTCGAAGCAGACGGGCGGCCGCAACTGGATATACAACAAGGTGAAGCTGCTCGTGCAGGGGGAGCTGTCGACGACGGCGCGCGACGAGGTGCTGACGACGGAGGCGTCGCGCTGGCTCGACGCGAACCACGACCGGCCCTTCTACATGCACGTCCACTACATGAGCCCGCATCACCCGTACGATCCGCCGCCGCCGTACGACAAGTGGGTCCCCGACAAGTCGGCGAAGCCGGTGACCTACTACCCGAAGAAGAGCTACTTCCCGTTCGACGAGGGGCAGGCGATCCCGGAGGCGCAGCGCGAGGACATGATCGCGCGCTACGACGGCGACATCCTCTTCGTCGACACCGTCTTCCAGAAGCTGCTGGGCAAGCTGAAGTCGCTCGGCATCCTCGACGACACCATCGTCATCGTGGTCGCCGACCATGGCGAGGAGTTCTACGAGCACAAGAACTGGGGCCACGGGCAGGGGCTCTACAACGAGCTGATCCACGTCCCGCTCATCATCCGCTACCCGAAGGCCTTCCAGCCGTCGCGCATCGGGACGCCGGTGATGAGCGTCGACATCCTGCCGACGGTGCTCGAGCTGGCGAGCGCGCCGCCGAAGCCGACGGCCGCCGGCAGGAGCCTCGTGCCGCTCGCGAAGGGCGACACGGTGCCGCGCAATCCGCAGGCCTTCTCCGAGCTCATCTACCGCTTCGGCGCCACCCGCAGCGTCGTCGACGACAAGCACAAGCTGATCCACAAGCAGCAGGACCAGCGCGTGGCGAGCGAGCTGTACGATCTCTCGACGGACTATCCGGAGCAGAAGGATCTCGTGGCGCAGGACGCGACCGAGGCCGCGAAGCTGCAGTCGCAGATGACCGACACGCTCAAGTGGGCCGATGCACACAAGGCGACGGCCGCCGAAGCGAAGATCGACGACGAGATGGGCAAGCGCCTCAAGGCGCTCGGCTATCTGAACTGACCGGCGACGGTGCGGCGCGCGGGGGCGTGCCGCACGACGCGGCAGCGCCGGCGCCGTGTGGGCAACCCGCGGGGGCGGCGGGATCGCGCCCATGCGGCGGGTCGGGGACGCAACCGCCGTAGGCCCTGCCGCAGGGAGCGATCGCCGGCGGTGCCCTGGGGGCGAATCGCGACGCCAGATGCGGCGATGCGCCACGCGGCGCGTCGTTTTTCATTGCGATCTCACGAAAGTGGTGCCCAACTGGGATGGCTTCATGCGGCGTCCGCAGGCTGGCTCCTTCTTCCGCTCGTGGTGCGAATCCGTCTTCGGCTTCGGCTGGGATCTCGCCGGCTCGGAGCTGTTGCGCCCCGATGTCGGGCAGGACGGTGCCGTCGGCAGCGCCGTCCTCGCACGGCGCCGTCGCGACGACCGTGCGCTGCTCGCGCAGCGCAGCCGCCTCGGGATACTGATCGTCGTGGTCGTCGTCGGTGTGCTCGGCGTCGCCGTCGATCCGTTCGCCCATCGTCCGGTCGTGGGCATGCTGCTCGGACTGAAGGCGTTGCTCGGCCTCGGGGCGGCGTGGGCCTGGCGTCGCAGCTACACCGCCTCGTCACGCGGGCTCGTGCTCGGCACCGCCCTGTGGGTCGTCCTGGTGGCGGCCGTGACGAGCGTGTCGTCCGTGCTCGTCGACGAGCACGGGAGCAGCGCGCTCTTCTGCATCCTCATCGTCATCGCGACGGCGGGGCTGCTGCCATGGGGGGCGCGGGCGCAGCTCCTGACGGCGCCGGCCGTCCTTCGCCGAGCACCTGGTCGGGGTGGTGGTCGCCGGCGGCGAGGCGAAGGCCCCGCACGAGGCCCTGTCCGACCGCGAGTTCGAGGTGCTGCGCCTGATGGGGGCGGGGGCGACGCCGTCGCAGATCGCGAAGCGGCTCTGCCTCAGCGTGAAGACGGTCAGCACGTACCGTGCGCGTCTGCTCCTGAAGCTCGGGCTCGAGAACAACGTGCAGCTGATCCGCTACGTGCTCGACGCCGGCCTCGGCGGCTGACGCGCCACGCCGCTCACTGCGGCGCGCCGTGCGGTTCGGTGCCCTGGACGACGCGCAACGGGGCGAGCGCGCGGAGGCGGTCGGCGTCGATGGCGACGCCGAGCTCGGGAATGGCGAGCCCCGACGGCGTCCACTCCGGGAGGAAGAGGAGGGCGCCGGCCTCGGCGTTGTAGCCGAGCTGGACGAGGAGCTCGGGCTCGTAGGTGCGGCACGCCTGGGCGCAGCAGGTGAAGGTCTCGCGTACCCGGTAGAGGCCTTCGGGGGCGAGCGGATCCAGCGTGGCCGCGAACTCGGGCGACACGGTGTGGCCGGTGTCGTGCCACTGGGCGCGGTTGAGTGCCCAGGCACGCGGCAGGTAGATGCCGGGCCCCGGGTTGCCGTGATCGTGGAAGTAGACGAGACGCCCGACCGGTACGTGGCCGTCGAGCGCGGTGGTGGTGCGGTAGAGGCCGCAGGGAGGCATGGCTCCACCATGCCCGAGATGCGCCGGTCGCTGAAGCGTTCGGGGGCCTCGACGACCGGAGGACCATGGCGCCGCCCTCGCGCGACGGGTCGTCGAGGTGCGCGGGCGACCGCGTGCGGCGCCGCCGCGGCGTCCAGGTCGGCGGCTCAGGGTGTCGGGCGACAGACGACCTCGAAGAGCTCGTTCGTCTCCTCGCCGACGCCGCCGCAGACGACCGAGTAGGCCCCCCTGGCGACGTTCTCCAGCCCGCCGCCGACGACCGCGGCCTCGCCGCGCGCCACGTTGCCGTCTCCGCCGGTGACGACGGCGGCCCCACCCGGCGCGCTGTTGCCGCGGCCGCCGACGACCACCGCCTGGTCGCCGAGCACCACCGCGTCGCTGCCCGCCGTGACGGCGGCGGCGACGCCGCGTGCGCGGTTGCGGTAGCCGCCGGTCGTGGCCGCCAGCGCGCCGCTGACGACGTTCTCGAGGCCGCCGAGTGCCGCCCCGCCTTCGCCGCTGACGGTGTTTACCTGCCCACCGACGATCCCGCCCGTGCTCGGGTAGCGGTTGGCCGGCCCGACCACGACGTTGTGCGATCCGGTCTTGTCCGCGACGTTGCACACGCCGCTGGCGGCACATGGCGCGCCGGCGGTGGTGCAGGTGCCGACGACGGCGCCGTCCTCGATGCAGCGGCCCTCGTCGTAGCCGACGATCAGATTGCCGCGCCCGTTGGAGGCACCGTAGGTGCTTCCGGAGCCGTCGACGATCTGGAGGTTGGCGCCCTGGACGAGCACCGTCGTCTCGCCATTCGCGAAGCTCAGCGGCAGGGCCTTCTCGCGGGCGCGGCACGCCGCGCGCAGTCGGATGGAGGCTCCGTTGCGCACCGCGCCGGTGGGGCCGTCGACGCGCACGCAGAGCTGGACGGCGTCGGCCGCGCTGGCGCTCAGCAGGACGGAGAGCAGGCACCAGGGCAGCATCGTACGACGGGTCCGCATCCCCACCTAGGGAAGCAAGCTGGATGCCAGGGCGCGGTACGCGCGCTGGGGCATGGCGTCTGGCTCGCGTGCAGTCGCTTGCAGGTGCGCGCGCTTCGGCACCCGGGCGCCGGGCCGTTGGTCGCAGAGCATCGCCGGCTAGCGCCCGCAGGCCCGCCGCGCGAGGTACACGCCGGTGGTGCCGTCGCGATCGTCTTCCCACGCGACCAGGCAGCGCCGCTGCTTCCCGCGCCCCGCGAGCGCCAACGACGGGCGGCTCTGATGGCTCGGCCCCGTGCCCGTGTCGTCGACACGCTCCGACGCGCCCCAGGTCGTGCCCCCGTCGGTGCTGCGCGCGAAGAAGACGTCGGCATTGCCGAGGCGATCGTCCTGCCAGGCTGCGAAGACCGTGCCCTTCGCCAGCGCCAGCGACGGCAGCCACTGGCTCGTCGGCGTGTCGCGGTTCGGGTCGAAGTCCACGCGCGAGTCGTCGATCTGGACGTTGGCGGCGAAGGTGGCACCGGCGTCGGTGCTCACCGCGGCGAACAGGTTCGGGTCGGCCTCGCGCGCACGGACGTCCGTCCACCCCACGACGACGCGGCCCTGGCCGTCGGCGACGACGGACGGCGTGTCGTGGATGCGCTCGTAGGCCGGGAAGTCGTCGAGGCGCACGTTGGCGCCGAAGGTGGCGCCGGCGTCGTCGCTGCGCGCCAGGTAGACGTCCCAGTTGTTGCTGCGGAAGTCGACCCAGGCGATCCACACCTGCCGCCCGGCGGCGGCGATGGTGGGCGCCCACTTGTTGTCCTGGTGGGTCGAGAGCGGGACCGGGGCACCCTGATCGACGCGCACCGCCGGTGCGAAGCGGTCGTTCGCGACGGCGCGCGCGACATAGACGTGCTCGAACGCCTCGCCCTCGGGCCCGGGGTCGCGCTCGTCGATCCAGGTGACGACGGGCGTCGTGCCGGCGAAGGCGATTGCCGGCAGCCACTTGCCGGCGGTGTCGTCGTCGTCGACCCGCACCGCGGCGCCTTTGGCGCGGCCGCGGGCGTCGAGCCAGCGCAGCATGATGCGGCCGCGGTCGTCGCTGCGTCCGTCGGCGAACTCCTGCCACACGACGGCGACCCGCTTGCCCCGCACCGCGATGGCCGGAAACGTCTCGTGGACGCTGCCGCGGGCGTTGCCGCTGACGCGGATCGGTGCGCCGAAGCGGGCGCCGCCGTGCTTGCCGACGGCGAGGAAGACGTTGGGCAGCTCGCCCGCGGATGCCTCGTGCCACACGACGAAGACGCGCTTGCCGCGCGTCGCCACGCGCGGCGCGCGGCGGGCCGGCCCGCCCGCGGACGTCACACGAACGCTCGCCGAGAAGTGCGGCGGCGTCTCGCGGGTGGCGTCGACGGCGCCGGTGCCGTCGCCGTCGGGCAGGGTCACGTCGTGCCAGACCACGGCTTCGCGGTAGCCGTTCTCGCAGGCTCCGGGGACGCGCGGGCCGGGGCAGGGTATGCCCGAGCCGGGGAGCAGGTGGGCTCCCTGTGCGGCCAGCTGCGCGCGGCGCTGCGCCAGCGTCAGGCTGGGGTCGCCGAGCCCGGGATCGGGCACGATCCACGGCGCGATCGCGCGGAACCCGGTGTCGGGATTCTGGCCGATCCAGGCGTTCTCGGCCCCGAGCGGGCCGGGCAGCGTCTTGGTGCGCCGGCCGAGGATCGCCGACTGGCCGTCGAAGGTGATGTCGAGCAGGTTGCCGGTGAGGCTGGCGTTCACGTTCGCCGCCCAGCCGGGATTGCGCTGGAGGTTCGCGAAGCCGCCCTCCTTGAAGACGTCGGGCGACCACTCGGCGGTGTCGTAGGCCCACGAGCTGAAGGCCTCGGGCTGGAGGATCAGGTTGGCACCCTTGGCGGCGAAGCGCGCGTTGACGTCGGGCATCCATGCGTCCTTCGAGATCACGATCGCGAGCCGGCCGACCGGGGTATCGAGCACCTCCAGGTCGCGGACGGGGCCGGCGCCGAGGGCGAGGCCGAGCGGCTCGCCGGGCGGCGGTTGCTCGATCGGCGTCAGATAGGCCTTGTCCGTCGAGCCACGGATGACGCCGCCGGTCTCCGCGGGCGCGCGCAGGGTGCCGCCGTGGCCGTCGGGCACGAGGATCGCGCCGTCGGGCGCGAACACGTACGTGGAGTTCACCGGCCGCGCCGACGTCGCCTCGTAGGCGTACGTCCGCTCCGGCTCGTCCGGATCGCGCAGGAGGTCGACGAGCGCAGGATCGGCCGCCGCATCGATGCGGCGGGCGGGGGCCAGATCGGCGCAGGCGGCGATGTGGACGCCGTGCGCGACCGCGAGCTCGCGGAAGGTCTCCGTGAAGGCGCGGTGGAGCGTATCGGTCAGGGCGAGGACGAGGTAGCGCACCGGCGGCTGGCCCGGGTACTTCGCCTGGTAGTGCGCCACCTGGGCGCCGTAGGGCTCGAACAGGCTCGCGATCGCGAGCGGCGCCGAGGCCTGGAGCCGCGCGCCGGCGCCGCGGCTGCCGATGAAGGCGGCGATCAGCCCGACGCTCTCGGGGAACACGACGAGCGCGTGCTCGGGCGCGAGCGGATCGACGGCCCGAAGGTGGCTGGCGACGTCGTCGACGCCCGCCTGCACGAGGCTCGCCCGCTGCGGATGCGCGGCGTCCATGAGCGCCGCCATCTTGTCGCGGAACGACTGGTAGGTGAGCGCGTCGTCGAGCCGCTGCGCGTTGCCGACGGCGAAGATGCGCACGCTCGCCGCGTGCGCGGGGACGAGCGAGACGGCGAAGAGCAGGGCGACGAGCCACGACCGGCGCATCGCGCGACCCTAGCGTCGCCGTCGCGCCAGCGGCAAGACCGGCCGGTCGCGCCGGCAGTGCCTCAGTGCAGCGGGTGGTACGGGCCCTGGAGGACGCCGAGCACCGTCAGACCGTCCTCGTCGTCGACGTAGTAGAGGATGTAGTAGTCGTCGATCGCGAGGTAGTGGCAGCCGCCGACGCCCTGGAGCTCCGACGACCCCGGCGGATGCGGATCGTCGGCGAGCTGGATGATCGCCTCGCCGATTGCCCGGAGCGGCGTCTGCGGGACGAGCTCGAGCTCACGGTAGGCGCTGTACGTGATGTTGAGCTTCCCCGTCATACAGTCGGGAGAGCTATCGGCACCGCACGCGACGGGCTTGAGTGTGGGAAGCCCGGTCACGCACCTGCCTTACAGGCATGCCTTGCGCGCCGCTGCGGCAGCCTCGCCTTGCGTTTCTGGAGGTGCGTCAGTACCTTGACGCGCGTTGCGGGATGACGCGGGTGGAGCGGACGCGGGTGCTCGAAAGGGGTGCGCATCGATGCCTGCCAGTGCTTCCGAAGTCCTCGTCGCCAGGCGATATCTCGAGCGAGGGTTCCTCGACGCCGCCATGCGGCTCTTCGTCCGCAACGCGGCAGCGGTCGATCCTGGCGATTGGTCACGTCTGGCGGATCGTTTGATGGAGCGTCACCGGGTCCAGGACGTCGTCCGGGTCTGCGAGCTGGGCGGAGTACCCCTGCCGCGCGAGCGGATGCTGTCGATGGCCGACGGCTGTCTGCGTCGCAAGGACGTCGACGGCGCGATCCGCCTCTATGAGCTCGGCGAGGCCGATCGCGAGCGCTGGGCCCACCTGGTCGACGTCCTGACCGGTCTGCCCGAGCGCACGCGCCAGGCCATCCATGTGGCCGACCGCCACCTACGTCCCGACGATCCGAACGGCCTGGACGCCTCCGCGCGTCTGACGGTGGCCCGGTAGCCCTGGCCCGGCCCTCGGATTGGCTGCGGCCCGCGGTGCGTGCCGCGGTGCCGTACGTTCCAGGCGAGCAACCGGCGCCGGGGCGCCGCGTCGTCAAGCTCAACACCAACGAGAACCCGTATCCGCCGTCGCCGCGCGTGCTCGCGGCGATCGCGGCCGCGGCCGACGCCGACGTGCGGCTCTACCCCGATCCCACGGCGCAGGCGCTTCGCGCCGCGGCGTCTCGGGTGTACGGCGTGCCGGCCGATCACATCCTCGCCGGCAACGGCTCGGACGAGCTCCTCGCGCTGCTCCTGCGCGCCACCGTCGACGCCGGCGATCGCGTGGCGTTCCCGGTGCCGACCTACAGCCTCTACGAGACGCTGGTGGCGGTGCAGGGCGGAGTGGTCGTCCCCGTGCCGTGGCCGGCGGACTGGCGCATTCCCGGCGCGCTCGCCGCCACGGGTGCGCGGGTCACGTTCCTGTGCAATCCCAACGCACCGTCCGGCACGCTCGTCGGACCCGAGGCGATCGCCGAGCTCGCCGCGATGCTGCCGGGCATCCTCGTCGTCGACGAAGCCTACGGCGACTTCGCCGACACCAACGCGCTCGGCCTCGTCGGGCGCCATGCGAACGTCCTCGTGCTGCGCACGTTCTCGAAGTCGTTCTCGCTCGCCGGCATGCGGGTCGGGCTCGCGTTCGGGCATCCGGAGCTGCTCGCGGGGCTGCACACGGTGAAGGACTCGTACAACCTGAACCGCGTGAGCCAGGCGGCGGCGACGGCGGCGCTCGAGGACGTCGCGCACATGCAGGCGAACGTCGCGCGCATCCGGGCGACACGTGCCCGGCTCACCGAGGCTCTGGTCGCGCGCGGGTTCGCGGTGCCGCCGTCGTCGGCCAACTTCGTCCTCGCGCGACGCCCCGGGGTCGACCAGGGGCCGGTCCTGCGCCGGCTCGCCGAGCAGGGCATCCTCGTGCGTCACTTCGCGGTGCCGGGGCTCGCCGATGCGCTGCGCATCACCGTCGGCACCGACGAGGAGACCGACGCCTTTCTCGCCGCGCTCGCCGCGGGTTGACGCGCCCCGGGGGGCGGCGCTAGCAGCGCGAGAGGTGGCCGAGCCGAGCCCGAGCGTCCGCGAGGACATGCCGTGGGGCGCGTGTCCGCTGCCCACGGATCCGCCGCCTCCCGAGCTGGCGCGCGAGGTACGCCGGCACCTCGGGACGGTGCCGATCTGGGCGGGCGTCCTCGCACCGGCGCCGTGGGTCGTGCGCTGCAACATCGGGCTCCTGGGTGCGCCTCTCGCCCACCTGCCGTCGCGTCTCTGGGAGCTGGCGACGCTCGTCGTGAGCCAGGACAACTCGTGTCGCTACTGCTTCGGGACCCAGCGCACGCTGCTGCGCATCCTCGGCTATCGCGAGGCCGAGATCGATCGGCTGGCGCACGACCTCGATCGTGCCGACGTCTCGCCGATCGAGCGGGCGGCGCTGGGCTTCGCCCGCCGGGTGTCACGGGCACAGCCCCGGCCGGGCGCCGCCGACCGCACGGCGCTCGTCGACGGCGGCTTCCCGGCCGCGGCCGTGCCCGAGCTCGTCTTCGCCGCCGGCGCCGTGGTCTACGCGAATCGCCTCTCCACTCTCGTCGCGATGCCGCCGGAGAGCTTCGAGCTCGCGGCCGAGCATCCGCTCGGCCGGCTCCTCATGCCGCTGGTCTCGCGGCTCGTTCGGCGACGCTTCGCGCATCCGCGCGGCCGGCCCATGCCCGCGCCCGCGGCGACGGGCGGCGTCGGCGACGCGGTGGTCGCGGCCCTCGGCGAGGTGCCGGCTGCGGCCGCGCTGCGCGAGGCGATCGACGCCGCGTTCGCCTCGTCGATCCTCCCGCGCCGAACGAAGCTCCTCTGCTGGGGCGTCGTGGCGCGCGCGCTCGGCTGCCCGGCGAACGAGCGGGAGGCCGTGGACGCGCTCTGGCGCGAGGGCGTGGCGCCCGTCGAGGTCGCAGGCGTGCTCGCACACCTCGGCGGCCCCGGCGTCGACGCCCGCGAGGCGCAGCTGCTCGCGCTGGCGCGCGAGTCGGTGCACTACCAGGTGCCCGTGATCCAGGAGCGGCTGCGGGCGGCGGCGACGACGCTCGGCGCGGACGAGACCGTCGAGCTGGTCGGCTTCCTCGCGCTCGCGAACGGCGCCGTGCGCATCGGCGCCATGCTCGACGCGTGCTGACCGCGCTGCTCGGCGCCGTCGCGGCGGCGCTCGCCGTGGTCGCGCTCCGGGCGCGTCGACGGGCTACGGCGCTGGCGGAGCGGCTGGCGACCGCGTCGCGCGAGCTGGAGAGGCTGCAGCAGAGCTTCACGCGCTTCGCGCCCGCGGAGGTGGTCGAGGACATCATCGCCCGCGGCGTGTCGACGATGCCCGTCACCAAGGAGGTGACGGTGCTCTTCGCCGACCTGCGCGGCTTCACCGCGCTCGCCGAGACCATGCCCCCGAGCGATCTCGTGCGGATGCTGAACGGCTGGTTCGCGGCGATGGCCGACGCCGTCGCCGCCCACCGCGGTCACCTGGCGAAGTTCCTCGGCGACGGCTTCCTCGCGCTGTTCGGAGCGCTGGAGGCGAACCCCTGGCAGACCGACGACGCCGTGCGCGCCGCGCTGGCGATGCGTGCCGCGGTGCGCGGCTACAACGCGCGCCTGCGCGACCAGGGGCTCCCGCCGCTCGCGATCGCCGTGGGCATCCACCGCGGCCCGGTCGTCGCCGGGCTGCTCGGCACCGATCTGCTCGTCGAGTACGGCGTGATCGGCGCTACGGTGAACCTGGCGTCCCGGGTCGAGCGGCTCACGCGCGAGCACGGGACGGACGTGCTCGTGACATCGGCGGTGCGCGACGTGCTCGATCCGCGCGTCCGCCTGCGCGCGCTCCCGCCGGCGATGGTCCCCGGGGTGGCAGAGCCGGTCTCGACGTTCGCCGTCGAGGCCGGCGTCGCGGCGCCGGCGGAGTAGCGGGGCACGGATCGGCTCGCGCGGGCGCTCGCGGTCAGCCGCCGGTACCGATCCGGACGTCGTCGACCGCGACCGTGCTCCGGATCGCCTGGATGCCGAGCTGTCCGGTCGCGGCCTTCGCCGTCTCGCCGGTGAGGAGGCTCGCGCCGTCGACCGTCACCGCGACGGTCTTCCCGCTCGTGCTGATCGTGACCGTCGTGACCCCGGCGAGGGGTCTGCGGGCGGAGCCGATCGTTCGGCGCCGCCGGCCGCTGCGCTCGCGCAGCTTCCAGCGTCCGCTCTTCTTGATGACGAGCTCGCGGTAGTGCGACGCGTCCGCGACGCCGGTGAGCAGGCGAACCTGTCGGCCGGCGAGCAGCTCGAGCGTGACGCTGAACGTGCCGTCGGCCTGCGGCGGGACCGGCGCGAGGACACGGATCTGCGGCCGGCCGGTGAGGATCAGGCGTCCGTCGGTCACCGTCGCCGATCCCTTGCCGCGCCGGACCCAGTCGCTCGCGTCGCCGTCGCCGAAGTCGTCCTCGAAATCGCACGAGTCGCTGGAGCACGTCGTGAACGTGAAGACCGGGCTGGTGCTGGGGGCTTCGCATGCCGGGCTCTGCGCGACCACCCGCCAGTGGTACCTCGTGCCGCGCTCGAGCCTTCCGGGGGCGAAGGACGTGCCGGTGAGCCCCGAGGCGACGCGCGTCGTCGCCGTGCCGGCGGAATCGAAGTAGATGTCGTACGAGCTCGCGCCGCTCGCGGCGTACCAGGTGAGGACGGGACCAGCGGGCGTGATGCGCGTGTCGCCGTTCGTGGGCGAGGCCGCGATCGCGGTACCCAAGGTGGCACACGTGACCGTCACCGTCGCCGCGGCGAGGGTCGAGGTCCGCTCCTTCAGCTCGTACGTCGTCGTGATGGCGGGGCTCACGTTGGCGATGCCGAATGGGGTGGCCACGGCTCCCACGCCCTCGCCGATGGAACGGTTCTCGGTGGACGTCATCGCCCAGGCGAGCGTGCTCGGCTGGCCCGACGAGATGGTCGTCGGGGCCGCGCGGAACGCGGTGAAGCTGGTGCCGCCGCTGGTGCTGCCCGACGCCTTTCCGGGGACGGCGTCGAAGGCCGTCGGCGTCCTCGCGTCGGGGTGGCAATTGCGGCCGTAGACCACGTCACTCGTCGTGAATCGGTTGTCGTCGTAGGTGATGCGGCTCGCGGAGGCGGGATTGCAGCTCGCCTCGAAGATCTCCGACGCGCCGACGTCCTGATGGAAGTAGGAGTTGCGCACCCAGCCGGCGGATTGCGCCGTCGTGGGGCCGGCCTGGTCGGTCACGCCGATCGCACTGCCGCCGGCGGTGTGGTCCGCGAGGTTGCCGAGGAAGCGGGCACGGTCCAGCTCGAGGTACGAGCCCGCGGCGAGCATCACCCCGCCGCCGATCCCGGCGGCGTGGTTGCCCGCGAACACGCTGTCCGTGATGCGCATCGACGCGCTGCCGACGCCGAGCATGCCCGCGCCCCAGGACGTCTGCGTCCGGTTCGCGAGGACGAGGGTCTCCTCGACGACCGCGTCGGCACGATCGAGGAGCACGCCGCCGCCGTAGTCGAGCGCCGTGTTGTCCGCGACGATCGACCTGCGCATCGTCAGCGCGGCGCGATTCGTCGTCATGCCGCCGAAGTCGCCCTGCACCAGCATCCCGCCTGCCCACGTCGCCAGGTTGCCGCGGATCACGCTGCGCGTGAGCGTGACGCTGGCGCCGAGGTGCCAGTGGAGCTCGGGCACGATGACGGAGATCGCGAACACGCCTCCGCCCCAGCCGCCCGCCCCGAGGGGGAGGTTCATCTCGGCGACGTTGTCGGCGATCACCGAGTCGACGATGTCGTAGGTCGCCAGGTAGGTGCTGAGGCCGCCGCCGGAGTTCGCGTGGTTGCCGCGGACGACGACGCGATCGAGCGTGACCCGCGCGTCGCGCTCGATGTGCAGACCGCCGCCTTGGCCCTCGTTCGCCGGGGGAGCGGGAGACACGACGTTGCCCGTGAGCAGGGTGTCCCGGAAGATGGGCTCGGTGGTGCTGCCCGCCATCCCGACGACCGCGGCGCCGCCGCCGGCGAAGTGGCCGTGGTTGTCGCTGATCGTACAGCCGACGAACGTCGGGGACGAGTTGTCCATGTAGACGCCGCCGCCCCAACCCCACGAGGGCTCTGTGACGCCCGCTGCGTTCCCGGAGATGGTGCAGCGCGAGAAGAGCGTCGTCGACGGCGCCGTCACGTCGCCGTGCAGGAGGATGGCGCCGCCGAGCCGGCCCGCGGTGTTGGCGGTGAACTCGCAGTCTTCGAAGACGCCGCCCGCGCTGAGGGCGTAGATGGCGCCCCCGTCGCCGCCGGCATGGTTCCCGGTGAACCGGCAGCGTCGGAAGACGGCCTGGGAATGGGCGATGAACAGCCCGCCGCCGTTCCCGTGGAGTCCGGTACCCCCGGTGAACGTCAGCCCTTCGACCACGAAGTCGGCACCGCAGCCCGTGACGCGAAGGGCGGCGTCGCCCTTGCCGGTGGCATCGACGACGACCCGACTCGGGTCGTCGAGGTTGCCACGCAGCGTGAGCGCGCGATCGCAGTTGTCGATGCCGAGCGCCTCGGCGTAGTGGCCGTCCGCCAGCTGGATCACCGAGCCGTCGAGAGCGCCGGCCAGGGCGGCCTGGACGGTGGGATAGTCGCCGGGCACCGCTACCGTGGCCGCTCGGGCGTGGCTCGAGAGCAGCACCACGCCGAGGAGCAGTCGCGCGAAGGGCATCACCAAGGCGATGGAGCAAGGTCGATGCCAGGCGGTGGGGCAAGTGCTTTCGGGTCGATGGCCGCTGCGGAGTGTGGAAACGACCATGATGACGTCGGTGTGCGGCGCCCGTGCGTCGCGCGTCTGAACTAGCACGGCTCACGGCGTCTGCGCCGGCGCCATCTGCGCGCGCGCCACGTCCTCGACCGGATCGACGACGAGCAGCCGCCGCTCGACGATCTCCAGGATCACGACGTCGGGGCGTTCGCGTGCGATGATCTCGGGATCGAGCCGATATCCGGTGACGTAGACGATGCGCCGGAAGCGCTCCGACAGGAACGGCATCATCGCGGTCCCGAACGAATCCCGGAACATCACGGCACGCGGCGCGGCGGGATCGTCGATCTCGGTCGCGCTGGGGTGGGCCCAGACGTCGAGCTTGCCGGGGTCGAACGCGACGTTGGCCTCGGCCGGCCTCGCGCGCGGCGGGCGGCGGGGGATCAGACGCTGGTGGCGCTCGAGGAGGACGTCGCGCAGGCCGAGCATGCCGGTCAGATCCCCGCCCAGATCCAGCGCTTCGCGCGCCTCGTAGGCGTCGCGCCCGAGCGGCGGGACCGCCGGTAGAAAGGTGCGGACGCGCTCGATGACGGCCTGCGACGCGACGAAAGCGCCCCGGTCGTTCCAGTGGCTGTCCGTCATGTGCCAGACCCGCTCGCGGGCTTTCGCGTCGCGCAGAAGTCGTCGCAGGTCGACGAACTCGACCGGGCTCGATGCCAGGTGCCGCGCGAGCTGTCCGAGTCGCGACGGTCGATGGAGACGGTTGTAGGAGCGGGGAACGTACTCCGGGTAGATCGTCTGCCCGTTGGGGGCGATGACGACCACGAGACGGCTCCCGCGCGCGCGGAGCCATCGGTCGGCGCCCTCGAGGCTCTCCACCCACCTCGTCAGGAGGGGACGCGGAAACGGGGCCAGCCGTCGATAGTCGATCATCGTGTAGTCGGTCGCGAGATACATCCATCCGTCGCGCCCGAGGACGACGCTCGGCGACGGTGAGACCCGGAGCCCCTGGACGAGGAGGCGGGCGTGCAGTCGGACCAGCACGTCGCGCAGCCCGAAGCGGTCGCCGAACCAGCGCTCGAAGGCTGCGGGGAACTGCGCCAGCGTGTCGAGGTCTAGTGCGAACGTCGGGGGCGGCTCCGGCCGGCGATTCTCCGCCATGAACCCGGATCGCCCGAAGACGTTGACGGCGATCGGCACCACGAGCGCGACGGCGAACACCGCGATGGTGACGTGCTGGAGGACGCGCGGATGGCGAGGGCGGGTCGGCACCGTCAGAAGCGGAAGTAGATGAAGGGGTTGTAGGTCCCTGCCGCGAGGCGTGCGGCGGCGAGGAGGAAGAGGCCGGCGACCGCGGCGAAGCCGACGAACTCGCCGACCAACGCATGCTGCGGCGCGCGCTCCTTCAGGCGCGCGAGCGACGCCCGCGCGGCGGGGGCGAGCGGCGTCGCGGCGACGATGCCCGCGGCCATGGCCAGGAGCACGAGGTGGTCGGCGTAGAGGGCGACGTGGAACTGGACGCTCTCGGCGGCGCCCAGGCCGACCATCGCGCGGAGCATCGCCGCGGCCTGCGGCCAGGAGTCGGCACGGAAGAACACCCAGCCGACGAGGACGACGAGCGAGGCATAGGCGTGCTGCACGACGCGCGGGGTGCGCTGGAGCAGGCGCCCGAACGGGGTGCGCTCTAGGATCAGGAACGCGCCGTGGTAGAGGCCCCACACCACGAACGTCCAGCTCGCCCCGTGCCAGAGCCCGCAGAGGAAGAAGACGGTCGCCAGGTTGCGGTACGTGCGTGCGGCGCCGGTGCGGTTCCCGCCGAGCGGAACGTAGAGGTAGTCGCGGAACCAGGTGGAGAGCGTGATGTGCCAGCGGCGCCAGAAGTCGGTGATGGACGTGGCCACGTACGGATAGGCGAAGTTCTCCGGGAAGACGAAGCCGAACAGGCGCGCGAGGCCGATGGCCATGTCCGAGTAGCCGGAGAAATCGAAGTAGATTTGCAGCATGTAGCAGGCTGCCCCGAACCAGGCGAGCGCCGCCGTGATCTCGCCGGGCGGAAGCGCGTAGATGGCGTCGACCGGCACCGCGACGACGTTGGCGATCAGCATCTTCTTCGCCAGCCCGACGACGAAGCGCCGAATGCCTTCCGCGGCTCCGTCGACGTCGAGGGTGCGCGCGGCGAGCTGCGGCGCCAGGTAGTGGTAGCGAATGATCGGCCCGGCGATGAGCTGCGGGAAGAGCGCGATGTAGAGCGCGAAGTCGACGAGCCGTCGCTGGGCCGGGACCTTCCCGAGGCGCACGTCCCACAGGTACGAGAGGCTGTGGAAGGTGAAGAACGAGATGCCGATGGGCAGGTGTACGTGCGGCATCGGGAGCACGGGCAGGCCGGCCAGGGCGCCGAGCCGGTTCACGTTCGCGACGAGGAAGTCGGCGTACTTGAAGGCCGCGAGCAAGAGGAGGTTCGCACCGGTCGCGACGACGAAGAGCGCGCGGCTGTCCGGGCGCCGTGCCATGGCCAGGCCGAAGCCGTAGTTGGCGACGATCGAGAGCAGCATCACCCAGAGGAAACGGATCTCCCCCCAGGCATAGAAGAATAGACTGGCAGCGAGGAGCAGGCCGTTTCGCCAGGCGTGCGGCGTCCCAGCGTGGAGAACCAGGAGCAGCGGCAGGAACAGGAACAGAAACACCGGTGACGCGAAGACCATCGGAGTCGCGCTGCCTTGGCACGGAACCCGCCTCGGCGCAACGCGCAAGGCCCGTCGCGTGGCGCCGGCGCACGCGCTGGCGCCACGAACGGGTCAGTAGGTCGCGCGCCGCGGGCGACGCGCCTCGGCGCTACTCGGCGTCGGGGTCTTCGTCGTCGGCGCCCGGGACGCCGAGGCCGGGGATCGCCATGCCGGGCGGGAGGCCGGCGCCCTCGGGGGCGGGCGCCACGGTCTCCGGGCCGCGGAAGTCGGCCGCCTGCTTGTCGAGGCGCGTGTACATGTAGTCGCGCACCGCGAACACGGTAGGGCCGCCCTCGCGCATGCCGTAGTGCTCCTCGCCGACGCGCGCCAGCAGCACGGTGCCGAGGCTCTTCCCAGCCGTGTCGACGAGCGTGAAGCGCAGGTCCGGGGCATCGAGACCGAAGGGTCCGAGGTCGCCGGGCGGCTCGGCGACGATGGCGGAGCCGCGGAGGTCGCGGAGGTCGTCGAGCAGGCGCGTGATCGCGCCCCCCCGGACCGGCGCCGTCGCATCGCCGCCCTCGACCGACCACCCGGTGGGCGTGCGGGTCAGCGTCGCGCCGATCCCCGTCTTGCGCTCGATGGTGACGCGGCCCACGCGCTCGGGGGCGAAGCCGAGGAGCGTCTTGTCGCGGAACTGGGCGGCGTCCTTCGCGAGCGCCCGCCAGGACCACTCGCCGAGCGCGTAGATGGTCGGCTGGTCGGCGCGCTTCACGTACGTCTGCTTGGCGCTGCCGTCCGTGTGCTCGCCGCCGAGCAGCAGCGTCTGTGCCGGCGCGCCGTCTTTCAGCGTCGCGGTGACGGTGAGGCGCGGCGTGTCGAGCCCGGCCTGGGCCGTGTCGACGTCGGCGGGGAAGTCGACGGCGCGGGCGGAGCGCAGCGAGGCGAGGTAGGTGCGCACCTCGGTGGGGTCGGCGACGTGGTCGCCGGGCTCGACGACCCAGGCGTCGCGATCCTTGCGTACGAGGGCGCTCGGCGGGCCGTCGGCCGGCGTGACGTCGATGCGCTCCACCTGATCGTCGGTGAAGGACATGATCTGCTTGTCGCGCAGGTCCTTCACCTGCTTGTCGAGCCCGACCTTCAGCGGCGACGCCACGAGCATGACCGGGCCGTCGCCGCGGCGGACGTAGACCTTGCCGCCGATCTGCGTGCCCTTGCCGACCTGGATCGGCGCGGTCGCATCCTTGCCCACGGTGAGCACGACGGTCGGGGTGCCGGTGTCGAGGCCGAACACCGCGAGGTTACCGGTCTCACCGTCGAGCGTCTTCGACACCTTCGCGGTCGTGAGGGCGGTGAGCAGGCCCTTCACGGCGCTCTCATCGGCGGGCGCGTCGAGCGGCTGCTCGAGCCGCCAGTGGCCGTCCTGCTTGGCGAGGACGATGTGACGGTCGGGGAAGGTGAGGTCGATCTTGTCGATCGCGTCTTCCTGGACGTCGACCAGCCTGGTTCCTTCGGCTTCCTGCTCGGCCTTCGGCAGCTCGACGCGCCACACGTAGATGCCGAGCGCGACGACGAGCAGGGCGAGGACGGCGATGCGCCCGAGCTTCACGCCGATCTCCGGCGCCACCACACCCAGATGCCGAGGGCGATCAGCAGCTCCGGGATGATGAGGACGGAGAGGTAGAATATCTGCGCCGCCTGCGCCGGGGTGATGTCGGCGCGCGACGCGCGGACCGTCTTGCTGCGGATGGAGACGAGCTCCTCCTGCCCGACGAGCCAGCCGACGGAGTTGAGGAAGAGATCGGCGTTGAGGCGCGACTGCACCAGCTGCTGGTTGTCGGCGAAGCCGCGCGTCCCGAAGACGACCAGGCGGGACTCGTCGGCCGTCGCCGGCGGCTCGAGTCCCATGTCCTTCGGCTTGGCATCGACGGCGACGCCGATCGAGAGCGGGCCCTTGCGGTCATCGGCGTCGAGCGCGGCGACGCCCTGCTCGAACACACCCGCGACGTTCGTCTCGGCCCAGCTGGCATCGCTGGTCTTGACCAGGCTGGTGGCGGTGAGGCCCGGCTTGCCCTCGACCGGCTCCACCGTGCACGTCTGCGGGAAGACCGTGAAGTCACGGAAGCTCTGGGTGATCGGGTGCTGGCCGTAGGTCCGGCTGAGCGGCACGACGCCGAGCCGCGGGCCCTCGAACAGGCGTACCTCGGTGTCGACGACGATGTCGCTGCCGACCTTGGCGCCCCAGCGGTCGAGCAGCGCGTAGAGCTCCGGGTCGTTCGCGCGCGGACCGAGCATCGCCAGCAGCCGGCCGCCGCGGCGGAGGTAGGCGTCGACCGCGGCCACGGCGGCGGGCGTGAGCGTGCGCGTCGGTCCGGCCATGACGACGACGCTGGCGTCGTCGGGGATCTGCTCCACGGAGGGCAGGAGGAGGCTCTTCACCTCGTAGTTCTCCTGCTCGAGCGCCAGCTTCGCGGACGAGAAGCCCTTCGGGTCGTCGGGGGCATCGATCGGGGCCTCACCGAAGCCCTCGGTGAAGTAGACGACCTTCTTGGTGCTGCGCGCCACCCGGATGATGCCGTTGGTGATCGTCTCTTCGGACGGCTGGGTGACGACGAAGCTCTCCTTGCCGTACTGGAGGGCCACGCTCGGCACGGTCGTGATCTTCATCTGCTCGACGAGGGCCGGCTCCTTGTCGGGATCGACCAGGGAGGTCTCGACCTTGGACGGATTGGCGTCGTGGTAGTTGTCGAGCAGGGAGCGCAGCTGCGGCTCGATGCCGCCCTCCACGAAGGCGGTCATCCGCAGCGGCTCGTCGAGCGCCTCGGTCACCTTCTTCGCCTGCGGCGAGAGGGTGTAGACGCCGGCCTCCGTGAAGTCCCGGCGGACGTGGTAGCGCGTGCCGAAGTAGTTGAGGATGCCGATCAGCGCGACGAAGAGCAGCGAGTAGATGGCTGCGCTCGCGCCGTACTTCGTGGAACGCTGGCCGACCGCCGACTTGAAGCCCTCGAATCCGAAGGCGAGGTAGGCGATCATGAAGGCGGCGCCGAGGATGAGGTTCAGGAGGACGTAGCCGTCCTGGAACGGCGCCGCCACGAACATGGCGCCGAGGAGGCCGAAGGCGAGCAGCAGGAGCCCGAGGAGGCCCAGCAGCGAGGCAGAGCGTCCCATCGGCCTATCTCCAGCGGACCGATTCCACCGAGCGGTAGGTGAGGAAGAGGGAGACGAGGAGGAGTGTCGTGAAGTAGACGATGTCCTTCGAGTCGAGGACGCCCTTCGAGATCTCCGTGAAGTGCTCGGTGACCGAGACGTACTTGATGATCGATGCCCACGGGCCCGACACCGACTCGCCCACCCATCCGATCGTGTAGAGCACCATCAGGGCGAACAGGGTGCCGACGTAGGCCACCACCACGTTGTCGGTGAACGACGAGACCAGCGTGCCGATCGCCAGGAAGGCGACGGCGACCAGGAAGAGCCCCAGGTAGCCGATCAGCATCATCGGGACCTCGGGATTGCCGTACGCCATCAGCAGGAGGCCGAAGAAGCCCGAGAGCCCGATCATGAGGACGACCAGCACGAGGCCGCCGAGGAACTTGCCGAGGACGATCTCGCCGACCTTCACGGGTGCCGTCAGCAGCAGCTCGTAGGTGCCGGCGCGCTTCTCCTCGGGGAACATGCGCATCGTCAGCGCCGGAACGATGAAGATGAGCAGCACCGACATGTTGTGCAGCATCGGGCGGAGCACCATCTCGTTCAAGTTGAAGCGCTCGAGCATCTCCGGTTGGCGCATCATGCTGTAGATCTGCAGCGCCTGGTTGAACGCGCTCAGCAGGGCCCAGAAGAAGTAGCCTGCGAGCGCCAGGAACGCCGCCAGCAGCACGTAGGCGGTGGGCGAGGAGAAGTACGAGCGCACCTCGCGTCCGGCGATCGTGAAGGCGTTGCGCATCAGGCGGCGGGCTCCTCGTGGGCGCCGCGGGCGATCACCTGCGTGTAGACGTCCTCGAGGGTGCGGCCCTGGGTGAGCGTCGCCAGCTGCTCTTCGACGACCACGCGGCCCTCGTTGATGATGACGACCTTCTGGCAGGCGCTCAGGACCTGCGAGAGGATGTGCGTCGACAACATGATGGTGTGTTTGGCGCCGAGGCCGCGGATGAAGCCGAGCATGTCGCGGATCTGCCCCGGGTCGAGACCGTTGGTCGGCTCGTCGAGGATCAGCACTTCGGGGTCGTGGATCAGCGCCTGCGCCAGGCCGACGCGCTGCCGGTAGCCCTTCGACAGGTGGCCGAGGAGGCGACCGGTGACGTTGCGGAGGCCGCAGGCGTCGAGCACGCGGTCGAGCCCCGTTTCGATGTCGACGCGGCTCATGCCCCGCAGCTTGGCGACGAAGCGCAGGTACGGGACGACCGTCATCTCGTTGTAGAGTGGCGGGTTCTCGGGCAGGTAGCCGATGCGTCGCCGCACCTCGTCCGACTGCTCGAACACGTCGAAGCCGCAGACGCGGACCGAGCCGGACGTCGCCGGCATGTAGCCGGTGATGATCCGCAGCGTGGTGGTCTTCCCGGCCCCGTTGGGACCGAGGAAGCCCAGTATCTCGCCGGGCTCCGCCGTGAACGTGACGTTCGTGACGGCCGTGAGGTCGCCGTACCGTTTGCTCAGGTTTGCGACTTCGATCATGTAGTTCGACTGAGACGCAGACGGAGGCGGAAAATTCGGGGCGCTATTATCGACGCGCCCGCACGATGTCAAGAAATGTCCCCCCCGGTCGTCGCCGTCCCTCCCCGCCCGCGCGCATTCCGACATGCCATCTCCGACCGCACCGCGGCTGCATCTGATCGACGGCAGCGGGTACGTGTATCGCGCGTTCCATGCGCTCCCGGCGCTGTCGACGACGCGCGGGCAGCCGACGAACGCCATCTTCGGATTCGCGAAGATGGTCGCGAAGCTGATCCGCGAAGAACGGCCCGACCACGTCGCCGTGGTGTTCGACGCCCCGGGGCGCGCCACCTTTCGCGACGCCATGTTCGACGGCTACAAGGCCTCGCGGGCGAGGATGCCGGACGAGCTGCGCTCCCAGATCCCGTACATCCGCCGGCTGGTCGAGGCGCTGCGGCTGCCGGTGATCGAGGAGCCCGGGGTCGAGGCGGACGACGTCATCGGCACGCTCGTGACGCAGGCGAGCCGCGCCGGCGTCTCGACCGTGGTCGTCACCGGCGACAAGGACATGATGCAGGTCGTCGACGAGCGCACGAGCCTGCTCGACCCGATGCGCGATCGCCGCTTCGGGCCGGCCGAGGTGGTCGAGCGCTTCGGGGTTCCGCCGGCCCTGGTCCCCGACGTGCTCGGGCTCATGGGCGACGCCATCGACGACATCCCCGGTGTCACCGGCGTGGGCGAGAAGACGGCGATGGCGCTCGTGCAGAAGCTCGGGCCGGTCGAACGTATCCTCGCCTCGCTCGACGAAGTTCCGAGCACCGGCATTCGCGGCGCGAAGAAGGTGGCCGAGACGCTTGCGCGCGAGGCCGAGACGGCGCAGCTCTCCAAGCGGCTCGCCACGATCCAGTGCGATCTGCCGCTCGAGCTCGAGCTCGAGGCGCTGCGCTGGAGCGGGCCCGATCGGGAGCATCTGCGGCCACTGCTGGTGGAGCTCGAGATCCACTCGCTCCTGCGCGAGCTCGGCGTCGCCGGCGAGACCGTCGCGATCGTGACGACCGAGGTCGACGCGGCGACCGCCTCCACGGCGGCGCGCACGCTGGCGGCAGCGTCGGCGGTCGCGATCGTGCCGGTGCTCGAGGGCGCACGCGCCACCACGGCGGCGCTCGCGGTGCTCGCGCTCGCGGGGCCGAGCGATCCGGTCGTCGTCGCGCGCGACCCGGACACGAGCGGCGCGCTCCTGGCGTTGGCGCCGGTGCTGAACGACCTCGCGGTCACCAAGGTCGGCGCCGACCTGAAGGCGACGCGCGTCGCCCTCGCGCGGCGCGGCGTACGCCTCGGGGGGCCGGCGTTCGACCTCGGCCTGGCGTCGTACTGTCTCAACCCCTCAGCCGCCGATCACGGCATCGGCGCGTTGGCCGAGGAGCTGCTCGGCCATCCGCGTGCCGAGGACGAGGACGCCGTTGCGAACGCGGCGCGGGCGGCCCGCGCTGCCCATGGTCTCGTGCCCATCCTCTCGGAGCGTCTCCGCGCGCACGAGATGGAGCGGCTCTTCCGTGACGTCGAGATGCCGCTCGCCGAGGTCCTCGCCGAGATGGAGCTCGCCGGCGTGGCCCTCGATGTGCCGGTGCTCACGCGGCTCGGGGGGGAGCTCGAGGCGTCGCTCGCCCGGCTGATGGCGGAGATCCACGAGCTCGCCGGCGGCCCGTTCAACATCGGCTCGCCGCCGCAGCTGCGCGAGGTGCTCTTCGAGCGGCTCAAGATCCCGACGCGCGGCATCCGCCGCGGGAAGACCGGCTTGTCCACCGATGTCGACGTGCTGACGCGGCTCGCGCGCGAGCACCCGCTGCCGGGCAAGATCCTCGAGTGGCGCCAGCTCTCGAAGCTCAAGTCGACGTACGTCGATGCGCTGCCGGCGCTGGTCGATCCGCACAGCGGTCGTCTGCACACGTCGTTCAATCAGACCGTGGCGGCGACGGGACGGCTCTCGAGCTCCGATCCCAATCTGCAGAACATTCCGGTGCGCAGCGAGGAGGGCCGGCGCATCCGCGCCGCGTTCGTCGCACCGCCCGGCCAGCGCCTGATCTCGGCCGACTACTCGCAGATCGAGCTGCGCCTGCTCGCCCATCTCGCCGACGACCCCGGCTTGTGCGCCGCGTTCGCAGCCGAGGCGGACGTGCACGCGACGACGGCGGCCGAGGTCTTCAAGGAGCTGCCGCCGGCCGAGGGGCGGCGGTTGGCCAAGGTGATCAACTACGGGCTCGTCTATGGCATGGGCCCGTCGCGTGCGGCGCGCGAGCTCGGCGTCTCGCTGGCCGAGGCCGAGGCCTACATCGAGGGCTACTTCACGCGCTACCCGCGCGTGCGCCGCTTCATCGATGACACCATCGCCGGCGCGCGGCGTTGCGGCTTCGTTACGACCGTCCTCGGCCGGCGCCGCTACCTGCCCGAGATCGGCGCCCGCGATGCGGCCGTGCGGCAGTTCGCGGAGCGCGCGGCGACCAATACGCCGATCCAGGGGTCGGCGGCCGATCTGATCAAGCTCGCCATGCTCGAGGTGCGCCGCCGGCTGCGTGCAGAGGGATTCCGAGCGCAGATGCTATTGCAGGTGCACGATGAGCTGGTGCTGGAGGCCCCGGATGCGGAGGCGGAACGGGCGGCGGGTCTCGTGCGGACCGTCATGGAGGAGGTCTGGCCGCTGCGGGTTCCCTTGCGGGCCGAGGTACGAATCGGGGCGAACTGGGCCGAGGTCCACTGACACACGTGATCGGGTGAATAGGTCCATCGTCGGGGCGTCTGAAAGCCGAGCGGGCCGTGGCGCCTAGCGACTGGGAGCTCGTACGGCGGGCCCGGGAGGGTGATCGTGATGCCTTCCGGACCCTGGTCGAGCGCTACCAGCGCAAGGTGGCGGCTCTGGCGCTCGGAATGCTCAGGAACAGGGAAGACGCCCTCGACGTGGTCCAAGAAACCTTCACCAAGGCCTACCAGAGCCTGGACCGGTTCAAAGGCGATTCGTCGTTCTACACGTGGGTGTACCGCATCGCCGCCAACCTCTGTATCGATCATCAGCGGCGGGATGCGAAGCTCGTCCACGTCCCCATCGATGCTCGCGGCAACGATGGCGAGGCGACGGGCGAGGAAATTCCTGCCGCCGCGCTCGAAGGCAGCGAACCCGACGAGCCCTTCCAGCGGGCCCGCGATGCGGAGATCTCTGCGGGCCTCGCCCGAGCCATCTCCGAGTTGACCCCCGAGCATCGCGCCGTCATACTCCTGCGCGAAGTGGATGGGCTCTCCTACGAGGAGATCAGCGAGGTTCTCGGGTGCCCGAAGGGCACCGTGATGAGCCGACTCCACTACGCGCGACGCCAGCTCCAGGAGCGGTTGCGCAGCCTGCGCTGACGAACCTCCAGATGGGCCGCCCATGACCTGCGACGACGTCCAGCAGCACATCCACCGCTTTCTCGACACGGAGCTTCCTCCCCCGATGCTGCTGGCGGTCGCACGACACGCCGGCGGTTGTAGCGCCTGCGAAACGCGCATCCGCGAGCTGAGCGACCTCGGTGATGCGTTGCGCGCCGAAGCCGAGGCCGCGCTCGCGACGCTCGACATGACCCAGGTCTGGGCCGGAGTCGCGAAGGGCCTCGACGCGCACGACGCGGAGGTCACCCGGCGACGCCGGCTGCGCGCGCTGCCGCTCTGGGGCTCGGGGCTCGCTGCCGCCGCCGTCCTGGTCGCGTTGCTCGACGGGCCGCGTCCCGACGTGCAGATGACGACGTCCCACGTCGTCCAGCAGCAGCCGGTGCGGCAGGTCGCCGCCATCGACCGGCTCGCCGTCGAGAATCGCCATCAGGTCTCCGTGCGGCGCGACCAGAAGGGTTTCACCCTGATCGCGCTCGGTGACGGAAACGAGGCGCGGTGACCCGCGCGCAGGTCGGGGTGGCCGTGCTGGGCCTCGTGAGCGGCCTCGGCGCGGTCTGCCACGCCTTGCCGCCGCCGGGACCGATCCAGGTCGAGATCCAGGCCGTCCTCGCGAGCAACTCGGGCGTCTGCGATCCGCGCGTCGCGCAGCTGAAGGCGCGGCTGCGCCGGCTCGCCGGCTTCCGCAACTACCAGCTCCTCGTCACCATCACGCGCACGCTGCCGTGGCGCGAGACGCAGGTGATCCCGCTGCCGGGCGAGCGCACCATCGTCCTCCAGCCGAAGATGATCGACCGCGGGCGGATCGTGATGCAGGTCCGCCTCCTCGAGCAGAGCCGGCAGTTCCTGCAGACCACCTTGCGCCTTCCGAACCAACACACCATGGTGTTCTCGATGGGGCACGACGGCGTGCTGGGCGGTCTCGAGCCGGCCGAGGCGGGCAGCGCCCCTGGTCCGGGAAGCTCGGACAGCGCCTATCTGGTGCTTCTCAAGGCCGAGCATCCGAGCGCGGAGCACTGACGACGGCGATGACGACGTGGCTCGAGGAGGTCGGACGGCAGCTGAGCGGTGTTGCCGACGCGCTGTGGGGCGAGGTGAGCGAGCGTGGCGTGATGCCGCTGCTCCAGCCCGTGGCGCCGTGGAATCAGCCGGAGTTCCTCCAGCCGGCGGTGGCCCTCGGCGGGCTGCTCTCGATCGCGTTGCTCTCGGGGCTTGCGGTGACGGCCCTGGGGACGCTGGTGGTGACGCTGTTCGCGCTCTGGATGCTGCTGGTCGAGGTGTTCGGCGTGTCCGTCGAGCTGAACCCGCTCGGGGCGGCGGCGTCGCGCTGACGTCCCGCGTCCGCGGGGCCGCTCGCTTCGCGTCGTTCCGCCTGCACGACGCTGCCGATCCCGCTCTGCGTGCCCCGGCGATCTAGTGTCCCGAGTCTGAAGTTCGTCACCAAATCTCGGGCGGTCTCACGCCGCCCGGCTGCGTTGCGTCTCCTCACCATGGCGACGGCCATGCCTCGTCGTCGCGCCTCGCCGGGCGGCGCGATCCCGCCCGATCTTTGGCAACGAACTTCGGACTCGGGACACTAGTCGCCGAGCGTCGACCAGTCGACGGTCCAGAAGTCGGGGACGGGGGGCCGGAGCTCGGTGTGACCGCCGAAGCAGGAGAAGCTCGGGCGGTGGGTGAGGCGTTCGCGGAGGAGGTGGAGGTGCTCCTCGACGCTCTGGCCGGGGGCGGGGGCGCCGACGTCGAGACGTTTCATGCCGCCGCATTTGCGGCAGGTGACGTCCACGCGCATCGGCGTCCCGCTCCCGGTGCTACTGCTTCATCGCGGCGGCGAGGATGCGCGAGGTCGACGGACGCATGATGCGCGGGTCGACTTCCTTGCCTGCCTGGAGCGTCTGGCGGACGTCCTTGCCGGAGATCGAGACCGGCTTCTCGCCGGGGTGGTTGTCGGTGAGGTCGACGCGACCCATCGACTCGTAGAACGCCGCGAATCCGACCTTCAGCGGCTGGATCTTCAGGTCGCCGCCGAGCTTCGAGAAGATCTCCTGCGCGTCGAAGTCGCCCCAGATGGCGGAGCCGTCGGCGTAGGGCGCGTCGGCGTGCTTGCGGCCGATGACGATGTCGGTGAAGCCGAAGTTCTGGCGGTAGATGCCGTGCATCACGGCTTCCTTCGGGCCGCCGTAGAACATCTTGATGTCGAGCCCGAGCAGCAGGACGCGGTCCGGCACCGACTCGTTGCGTGGGCCCCACAGCGCGGCGTCGCTGTCGCCCTCGCCGAGGCCGCGCTGCGTGATCAGCGCTTCATAGGTCTGCATGCGCACGGCGGCGTTCACGTCGTCGCCCTTGGTCTCGCCGACGAGCGGGTTCAAGACGGCGCCGGCGTCGTGCCCCTGGCGGATCAGGGTCTCGAGGCCGTAGACGAGCGCGTACTCGTGCGCACGGTGGAGCGGGTTGCGCGTCTGGAACGCGACCACGCGCTTCCAGCCCTTCTCGCGGAACAGCGCGCGGACCTCACGCGGCGAGAGCACGTACTTGCCGAACGCCGGGTTCTTCGGCTGCGGCAGGACGCGGATCGTGCCGCCGACGAGGTGCGTCTTGTCGGCGTCGTTCCTGAGCACCATGTCGGCGCCCGGATGATCGGTGCGCTCGGTGCCGTAGACATTCTTCAGGTAGCGGGGCTTGTCCCACGCGAACACCGACGTGACGTCGAGCGTTGCGACGAGCTCGCCCGCCGCATTGGTGAGCGCGACGGTCTGGCCGGGCTCGATCGTGCCGGCGAGCGCGCTGGTCACCGGCAGCGAGATCGGAATCGTCCAGGCGTACTTGGCGCCGTTCGACTCGATGCACGCCTCGTCGAGCACGCGGTCGTAGGTCGCCTGGTCCATCGGGCCCCGCAGCGGGCTCAGGCCGCCGTCGCCGAAACGGTAGACGCTGGAGAGATCGGCGTCGGAGACGGGCACCTTCGGCAGGGACGCGGCCTTGTCGCGGAAGGCGGCCTGCTCGGCGGTCGGCACGGTGAGATCGAGCGGCTCGGTGAGTCCACCATGGGGCGGGATGAGATCGGGCATACGGCTGTCCTTTCTTCCTGGTCTCGGTGTGTCGAAACCGTGCAGGCTAGGGGAATCGGGTGGCCGGCTCAAACGCGCCGGCCGTGCTCAGAGGTGGGCCGAGTCGAACGACTCGCTGACGCTACGGACCCGGAGACGGCGGCGCAGGCGGGCGAGCCCGCGAGCGGCGAGGGCGCCCAGGCCCGAACGGGTGAACGACTGGACCGCCACCGAGAGCCGGGCGTCCTCGCCCGCGGCGAAGCGCGCCTCGAGCGGGGTCACGCCGAGCGTCAGGTCGCGCAGCCAGCTGGTCGGGATGCCGCGCTCGCGGACGCGCCGGAACAGGTGCTGGAGCACCGGCGTCAGCGCCTCCGGGTCGAGCCTGCGGGTGGCCGGCGTGCGGCGCACGACGATCACCGGCTGAACGTCCGCTTCGACCAGGGTGTCGACGGCGGTCACGAGCGTCTGCGGGTCGTCGAGGCCCGCCACGAGCTCCGTCCAGACGGTGCCGCGCGGGAAGACGGTCGCGGCGTGGGCGAGGGCTTCGAGGTAGCGATCGCGGCCGATGTAGCGTGCCCGCCCGACGCAGTGTCGTCCCAGCTGCTCGGCGTCGAAGACCTCGAGGTTGTAGCTGATGGCGTCGACGCCCATGGCGTACGTGCGGTCGATCCAGCGCAGGTCGCGCGGCGGATGCGTCTGCACGACGACGAGCGTGTCGAAGTGCTTGCGCACCGCCTCGATGAGCGGGGTCAGATGGGCGATGCCGCCGTCGTCCGCATCGAAGACGCTCGAGTTGAACAGGACCAGCTCGGCGGCGCCCTCGTCGAACGCGGCGCGTACGACCTCGACGACGTCGGCGGGCGTGACGTCGCCGTGCGCAGTGCCGCGCGCGCCCTCGGTACAGAAGCGGCACGGCGCGCCGGCGGCGGAGAAGCCGCACGCACCGCCCGGGTGCACGACGAGATGCGTGCCGTGCACGGTCGCGAGACTTTGCATCGGGATGCCGCGGCCGGTCCGTTCGTTCGCGAAACGCGGCGTCCGCCCGGGGCGTACCTCGAGCCGAACGTCGGCCCGGCGCAGGTCGGAGAGGAAATAGCGGCCGGACTCGGCGGCGAGGCGATAGGGCGTTGCGCTGTCGGCACCGTCGAGCGGCGCGGCGACCTGCATGCCGTCGGGTAGCACGAGGTCGATGGTGTCGGGAGGTCGTCCCGCTGCCAGCACGCCGGCGCTGGAGTCGAGCTGGAGCCCGCCCGCGGCGACGCCGAGCTTCCAGCGCAGAGGGTCGGTCGCCGCGCTCACGCGTCGGCTCCGCAGCGCCCGCAGACGCCGGTGGCCTCGAGCGGTCCGGCGAACGTGCCGGCGACGAGGTCGAGATGCTGTACCCGGCCCATGCCCGGCTCGAGCAGGAGGGCATAGAGGGCCTCGGCCGCGACGAGGGCCCCGAGGGCCATGGGGGCGACGTGGCGCAGCGCGCCGGTGGCGGTGGCGTCCGCCGACGGCGTCGTGGCGCCGCTCGGCGCCGGATCCCAGCAGTGGCCGCAAGGCCGCCCGACGAGCGTCGCGACCGCCCCCACGGTGCCGATGCCGTGTCCGCACACGAGCGGGACGCCGGTCATGAGCGCATGGTCGGCGAGGCGTGCGCGGGTCGTCGGGTCGTCCGAGACGTCGACCAGGACGGTCGCGTCGCCCGCGTCCTCGACCAGTATCGGCCCGGCGCGCTGCACGAGGATGCGTGCGAGCGCCGCGGCCGGGCCGTCGCCCGCCACGACGACGTGGGCGGCGTTGAGGAGATCCTGTCCCGTGCCGCCCACCTCGGGCAGCAGGATCTGACGGCTCCAGCGCTCGATCGCGGCGTCGTCCAGCATCTATTCGATCACGTTCTTCTCGATCGGCTCGACGGTCACGCCCTGCTCGCGCAGCCAGGCGATACCGCGCTCGATGGCGTCCTTGGCGCCGTCGAGCTCGATCGCGATGATGCCGATGTCCTCGTTGACGCTCGCCTGGCGGATGTTGAAGACCAGATCGAACTGGCGGCTCAGCTGGTAGATGAGCGGCTCCTTCACGAGACGGCTCGGGTAGGTGAGGTACAGCTTGGTTTTGTGCTGCGGACGGCTCGTGCCGCCGCGTGCGAGACGCGGGGATCGGCTCATCGCTTCTGCCACCCGAGCCAGAGGTTCGTGGAGAGATAGCGATCGCCGAAATCCGGGAACAGCACGACCACGGTGCCCTCCTCGAGGTCACGCGCCACCTGCAGCGCGGCGCAGTGGGCGGCGCCGCAGGACTGCCCCACGAGCAGACCTTCCTCGCGGCCCAGGCGGTAGACCATGTTGTAGGCGTCGTCGGTGGAGATGCCGAGCTTCCGGTCGAGCTCCTGCTCGTGGAAGATGCCCGGCACGATCGACGAGGCCATGTGCTTCAGGCCCTCGATGCCGTGGAAGGCGTCGTCGGGCTCGGCGGCGATCACCTCGATCGCGGGGTTCTGCTGCTTCAGATAGCGTCCGGTGCCCATGATCGTCCCGCCGGTGCCGATGCTGGCGACGAAGTGGGTCACGGCGCCCGCGGTCTGTCGCCATATCTCCGGCCCGGTGCTCTCGACGTGCGCGCGGGGATTGGCCTCGTTGTTGTACTGATCCGGCTTGAAGTAGCGTTCGGGCGCCTCGGCGAGGCGCGTGCGGCAGAGACGGATGGCGCCGTCGGAGCCCTCGAGCGGGTCGGAGAAGACGATCGTCGCCCCGAACGCGGTGATGACGTCCTTGCGCTCGCGGCTGACGTTTTCCGGCATCACGAGCTCGACGGGATAGCCGAGCGCCGCGCCGATCATCGCCAGCGCGATGCCGGTGTTGCCCGAGGTCGAGTCGAGGATGGTCTTGCCGGGGACCAGGCGGCCGGTCTCGATGCCGTCCTGGACCATGCGCAGCGCGGCGCGGTCCTTCACCGAGCCGCCCGGGTTGAAGCCCTCCAGCTTGGCGAAGATGCGCACCCCCGGCGGCACGCCGTCGCGCACGCGCCGCAGCTCGCACAGCGGCGTGTTGCCGACGAGCGTCAGCACCGAGGGTGCGACGAGCGCTCCCTCGCGCGGCCCGAGCGGGCCGGCGAGGGCGGCATGGGCGACCGCGGGGTTCATCGTGCGCGGACGCTCACCGTCCGCCGGCGATCGCCGGCACGATCGAGATCTCGTCGCCGGACTTCACCGGCGTCTCGAGGTTCTGAAGGAAGCGGATGTCCTCACCGTTGACGAAGATGTTGACGAAGCGGCGCACGGCCCCCTGCTCGTCGCAGATGCGATCGCGGATGCCCGGGTGACGGCTGTCGAGATCACGGATGAGCGCGGCCACGTCGGCTCCCTGGGCTTCCACGGCTTCGGCCCCGCCGGTGAACTTGCGCAGCGGCGTCGGCACTCGAACCTGGGTCATAGTGTCGGGTCCTCTCCTGGGTTGCCAGCCGCGATCGGCCGGCGGCTGTGGTCAGACGGCCGTGGCCTCGCGGGTGCCGCGGAGCCTGGCATAGAGCTCGTCGAAGTCGGCGAGCCGGGCGGGAATGCGGAACGGCTGCTCGACGTTGCCCGTGACCGCCTCGAGCGTCTTGTACCCGTTGCCGGTGATGCTGATGACGATCGACTCGTCGCGCGGGATGCGTCCCTGCTCGATGAGCTTCTTGGTGACGGCGACCGTGGTGCCGCCCGCGGGCTCGGTGAAGATGCCCTCGGTGCGGGCGAGGAGCTTGATGCCCTCGACGATCTCCTCGTCGGTGACCGACTCGCCCCAGCCGCCGGACTCGCGCACGGCCTTCAGCACGTAGAAGCCGTCGGCCGGGTTGCCGATGGCGATCGACTTGGCGATCGTCTGCGGCTTCACGGGCGCGATGAGATCCGTCTGGCGATGCAGGGCCTGCACGACCGGTGCGCAGCCGCCTGCCTGCGCCGAGTAGATCTTGAAGTCGCCCTCGACGAGGCCGAGGTCGCGGAGCTCCTTGAAGGCCTTCGCGACCTTCGGGAGGATCGTGCCGCCGGCCGTGGGGACGACGATGTGCTGCGGCAGCTTCCAGCCGAGCTGCTCGGCGACCTCGAAGCCGAACGTCTTGGCGCCCTCGGTATAGTAGGGCCGCACGTTGATGTTGACGAAGGCCCAGCCGTACTTGTCGGCGATCTCGCTGCACAGGCGGTTCACGTCGTCGTAGTTGCCGCGGATGGCGACGGCGCGCGGCCCGTAGATCGTCGAGCCGATGACCTTGCCCTGCTCGAGGTCGTCCGGGATGAAGATGTAGCAGTTGAGCCCCGCGCGGGCGGCGTGCGCCGACACCGAGTTGGCGAGGTTGCCGGTCGACGCACACGACACCGTGTCGAAGCCGAATTCGACGGCCTTCGAGATCGCCACCGAGACGACGCGATCCTTGTAGGAGAACGTCGGGTGGTTGACGGAGTCGTCCTTCACCCAGAGCTCCTGCACGCCCAGAACCTCGGCGAGGCGGTCGGCGCGCACGAGCGGCGTGTAGCCGGAGTGCATGCCGATGCGGGGCTCGCCCTCGACAGGGAGCAGCTCGCGGTAGCGCCAGAGGTTGCGCGGCCGGCTCTCGATCAGCTCGCGCGTCAGCACCTTGCCGATGGCCGCATAGTCGTAGACGACCTCCAGCGGCCCGAAGCAGGTTTCGCAGACGTGCAGCGGCGCGACCGGCGTTTCGGCGCCGCACTCGCGGCAGCGCAGTCCCGTCACGTAGCTCATGGGTGATTACTCCTTTGCGCGGCCCGGACCTCGTGGCGGTCGCCGCAGGCGGCGCAGTTGGGATCGCGCGACAGCGGGACGCTGCGCCACGTCCCGGTCCGGGTGTCGATGGTGAGGAGCCGATCGCGGAACGCCGGCTCGAGATGGGCGAGGATGCGGACCGCCTCGCCGGCCTGGAGGGTCCCGGCCAGGACGACGGCAGGCCCGAGCACGCCGGCCTCCTGGCAGGACGGTACCTCGTCGGCGGGCGGGGCCTCCTCGAAGAGGCAGCGGTAGCAGGCGCTGCCGTGCGGCAGCACCGTCAGCAGCTGGGTGCGCCAGCCGAGCGCGCCGGCGTGTATGAGCGGCACCTCCGCCGCCACCGCTGCATCGTTGACCGTGAACTTGGCGGCGATCGTGTCGGTGCCGTCGAGGACGACGTCCCAGCCGGCGAGCAGCGCCTCGTCGTCGGCGCCGAAGCGGCGGACCTCGGTTTCGATGGCGAGGGCAGGGTGCCGGTCGTGCAGCCGCGCGGCGGCTGCCAGCACCTTGGGACGCCCGACATCCGCCTCGTCGTAGAGCGGCTGGCGGTGCAGGTTCGAGATCTCGACGACGTCTGGGTCCATGAGACCGAGCGTGCCGACCCCCGCCGCCGCGAGGGCCATGGCCGCCGGGCTGCCGAGACCGCCGACGCCGATCACGAGGGCGCGGCCATGGTCGAGGCTGAAGGTGTCGGGATGGGGCATGCTGGCTCGTCAGACGTGTGACGGTCTCACCAGCATGCGAACATTTATCTTTCGCGGGGCCCGCGGGGGGCGCTCGCCGCGTCGGAATTAGCACCGGTCGTTCGCCGGTTGCTGTGGCTTCGCTGGGCCGGTCCCTCCGCCACTCTGGATAAGATGTCGTGCGTCTGTCTCTCGGTCGCGAGGTAGCCCGATTCACGCCGGCGTGTCAATGCGAAGTCGGGCCGAGGCGCGTGCTCACCGCCCGGCGCCGGGCTGTCCGGCCCCCGCCCGCTCGGGGTACGACGACACCGTACTCGGCACGGCGAGCCGCTCCGGGGTGTAGGCGAGGGCATCGATGCGGGCGACGAGGGCCGGCATCGGATCCTGCGCGGGGACGCCACCCGTGGTCGCCAGCTTGTCCCGGGCCTCGGCCGCGATCGGCAGCTCGGGCCGGTGGTAGGCGAGGGTAGCGAGTGCGAGGTGGGCCTCCTCGGGCTCGTCCCGATCCCTCCAGGCCGCAGCGAAGACCCATAGTGTCTGCGCCGTCGCGTCGGTGTCCGGATACTGGCGCAGGAGGCCGCGCAGGCGTGCCTCGGCGGCGCGGAGGCTGCCGCGCCGGAGGTAGAACGTGGCGATGCCGGCGTCGTGCTCGGCCAGGCTCTCGCGGCACTCGCGGATGCGCAGCGTCGCGCGGTCGGCCCACGGGGTTCCCGGGTAGCGATCGACGATGTTCTGGAACGAGCCGAGGGCGTTCGTGACCGCCTGCTGGTCGCGGTCGGGCGTCTTGTGCTGGGCCAGGTAGGCGAGGCCGCGGCGATACTCGATCTCGGCGAGGTTGGGACTGGTCGGGTGCATGCGCTCGAAGTCGCCGAACGCCGCGATCGCCTCGGGGTAGCGGTTCGAGAAGTAGTACGCCTGCGCGATCCGCAGCTCGGCCTGCTCGGCGTTCGGATCGAACGGGTACTGATCGAGCAGCGCCTTGTACTTCTCGATCGCGAGGTCCCAGGACTCCTGGTCCATCGCCTCGCTCCCCTGCGTCCACAGGTCGGCGGCCGGCGTGATCGGCTTCTTGCCTGCGCACCCGGCGAGTGCGAGCAGGACCGAGACCACGAGGACGACCGGCAGGGTGCGCCGCATGGGCGACGTGCTAGAGGATGGTCTGCGGGGAGTCAACGCGATGGAAGTCCGGCCGCGGACTTCACCTTGACTCCCCCCAAGGCGGCTCCTACTGTGCCCGACTTGCACGGACCAAACGGCACCCGACGACGGGTGGTCGTGACCGGCGTCGGTCTGGTCACGCCCCTCGGTACCGGCACCGAGCGCAACTGGGAGGCGCTCGTCGCAGGCCGATCCGGGGTGCGCGGCATCACCCGCTTCGACGCCGCCCGGCTGCCGGCCCGTGTCGCCGGCGAGGTTCGCGACTTCGACGCGGCCCAGTGGGTCGAGAAGAAGGACCTCAAGAAGATGGACGTCTTCATCCACTACGCCGTCGCCGCGGCGCAGATGGCGGTGGACGACGCCCGGCTGCCGTTGCCGCTCACCCGCCCGGAGCGTGTGGGCGCCATCGTGGGCGTGGGGATGGGCGGCCTATCGACGCTCGAGGATGCGCACGGCCACCTCGCCGCGCTCGACATCAAGAAGGTGTCGCCGTTCTTCGTGCCGCGCCTCATCCCGAACATGGCCGCGGGCCAGATCTCGCTGCGCTTCGGCGCGCGCGGCCCGAGCTACTGCACGACCAGCGCCTGCGCCTCCGGCGCGCACGCCATCGGCGACGCGGTGGGCTTCATCCGCGAGGGCCGGCAGGACGTCGTGCTCGCCGGCGGGGCCGAGGCGCCGATCGGCCTCCTCGGCGTGGGCGGCTTCCTGGCGATGCGTGCGCTCGCCACCAGCTTCAACGACGAGCCCGAGCGTGCCAGTCGCCCGTTCGACGCGCGCCGCGAGGGCTTCGTCGTCGCCGAAGGCGCCGGCATCATGGTGCTGGAGGCCCTCGAGCACGCGCAGGCGCGCGGCGCTCCCATCCTGGCGGAGGTGCTCGGGTGGGGCGCCAATTGCGACGCGTACCACATCACCCAGCCGTCGCCGCAGGGCGGCGGAGCCGCGAGCTGCATGCAGCAGGCGCTCGACGACGCCGGTCTCGCGTCCGATGCCGTCGGCTACGTGAACGCGCACGGCACCAGCACGCCCTACAACGACCAGGCCGAGACCGACGCCCTGAAGACGGTCTTCGGTGCGCACGCCTACCGGGTCGCCGTCAGCTCGACGAAGTCGATGACGGGGCACCTCCTCGGTGCGGCCGGAGCGGTCGAGGCGGCCTTCACGGTGCTGGCGCTTCGTCGCGGCGTGCTGCCGCCGACGATCAACCTCGACGAGCCCGATCCCGGGTGCGACCTCGACTACGTGCCGAACCGTGCTCGCGAGGTTCGGGTGGGGGCGGCGCTGTCGAACTCGTTCGGCTTCGGCGGCACCAACGTCACGCTGGTGTTCGGGCAACCCACGGCGTGAGCCCGCCGTCGCGGCCGCTGCTCGACCGCCGCCTCCACGTCGTGGTCGGCAAGGGCGGCGTGGGCAAGACGACCGTGACCGCCGCGCTCGCGCGGCTCCAGGCGCGGCGCGGGCTGCGTACGCTCGCCGTCGAGATGGACGCCGCGGGCCGTCTGCCCCGCCTGCTCGGGTTGGCCACGCCGCCCCCCGCCGGCGCGATCGTACGGGTGGCGCCGAATCTGCACGTGACGTCCATCGAGGGTCGCGCCGCGCTCGAGGAGTACCTCGGCATGATCGTGCCGGTGAAGCGGCTCCTGCAGTCCATCTTCTCGAGCCGCGTCTATCAGTACTTCGTCGCCGCGGCTCCGGGGCTGAAGGAGCTCATGACCGTCGGCAAGATCTGGTTCGAGGCGACGCGGGAGGAGGACGGCAGGCCCGTGTGGGACGTGCTCGTGGTCGACGCCCCGGCGACCGGCCACAGCCTCCAGGTGCTGCGCATGCCGCAGGCCGCCCGCGACACCTTCGGCGCCGGGCTCGTCCAGCGCGAGGCGGCGCGCATCGTGTCGCTGCTCCAGGATCCGACGCTCACGGCCGTCCATCTCGTGACCCTGCCCGAGGAGATGCCGGTCACCGAGACGCTCGAGACCGAGGCCCAGCTGCGCGACCAGCTCGGCATGCCGCGCGGCCTCGTCGTCGCCAACCGCGTCCGCGGTCGTCACTTCGACGAGGCGTTGCTGGGCCGCCTCGACGCCGCCGCGCAGGCGACGGACGGCGAGGGGCGGGCGTTGCTCCACGGGGTCGCGGCGCGCGCCCGCGAGGAGAGCGGCTGGGCCGCGATCCACGCGCACTACCTCGGGCGCCTGCGCGCGGAGCTCGGCGACGCGCCGCTCGTCGAGCTGCCGTTCGTGTTCGTCGAGGAGTTCGACGCGGCGACGCTCGAGCGTCTGTCGCGCGTGCTCGCAGACGGCGTCGCCACCGCGCTCGGCGCCCCCGCCGCCGCCGGGGCTGCGCGATGACGACGCTCGCCGACGTGGTCCGCAGCCATCACGTCATCGTCTCCGCCGGCAGCGGCGGCGTCGGCAAGACGACGGTCGCTGCGTCGCTGGGGCTGTGGGGCGCCCTCGAGGGCCGGCGGACGGTCGTGCTCACCATCGACCCGGCGCGCCGGCTCGCCGTCTCGCTCGGCTTGAAGGACCTCGGCAGCGAGCCGCACCGCATCCCGCCGGACCTGCTCGCCTCCGGGGGGCTCGCGGCGCGCGGCGAGCTGTGGGCCATGATGCTCGACCAGAAGGGCGCCTGGGACGCGCTGGTCGAGCGCCATGCGCCGGCCGAGGCCAGGGAGCGCATCCTCGCGAACCCGTTTTACCAGCACCTTTCGCAGACGTTCGCGGGCTCGCAGGAGTACATGGCCGTGGAGCAGCTCTGCGAGCTGGTGGACGGCGGGGACTGGGACCTCATCGTCGTCGACACGCCGCCCACGCGGCACGCCCTCGACTTCCTCGAGGCGCCGCAGCGGCTCGGCGACTTCCTCGACAAGAGCGTGCTCAAGTGGTTCATGCGCCCGTTGAACGCCGGCTGGTCGGCGTTGCGTGTGGTGAACCGCACCATGAGCTTCCTGCTCCAGCGGCTCGAGCAGGCGACCGGCATCTCCGCGCTCGCCGAGATATCCGACTTCTTCACCAGCATGAGCGGGCTCTTCGACAACTTCCAGGCGCGAGTCGATCGCGCGCACGAGGTCCTGCGCGGTCCGGAGACGGCCTTCGTCGTCGTGACGAGCGCCGAGGAGGAGGTGCTCGGCGACGCCGAGTATCTCGGCGCCAAGATGGCGGAGCTGCGCATGCCGCTGCGCGCGGTGGTGGTGAACCGCATGCACGAGGAGTTCCGGCGCGGCGGTCGCGTCGAGGTCGGACCCGAGGCGCGTGAGGACGTGGAGCAGGCGGTCGCCGCCGCGCTCGGCGATCCCGGCACGGCAGCGCGCGCCCTCGCCGCGAACTTCGTCGACTACCAGGTGCTCGCGCGCGGTGAGCAGCTCCGGCTCGATCTCTTCCGGCGCGGCCTGCGCCGCGGCGTGCCGCTGGTACGCGTTCCCGATTTCGGGCGCGACGTGCACGACCTCGGTGCGCTCGCGGCCATGCACCGCTCGTTGTTCGGTCAGGCGTAGGCCGGGGCGTGCGGCGTGCGGCGGGCGGGGCAGGCTGCCTCGTCGTGCGCGGCGGTCACGGGGCGAGCGGCGCACCGGCGTCGCCGACCGTGCGCCGGGTCGTTTGTAGAACCCGGGACGGCCGCGGGAGGCAAGGTCACGGCGCGCCTCGCGCCCAGCCGCCGGAAACGGCCGCGTGACCCGGTGCCGACGAGACGCTCGCCCTGTAGGACGGGTTGCGCTTCGCCGGGATCGACGACTGGCATGCGGCTCGCATCGAAGGACCGTGCGGGCCTCATGCCCGCGAAATCGACCCGCGACAGGAGACGCACGATGAATCAGGAGAAGAACAATCCGCAGACCCCGGGCGGCCAGCCGCACCGCCAGGATCCGCAGCGCAAGGAGCAGCAACGCCCCGACCAGGGCCGGCAGGGCCAGCAGCGCCAGGAGCCGGGCCGCGGCGGGCAGTCGCAGCAGGAGCCGCACCGCCCCCATCAGTGAGCGGTGCGCGGGCGTCTCGGGAGGGACGCCGGACCCGGCGGCCGGCGTCGCACGTCTCGTTCGGCGGAGCGGGTGCGTGCGGCGTCGGGTCGTCGGCGTTGCCCGGTCAGTAGCCCTTCAGCGACGCGCGTACGTACTCGCGGCTCATCCGCTGGATGACCCGCACCGAGATGCTCTTCGGGCACACCGCCTGGCACTCGCCCTCGTTCGAGCAGGCTCCGAAGCTTTCCGTCTCCATCTGCCCGACCATCCGGGCGACCCGCCGCTCGCGTTCGGGAGTACCCTGGGGGAGGCGAACGAGGTGGTCGATCTTGGCGCCGGTGAAGAGGACCGCCGAGGCGTTCTTGCACGCGGCGACGCACGCGCCGCAGCCGATGCACTGGGCGGCGTCCATGGCAGCGTCGGACTCCGCCTTCGGAACCGCGATCATGTTGGCTTCGGGCGCACTGCCGGTGTCGACCGAGACGTAGCCGCCGGCGGCGATGATGCGGTCGAAGGCGCTGCGGTCGACGACCAGATCCTTCACGACCGGGAAGGCGCGGGCCCGGAACGGCTCGACGACGACGGTGTCGCCGTCGCGGAAGGAGCGGATGTAGAGCTGGCAGGTGGTCGAAGCCGGCTCGGGGCCGTGCGCCACGCCGTTCACCATGACGCCGCACGAGCCGCAGATGCCTTCGCGGCAGTCGTAGTCGAACGCGACCGGATCCTTGCCCTCGCGGATCAGCTTCTCGTTGAGGACGTCCAGCATCTCGAGGAACGACATGTCGGGCGAGAGGCCCTCGAGACGATAGTCGACCAGGCGCCCGGCGTCGGCCGCGTTGGCCTGGCGCCACACCTTGAGGTTCAGGGCGATGTGCTTGGCGTCGTGCACGGCCGGGGCTCCTACGCGTAGCTCCGCTGCGCCAGGTGGACGTTCTCGAAGGTGAGGGGCTCCTGGTGCAGGACCGGATCGGTGCCGGCGCCGCGGAATTCCCAGGCGGCGACGTAGCAGAAGTGCTCGTCGTCGCGCTTGGCCTCGCCGTCGGGCGTCTGGCTCTCCTCGCGGAAATGTCCGCCGCACGATTCGCTGCGATGGAGCGCGTCGAAGGTCATGACCTCGGCGAACTCGAGGAAGTCGGCGACGCGCAACGCGAGCTCCAGCTGCTTGTTCAGGTTGTTGCGGTCGCCGGGCACGCGCACGTCCTGCCAGTACTCCTGCTGGAGCTGGCGCACGCGGGCGAGGGCGGTGCGCAGCCCCGCGTCGGTGCGCGACATGCCGACATAGTCCCACATGAGCTTGCCGAGCTCGCGGTGGAAGTCCTGTACGGTGCGGCTGCCGTTCACGGCGAGCACCGTCTCGATGCGCTGCTGCACGCTCGCCGCCGCCTCCGCGAACGCCGCATGGTCGGTCGCGACCGCGGGCAGCTTGTTGCTCGCGATGTAGTTGGCGAGCGTGTACGGGATCACGAAGTAGCCGTCGGCGAGGCCCTGCATGAGAGCGCTCGCGCCGAGACGGTTGGCGCCGTGGTCGGAGAAATTCGCCTCGCCCAGCACGAAGAGGCCGGGGACGTTGCTCATGAGCTCGTAGTCCACCCACAGGCCGCCCATCGTATAGTGGACGGCGGGGTAGATGCGCATCGGCACCTCGTACGGATTCTCGCCCGTGATGTGCCGATACATGTCGAACAGGTTGCCGTAGCGCTCGCGGATCGTCTTCTCGCCGAGCCGTTTGATGGCGTCGGCGAAATCCAGGTAGACGGCGAGCCCCGTCGCGCCGACGCCGCGGCCCTCGTCGCAGACCGCCTTCGCGGCGCGCGAGGCGACGTCGCGGGGAACGAGATTGCCGAAGCTCGGGTAGCGGCGCTCGAGGTAGTAGTCCCGCTCCGCCTCCGGGATCTGCTGCGGCGGGCGCTGGTCCCTGGCCTGCTTCGGGACCCACACGCGGCCGTCGTTGCGCAGGCTCTCGCTCATGAGGGTGAGCTTGGCCTGGTAGTCGCCGGTCACCGGGATGCAGGTCGGGTGGATCTGCGTGAAGCACGGGTTCGCGAAGTACGCGCCGCGGCGGGTGCAGCGCCAGTTGGCCGTGACGTTCGAGTTGCCGGCGTTCGTCGACAGGAAGAAGACGTTGCCGTAGCCGCCGGTGCAGAGGAGCACGGCGTCGGCCGACCACCGCTCCAGCTCGCCGGTGACGAGGTCGCGCGTGACGATGCCGCGGGCGCGGCCGTCGACGAGGACGAGATCGAGCATCTCGCGCCGCGCGAAGAGCTTCACCTGGCCGCGGTCGACCTGGCGCATCATCGCCTGGTAGGCGCCGAGGAGGAGCTGCTGGCCCGTCTGGCCGCGCGCGTAGAAGGTGCGCGACACCTGGGCGCCGCCGAAAGACCGGTTGTCGAGCAGCCCGCCGTATTCGCGCGCGAACGGGACGCCCTGGGCGACGCACTGGTCGATGATGTGGACGCTGATCTCGGCCAGGCGGTGGACGTTCGCCTCGCGGGCCCGGAAGTCGCCGCCCTTCACCGTGTCGTAGAAGAGGCGGTGCACCGAGTCGCCGTCGTTCTTGTAGTTCTTCGCGGCGTTGATGCCACCCTGGGCCGCGATCGAGTGCGACCGGCGCGGGCTGTCGAGGATGGTGAAGGCGAGGACGTTGTATCCGAGCTCGCCCAGCGACGCGGCCGCCGATGCGCCCGCGAGGCCGGTGCCGACGACGATGACGGTGTGCTTCCGGCGGTTGGCCGGGTTCACCAGCTTCATGTCGAACTTGTGCCGCTCCCACTTGCCCTCGAGCGGACCGGAGGGGACCCTGCCGTCCAGCGTCACAGCCGACCTCCGGTGAAGAACACGACGACGGGAACGAGCGTGAAGCCGCCGGCGATCGCGAGGGCGACGATCTGCCCCGTGCGCCGGATCGCGGGACGATGCGCCACGCCGAGCGAGTCGAAGGCGCTGCCGAACCCGTGCCAGAGGTGGAAGCCGACGACGCCCATCGCCAGCACGTACCAGGCGACGAGCAACGGGTTCTGGAAATCCTCGATCACCAGGCGGTGGAGGTCACGGATGCCCGGCTCGCCCGGGGTCTCGTAGTGGGGGCCGAACTTGAACATCCGGATGTGCAGCGGCACGAAGACGAGCAGGACGAGCCCGGTGAGGATCATCGTCGTCGACGCGAGACTCTTGTGGCTCGTGTGTCCCGCGCGCTTCTTCATCTGGTAGGCGACGGGGCGCGCCGCACGATTGCGCAGCCAGACGCGAATGCCGCTCACCAGATGGGCGACGAAGAGCGCCGCCAGGCCGGCCTCTGCCAGATAGATGAGCGGGTTGGAGGTGAGCGAGTGGCTGTAGGCGTTGTAGGCGCCGGGTCCGACGAAGACGAGCAGGTTCGCGCTCATGTGGGTCGCGAGGAACCCGATCAGGGCGAGCCCCGTGAGGCCCATCAGGACCTTCTGACCGATGGTACCGGTCAGGAATTTCAGCACCCGAGACACCCGTCTTGTCCTCCGCAGCGTGCGCTCTCATCTCCGGCGCGCCCGCCGCACGTGGCTACGATGCTAGGGCAGGGGACATGAATATCCAAAGCAAAACGCCGCCGCGCTCACATTAGCAACGCGAATACTGCGGTCAGCGCAGGATGCCGCGGGTCGCCACGTCGCCGACCGTGAAGGCGAAGAGCAGCAGGATCCATACGAACCCACAGAGGGCGAACATCTGCGTCAGCCGGCTGTTGAACCGGACGTGCATGAAGAACAGCACGACGAGCGTCGCCTTCAGCACGGCAATGCCGAGCATGACGACGTTGTTGAGCGCGCCGAGATCGACGTAGGCGACGGCGGTCGTGATCGCCGTCAGCACCATCAGGGAGACGAAGATCGCGAGATACATCCCGATCCCGACGACGTGCTCGGACGCGTGCTCGGCTTCGTGGGCGACGGACTTGGCGGAGCTCATGTGCGCAGCCTCAGTGACGACCGATGAGGTAGAGGAGGGGGAAGAGGAAGATCCAGACGATGTCGACGAAGTGCCAGTACAGGCCGCAGACCTCGACCGGGTTGTGGTAGGCCGGCCCGAAGCGGCCCTTCCACATCGCCCACATGAGCCAGGCCATGATGCCGACGCCGATGATCATGTGCAGCGCGTGCAGACCGGTCATCGCGAAGTAGAGCGAGTAGAATATCTGCACGGCGTGCGCTTCGCCGGCGTCCGGCCAGTGGAAGTTCGGACCCGGGATCAGGTGGTCCACCCACTTGTGGTAGTACTCGTAGACCTTCACGCCGAGGAACACGCTGCCGAGCACGACGGTCGCCATCACCCAGAAGATCTGGCGGAAGCGGTTGTGGCTCATCTGCGCCGCGTGGACGGCGAGCGCCATCGTGAGGCTCGAGCCGATCAGGACGGCGGTGTTGAAGGTGCCGAGCGTGACGTCGAGGTGGTGCGACGCGTGCTGGAACGCGGTGGGGTGGAGGAAGCGGTAGACGATGTAGAGGCCGAACAGCCCGCCGAAGAACATCACCTCGTTGACGAGGAATGCCCACATCCCGACGGTGACGGACTCCTTCTGCTGCTCGGCGTCGTCGAACTGATGCGCGACGTTGACGTCGTGGTGCGCGTGTGCAGCGAGCTCAGCCAACGGCGGCCTCCTTCATGGACCCGTTCGCCGGAGCGGGCGGGAATTGCACCGACGTCTCGTAGTCGTAGGCCTCGGCGGTGACGATCGGCGTGCGGACGAAGTTCTCGGTGGGCGGCGGCGAGGCCGTCTCCCACTCGAGGCCCGCGGCGCCCCACGGATTCGCGATGGCGCGCTCTCCGAAGCGCAGCGACCAGGGCAGGTAGAGCATCGGCAGCAGGTACCCGATCCCGAGGATGGTCGCGCCGGCCGTCGACATCACGTTCAGCACCTGGAACTCGTCCGGATACACGTGGTAGCGCCGCGGCATGCCGAGGTAGCCCACGATGAACTGCGGGAAGAACGTGAGGTTGAACCCGAGGAACACGATCACGCCCGCGACCTTCGCCAGCGCCTCGGGGTACATCCGGCCGGTGATCTTCGGCCACCAGAAGTGGATGCCGCCGAGGTAGGCCATGATCGCACCGCCCACCATCACGTAGTGGAAGTGCGCGACGACGAAGTACGTGTCGTGCACGTGCACGTCGAGGCCGAGCGTCGCGAGGAAGAGGCCGGTGAGGCCGCCGATCGTGAACAGGCCGATGAAGCCGAGCGCGTACAGCATCGGCGAGTCCCAAGAGACGGAACCCTTGTAGAGCGTGGCCGTCCAGTTGAAGACCTTCACCGCCGAGGGAATCGCGACGGCCATCGACAGGAAGGAGAACACCATGCCGACGTAGACCGACTGGCCGCTCGTGAACATGTGGTGGCCCCACACGACGAAGCCGAGCACGGCGATCATGAGGCTCGAGACCGCGATGAACGCGTAGCCGAACACGCGCTTGCGCGAGAAGGCCGTGACCAGCTCGCTGATCACGCCCATGCCCGGGAGGATCATGATGTAGACGGCGGGGTGCGAGTAGAACCAGAACAGGTGCTGGAACAGGATCGGGTCGCCGCCGAGCTTCGGATCGAAGAAGCCGAGGTGCAGCCCGCGCTCGACGGCCACGAGCAGGATGGTGATCGCCAGCACCGGAGTGCCGAGGATCATGATCAGGCTCGTCGCATAGTGCGCCCACACGAAGAGGGGCAGGCGCATCCAGGTGAGGCCGGGCGCCCGCATCGTGTGGATCGTCACGATGAAGTTGAGGCCCGTGAGGATCGACGAGAAGCCGGTGATGAAGACGCCGAGCGCGGCCGGGATGACGTTGGTCGTCGAGGCCGAGGTGCTGAACGGCGTGTAGAAGGTCCAACCGGTGTCGAGGCCGCCCGTGATCATGGCGTACAGCGCGAAGCCGGCGCCGATCATGAAGATGTACCAGCTGAGGAGGTTGATGCGCGGGAAGGCGAGGTCGCGCGCTCCGATCATCAGCGGGATCAGGAAGTTGCCGAGCACCGCCGGGATCGACGGGACCAGGAAGAAGAAGATCATCACCACGCCGTGCATGGTGAAGAGCTTGTTGTAGGTGTCGCTCTGGACGAGGTCGCCGCGCGGCGTGAGCAGCTCGAGCCGGATCAGACCGGCGAAGATGGCGCCGACCAGGAAGAAGATCGAGATCGAGACGAGGTAGAGGATCGCGATCCGCTTGTGGTCGACGGTGAGCAGCCACGAGCGGACGGTGTAGTCCGCGTTGAGATAGGTCGTGGGCTCGTCCTTCGGCCGCGTGTCGATGGCGGTGTTCATCAGTGGGCCTCCGCGCCTGAGTGCGCCTTCGCACTCGACGGCGCCTCCGCGCCCGCGGGCGGCAGCGACTTCACGTATGCGATGAGCTGCATCACGCTCTCCTCGCTGAGCAGACCCTGGAAGGTCGGCATGATCGGCTGATAGCCCTCGACGAGCTTCGCCTGCGGGTTGAGGATCGACTCGCGCAGGTAGTTGTCGTCGACGGTGACCGTGCGTCCGTCGGTCAGTTTCACCGTCTTGCCGAAGATGCCGCCGAGCAGCGGGCCGCGGGCGCCCGGCCCCCCGAGGTGGCACGAGGCGCAGCCCTGCTGCTGGAAGAGCTGCGCGCCCGCCTCCGCGACGGAGACGCCCTTGTCGCCGGCCAGCCACGCCTGGAAGGCGGGCGGGTCCATCGCGATGATCTTGCCGATCATCCCGGAGTGCAGCGTGCCGCAGTACTCGGCGCAGAACAGGTGATACTCGCCGGGCTGCGTCGCCTCGAACCAGGTGAGGGTGTAGCGACCCGGCACGGCGTCCATCTTGGTGCGGAACGCCGGCACGTAGAAGCTGTGGATCACGTCCTCGGACGCCAGCGTCACCTGCACGGGCTTGCCGACCGGGATGTGGAGCTCGTTGATCTCCCGCCGGCCCTCCATGTGCTGGACCTTCCACATCCACTGCTTGCCGACGACGTTCACGTACAGCGCGTCGTCGGGCGGCCGGCGGATGTTGGCGTACAGCACGGCGCCCCAGCCGAAGATGCCGATCGAGATGATGAAGGGGATGATCGACCAGGCGAACTCGAGCAGGTTCGAGCCGTGGATGCCGTGCGGCCGCTCGTCGTGGCTGCGCCGCTTGAAGCGGATCATGAACGCGACGATCGTCGCCGCGATCGCCACGGTGAAGAAGACCGTCAGGGCGACGAGGAAGAAGAAGAGGTAGTCGACCTGCGGCGCCAGGGTCGACGCCTGCACGGGGAACAACCGGAAGTCATTCATGACGAGCGGACCTCCCGGTCCGGCTGAGCGCGGCGCTCGCGACGGATCATGACGAAGAGGAAGCTGCCGATCGCGAGCAGCGTCAGGACCCCGCCGGCGCGCACGGCGCTCATCGCCACCTTGCTGTAGCGCCCGGTCGCGGGGTCGTAGTGGAAGCAGAAGAGGAGCAGCTGATCGACGAACGTGCCGATGCGCTCCTCGGAAGCCTCGACGAGCGCCAGGCGCACGTCACGGGGCGCGAACTCGACCCCGTAGAAGTAGTGCGACAGCCGACCCTCCGGGGTGACGACGACGATGCCGCTCGCATGCGCGAACTGCCTGCTCGCCTCGTCCCACGCGTAGCGGAAGCCGATGGCCTCGGTCACCGTGCGGATGCTCTCCGCGTCGCCGGTGAGGAAGCGCCAGCCCTTCGCCCCGTTCGGCCGCCGGTAGTTCTCGAGGTAAGTCGCCTGCTTCTTCTTGGCCAGCTCGGCGCCCTCGTTCGGGTCGAAGCTGAACGTGACCGTCGTGTAGGTGTCGCCGGCGTCGAAGGGCAGGGCGCGCATCATGCGCACGACGCCGTTGAGGACGATGGTGCACAGCATCGGGCACTCGTAGTACGCCGGCACCAGCAGCATCGGCTTACCGCCGGACGCCTCGCGCAGCGTGATCGGCTTGCCGTCCTCGTCGCGGAAGACCGCGTCGAGGTCGAGCGTGGTGCCGAGCTTCTGATCGAAGGTGACGTCGCGGAGGATCTCCGGCCGGCCGTCGGAGGCCTTCGGGCCGCCGACGGCCCCGGGTGCGGCACCGCCCGCGCCGGGCGTACCGTCCTTGAAGGCGCCGGCCGGGCGCCCGCCCGCCAGCGTGCACGCCAGGGCGGCGGCGAGGACCAAGGGGGCGCGTCTCACCGCGCGGCTCCTCCGCGGCGTGCGACGAGCAGCTCCATGGCGCGGTCGATCGGGATGCGCACGACGCCCGCCTGCCGGTCGACCCAGCCGTAGCCCGCAAGCTGCGCGACCTCGCGCGCCCGCAGGGCAGCGAGATCGCCGATGGGATCGATCTGGAGGCGGGGCTCCGGCGGTTCGCGCCGCGCGTAGGACTGGGCGAGCGGGCTCGCGGGCGGGCTCATGACGTCCTCGCGCCAGACGAGCAGCTTCAGCATGCCCCACATGAGCGCGAACGAGACCACCACGAGGACGACGACGCCGGCCGCCGCGCCGTAGACGGAGCCGAAGCGGACGTCGCGCAGCTCGTGGCCGAGCGAGGGATCGGTTTGGGGGTCGACGGGATGCTGCATCGTCTACTCCAGCACCGGCACCGACGGGTCCCGCAGCGGCAGCAGCGGGCGCCCCTCGAGCTGGCGCACGAAGAACCATATCCACAGGCCGCCGACGCCGAGGAGCGAGGCGACGTCGATCATGCGGATCGAGAAGCCCTCGGGACGGAAGACCGGCTGCACGAGGAAGAACACGTCGCACATGCGCACGACGATGAGCGCCACCGCGACCGCCGCGAGCTTCGCGGCGCTGCGCTTCAACGACCGCGACAGCAGCAGCGCGAAGGGCAGGGCGAAGTGGAAGATCACGATGAAGATCGCGAAGTACTGCCAGCCGTTCGACGTTCGCTTCAGGTACCAGGGAATCTCCTCGGGGAGGTTGCCCGACCAGATGATGAGGAACTGCGAGAAGCTGAAGTAGGCCCACAGCATCACGAAGGCGAGCATCAGCTTGCCGAGGTCGGCGACCTGATCGACCTTGATGATGCCGCGCACCGGCGGATTGTTCGCGAGCAGCGCCGCCATCGGGATCATGAGCGCGAAGGCCGAGAGCCCGCAGCCGCCGATGAAGAGGATGCCGTAGATGGTCGAGAACCAGTGCGGCTCGAGCGACATCAGCCAGTCGATGCCGGCGAAGCTCATGGTCAGCACCATGAGGACGAGGCCGCCGCGCGACAGCAGCTCCAGGCGCGCGCCCGGCTTCGGATCCGTGGTGGTGTCCTGGAGCAGCGACCAGCGGGTGAGGGCCCGCACCATCAGTATCCAGGCGAGGAAGTAGACGACCGCGCGTCCGAGGAAGAAGGGGACGTTCAGGTAGAGCGCCTTGTGCTGGAGCACCGGGTCGTGCGCGACGTGCTCCGGCTGCGCCCACTCGTAGATCCGGGGCAGGCCGAGCGCGATCGGGACGAAGAGGAGCGCCATCAGCGGCAGGGTGCGGGCGCCGGACTCGAGGAGTCGCCGGATCGCCATGCCCCACGCGCCGCCCGTCACGTGATGGATCATGAGCACGCCGAGGCAGCCGAGGGCGAGGCCCGTCCAGAAGACGTAGGCGACGAGGTAGGAGCGCAGGAGGGGCGTCGGGTCGTTCGCGGCGATGCCGAGCGCGGCGCAGACCACGATCGCGATGCCGCCGACGCCAAGGGCGCCCCGCTGCAGACGGTACAGGGGATGGTCGGCCGGAAGGGTGAGCTGGGGCACCGGGCGCATCAGTGGGCCTCCGCGTCCAGCTTGGTCCGCTCGGCGGCGGGGACGTCGGCCAGGGTCGCCGTCTGGCTCAGCTGAAGCGCTCGGATGTACGTCGTGATCGCCCAGCGGTCGGCGATGGGGATCTGCTGGGCGTAGTTCGGCATGATGCCGAAGCCGTTGGTGATGACGTCGAAGTAGTAGCCGTCGGGCTCGTTGCGCAGCCGCTCGACGTGGAACGACGGCGGACGCTTGTAGCCGCGCAGCACGATCATGCCGCCGCCGGCGCCGGTGCGGTCGTGGCAGGGCGAGCAGTAGATGTCGTAGCGCTGGTGGCCGCGGGCGACGAGGTCGGTGGTGACGGGCACCGGCGCCTCGCGCACGAAGTCGCCGCCGGCGTCCTTGCCGGAACTCCACGGCGTCGGCGTGATGATGCTGTTGCGCGCCACCGTCCCGTCGATGAGCGGCCGCGACGAATCGCCGTTCGCGAACAGGCCGCTCGGCTGGAGCGGCAGGTACTTCGGCTGATTCTGCATGTCCGAGCGGCAGGCCACGCCGAAGGGCAGGCACAGCGCCAGGAGGGCGAGCAGGGGACGGCGGGCCATCAGTGTTCCACCTCGGAGACCTTGGTGGGCGTCTGGCGCTCGAGGAACCGGCGCGTCGCCTCACGATCGAACAGCGGATCGTCGGACTCGATGCAGAGGAAGAAGCGGTCCTGCGTGGCGCGCTCGAAGCCCGGCACGTTGAAGACGGGGTGATAGTGCAGGGGCAGCCCGTTGAGCACGATCATGCCGACCACGGCCGCGAGCGCGGCCCCGAGGATCGTGCACTCGAAGGTGATCGGGATGAAGCTCGGCCAGCTGTTGAACGGGCGGCCGCCGACGACGATCGGGTAGTCGATGACCGAGGTCCAGTAGCAGAGCGCGAAGCCGCCGACGCCGCCGATGATGCCGCCCAGGAGCACGAGGAGCGGGAGCCGGCTGTGATGCCCTTCGAACATCTCGCCCAGCTCCTCGACGGGGAAGGGCGTGTAGGCGTCGACGCGGCGGTAGCCCGCCTGCCAGGTGTGGTGGGCGGCCCGCATCAACCCCGAGAGGTCGGCGAACTCCGCCATGATCCCGAAGATCGGCGCGCGCGTCATGCCGCGTGATCCTCCTCTTTGAGCTGCCCGTCAGGGACCATGTTCCGCATCTCGAAGATGGAGATCATCGGCAGGAAGCGGATGAACAGGAAGAACATGGTGAGGAAGAGGCCCATCGTGCCGATGAACATGCCGTAGTCCCACCGGGTTCCCTCGTAGAGGCCCCACGAGGACGGCATGAAGTCGCGGCTCAGGCTGACGACGATGATGACGTAGCGCTCGAGCCACATGCCGACGTTCACGAACATCGCCACGACCATCAGGGCGACCGTGCTGCTGCGCACGCGCTGGAACCACAGGGCCTGCGGCACGAGGACGTTGCAGAGGATCAGCGCCCAGTACATCGCCGCGTAGGGGCCTACGAAGCGGTTGTACATCATGTACGCCTCGTAGATGTTGCCGCTGTACCAGGCCATGAAGGCCTCGACCATGTAGCCGTAGGCGACGACGAGGCCCGTCGCGAGCGTCACCCGGCCCATCAGGTTGAGGTGCTTGTCGGTGATGAAGTCGTTGAGGCCGTAGATCCAGCGCAGTGGGATCGCCAGCGTCAGCACCATCGCAAAGCCGGCGTAGATGGCGCCGGCGACGAAGTAGGGCGGGAAGACCGTCGCGTGCCAGCCGGGGATCAGGCCGACGGCGAAGTCGAACGACACGATCGTGTGCACGGACAGCACTAGCGGCGTGGAGAGCGCGGCCAGGAGGAGCGACGCCGTCTCGTACCGCGACCAGTGTCGCGCCGAGCCGCGCCAGCCGAGCGCGAAGGCGCCGTAGAGCATCGCGCTCACTTTGCTCTTCGCGCGATCGCGCAGCGTCGCGAGGTCGGGGATGAGGCCGACGTACCAGAAGAGCATCGAGACGGTCGCGTAGGTCGAGATCGCGAACACGTCCCAGATGAGGGGGCTGCGGAAGTTCGGCCAGATCCCCATCGTGTTCGGGTAGGGGAACAGCCAGTAGTCGAGCCACGGACGGCCGGTGTGCAGCAGCGGGTACATGCCGGCGGCGGCCACCGCGAAGAGCGTCATCGCCTCGGCGAAGCGGTTGATCGACTGCCGCCACGTCTGACGCAGCAGGAGGAGGATCGCCGAGATCAGCGTGCCGGCGTGGCCGATGCCGATCCACCAGACGAAGTTGATGATGTCGAAGCCCCAGCCGACGGGAACGTTGGGGCCCCAGATGCCGATCCCGCGGAAGAGCAGGTTCGTGATCGTGAGCAGCATCAGGTTCAGCAGCAGGAAGCCGATGCCGAAGCCGATGAACCAGGAGTAGGGCGTCTTCCCGCCCAAGACGATTTCGCTGATCTTGTCGGTGATGCTCCGGATCGTGTGACCCGGTCCGATCAGCGGGTTCGGGGGAGCCTCGGGCTCCGTCGTGACGAGCGGCTCCGGTCTCACGAGTGCGCTCCCGGGGCGGCGTGGCCGTGTCCGTGCCCGCCTCCCTCGTCCGTGGCCGGCGCCAGGGCCGGGTTCGGGTTGGTCACGCGCGCGAGGTAGGTCGTGCGGGGGCGCGTGTTGAGGTCGGTGAGGATGCCGTAGTTGCGCGGGTCGGCCTTCAGCTTGGCCACCCGGCTCTCCGGATCGTTGATGTTGCCGAAGACGATCGCGTCGGAGGGGCACGCCTGCTGGCAGGCGGTGACGATCTCGCCGTCGCGGATCGCGCGATCCTCGCGGATCGCCGCGTGGCGCGACTCTTCGATCCGCTGCACGCAGTACGTGCACTTCTCCATGACGCCGCGGCTGCGCACGGTGACGTCCGGGTTGCGGCCCATCTTGAGGCTCTCGGTCGTCCAGTCGGAGAAGAGGAAGAAGTTGAACCGCCGCACCTTGTAGGGGCAGTTGTTCGAGCAGTAGCGGGTGCCGACGCAGCGGTTGTAGACCATGTCGTTGAGGCCTTCGCTGCTGTGCACCGTCGCGTTGACCGGGCAGACGACCTCGCACGGCGCGTTCTCGCAGTGCATGCACGGCACCGGCTGGTGCAGGACCTCGGGCTGGTCGAGATCGCCGTGGAAGTAGCGGTCGATGCGGAGCCAGTGCATCTCGCGGCCCCAGGCGACCATCTCCTTGCCGACCACGGCGATGTTGTTCTCGGCGACGCAGGCCGCGACGCACGCCATGCAGCCCGTGCAGGATCCGAGGTCGATGGTCATGCCCCAGGCGTTCCCACGACTGTAGTCGTAGTTCGGGTACATGGTCATGTCGGGGCCGGGCTCGTGGACCGCGTGCTGCGCGAACGACGGATCCCGCTGCCAGGTGTCGAAGCTGGCGTAGCGGACGAGCGGGCGGCCCTCCATGCGCTGATGGCTCTGCGTGCAGGCGAGCACGTACTTGCCCTTCAGCTTCTTCACGGCGAGGCCGGCGCCGAAGTCGATCGCGTCGCCGGTGCGTACGGCGTAGGCGTTGAAGCCGAGCCCGGTCGCCACCTGACCACCGCGTGTGCGGCCGAAGCCGAGCTGGATCGCGATCGAGTCGGGCGCCTGCCCGGGCTGGACCCACACGGGCGCGGTGATCGTCCGCCCCTCGAAGCTCAGCTCGACGAGGTTCTCGGTCGCGAGGCCGAGCTTCTCGGCGGTGGCCGGCGCGACCAGCGCGACGTTGTCCCACGTCAGCTTGGTGAGCGGACGGGGCAGCTCGCGGAGCCACGGATTGTTGCTGAAGGCGCCGTCGTGCACGTAGGGATCGTTCCGGAACACGAGCTCGAGGCCCTCGGCGGGCGCCGGGAGCGCGCCCGTGTCCCAGTGTCCCACGCCCACGGCCGTCGCCGGCGCCGCCGTGTGCGGCACGACGCCGTCGTGCAGCGCCTGGCGCCAGAAGGTCTCGAAGTCGGTCTCGCCGCGCACGGACTTCCAGTGGTCCTTCACGGCGTCGTAGGTCGACCGCGCCGGCGCGTCGCCGAAGGCGCCGATCACCTCGTGCGCCGTGCGTCCGTTGTAGAGCGGGGCGATGAGGGGCTGGATCAGCGCGACGGTCCCGTCGTCGGCGCGCACGTCGCTCCAGCTCTCGAGGTAGTGCGCCTCGGGGATGTGCCACTGGCAGAGGAGCGAGGTCTCGTCGTCGTACGGGCTCAGGTGGACGCGCAGCGGGATCTTCTGGAGGCGGGTCGCGAAGTCGAGGTCGACCGGGGCCGTATAGACGGGGTTGCCGCCGAGGATGACGAGGCAGTCGACCCTGCCGGCGTCGATGTCGGCGCACAGCGCGCGCAGGGACGCGAGCTGATTCATCGGCCGCGCCTCGACCGGCTCGGTGTAGACGACGGTCTGGCCGACGGCGCCCAGCGCCGCGTTGAGGGCGTGGGCGAGCGCGTGGACCGCCGGCGGCTGGCCGTCGCCCGGGATGACGACGGCGGCCCCGCGGTGCGCGGCGAGGTCCTTCGCGAGCGTGTCGAGGAAGGCGGCGTGCGCCTTCACGACCGGCGTGTCGATCGGCCGGGCGGCGACGCCCAGGCGGCCGGCGAGCGCGCGGGCGAGTGCCTCGACGTCGGCGGCGCGGACCGCGAGGCGGTGATCGGCCACGCTGCCCGCGGTCGTGAGCGTGCTCTCGATGGCGTAGGTGCGCATCGGCGCCTTGCCCTTCGCGGGGCGGCGCGCCTGCGCCCACTCGCGCGACAGCCGCAACCGGGCGGGGCCCTGGCCGAAGACGTCGGCGTCGAGGAAGAGCGCGACCTGCGCGTTGGCGAGCCGGTAGTGCGTGGAGACGTCGGTACCGAACGCCGCCTGCGCCCCGCGTTGTGCGTTGTCGCGCGTCACGGGCTGCCACTGGTGCCAGCGCGCGTTCGGCATCGCGGCGAGCAGCTCTTCGATCTGGCCGGCCAGCGTCGGCGACGTCACCGTGCCACTGAGGATGCGGAACCCGGCGCCGCCGGTCTGCTGCTGCGCCTGGCGCACGGTCGCCATCTCGGCGAGGAAGCCGTTCCAGGTGCGGATCTGCCCGGCGCTGAGGATCACCTGCGAGCGGTCGGGATCGTAGAGGCCGAGGACGGAGCCCTGCGTCGCCGCGTCCGTCCCACCGAGGCTGGACGGGTGGGCGGGGTTGCCCTCGACCTTCGTCGGCCGGCCCTCGTGGCTCTCGGCGAGGAGGCCGACGCCGAAGCCGTCGAGCGGCATCGCGGTGGCGTAGTACGCCGGCACGCCCAGGATCATCCCCTCGGGCTGCTTCACGTAGGGGACGATGTGCTCCTCGGGCTGCCGCGTGCAGGCGCCGCCGACGCCGGCGAGCGCGAGCGAGGCGCTCATGAGCTTCAGGAAGTCGCGACGCTCGACGCCGGGCTGGAGCCCGGCGGCCTGCCGCGGGTACTCGGCCTCGAGCCAGCGCACGAACTCGTCGGTGCCGGCGACCTCCTCGAGGCTCCGCCAGGGGTCACGGCTGCCGTCCTCACGAAGGCGGCGCCGGATCTCGCCCAGGTCGATCACGGGCGGGGTCGGGGTGGTGCTCACGTCGTCTCCTCGCGGGGCTAGCGGTGGCAGGTGTCGCAGTCGGTGCGCGGGTGGACGTCGTAGGCCTTCACCAGCTCGCGACCGAGGGTCAGCTGATCACCGTCCGGACGCCACGCCATGTTGAAGACCTGGTCGCGCGGCCGGATGTACTGTTCCGGGTTGCGGTGGCAGTCGAGACACCACTCCATCTGCAACGAGCTCTGCTGGTAGACCTGATTCATCTCGTCGATGCGCCCGTGACACGTCGCGCACCCGATGCCCTTGTGCACGTGGACGCTGTGGTTGAAGTAGGCGAAGTCCGGCAGGTCGTGGATGCGGATCCACTTGAGCGGCTTGTCGTCGCGATAGCTCGCGCGCACCGGCTCGAGGATGGGCGCCTCGGTCCAGATCTGGCTGTGGCAGTTGATGCAGGTCTTCGTCGGCGGGATGCCGGCGAAGGCCGCCTGCTCGACCTGGGTGTGGCAGTAGCGGCAGTCGATCCCGAGCTCGCCGGCGTGGTGCTTGTGGCTGAACTGGATCGGCTGCTCGATCGCCTCGAACTGCCCCGTCACGTAGCTCGATCGGGCGATCACCGTCATCAAGAGGACGAGGGCTCCGCCTGCGAGGGCGCCGCCCCCGACGATGATGACCCGTGCCAGTACGTTCGAACGCCGCTTGAATATCTGGGCCATGCGTTAGCGCGCGCAGTCTACAAGGTGACGATCCGCATTCAACGAATCGGGCCCTGAGATCACCTTGCCGGACGAATAAGCGTGGCTCATACCGACCTCGTTTCGAGGGAGTTTTGCACGACGGCGGCGCGCAAGGTGTTCCATTCCCCACACCTTGTGCAAGTCCCTGCCCACTGCGTCGTGGAATGTCCGCACCGCGCGCACGTGAGCGGTGCGAAGAACCCGAGGTCGGGGCCGAGAGCGCGGGCCCACGCGGTCGTCGCCGCGGCCGTGTCGCCGCGCCGTCGAGCCAGCTCGCCGGCCAGGATCGCCGCCGCCGGCGTGTCCTGCGCGCCCGGCGGAAGCGTCTCGAGCGCGCGTGCCGCCTCGTCGAGCGCGTCGCGACGCAGGAGCCAGCGGACGTGGAAGAGGGCCGTCGTCGCGTCGTCGGGATGGTGGCGTCGCAGTGCGCGATACACGCTGCCCATGCGATCGGGCACGCCCAGGGCGTCGTCGTGACGCTCGAGCCGCTCGAGGAGCACCGCCTGCGGATACCGGCGCAGGCCACGCAGCCACGTGCGGCGCGCGACGGCGGGGCGTCCCGCCGCGAGCCAGCGGTCGCCGGCCGCTACCCAGGCGGGGGTGAAGTCGGGGGTTTCGCCCGCGATCGCCGCGAGACGCTTCGCCGCGCTGCGCTCGTCGGACTCGGCGCACGCCGCTTCGTAGCGAAGCCCGCGCATGACGCGCTCCTCGGCCGCGAGCGCTGCGGGCGCACGCAGGCCGAGCAGCAGCTCCTGCTGCGCGACGACCGCGCCGGTGAAGTCGCCGCTCGCGACGCGCAGCTCGCGCAGCCGGCGCAGCAGGCGTGGGCTGCCCGGGCGCAGGCGACGGGCTCGCTCGAGCGCCTCCGCGGCCCCGCGCAGGTCGCCGCTCTCCTGCGCCGCGGTGGCGAGCAGATCGAGCAGGTGGGCGTCGGGCTCGTGGCGCGCCTGCGCGTCCTCGAGCACGCGCCGCGCCGCCGCCGGATCGCTCTCGTGGAGGTGCGCCTCGGCGAGAAGGCCGACCCGAGTCCGGTCGGCCGCCAGCTCGTCCGGCCGTCGCAGCAGCTCCGAGCGTGCCTGCGCGTACTCGCCCGTCCACACGAGCTCCTGGGCGCGCGCCGTCGCGGCTTCGCGGCGTGCCGCGCGGCGCGCCTGTCGTCGCGCCCGCACAGCTCGCCAGCGGCGGGCGAGGGCGCCGGCGAGCGCGACGAGGCCGACGACGAGCGCCCCCACCGCGAACGCCGCGAGCACCACCGCACCGAGCGGCAGGGTGAGGGTGCGCTCCGGTCCCCACGTGAGGACCACCGGGGTCGCGTTGAGGAGGTAGAGCCAGCCCGCGGCGACCGCGAGCCCGGCGGCGAGGGTGGCGACCAGCCAGTACGCCATCGCAGCCGGTCTCAGGCGTGCTCGGTACCGGTCTTCTGACTGCGGGCCTGGGTCAGGTACGGCTCGGGCAGCTCGACACGCGGTGCGCGCGCCCAGAGGCGATCGAGGTCGTAGAACTCGCGCACGGGCACCTGGAACACGTGCACGACGACGTCGCCGAAGTCGATCAGCACCCACTGGCCGTGCGCGTAGCCCTCGACCGAGAGCGGTCGCACGCCCTGAGCGGTGAGCTCGGCCTGGATGCCGTCGGCGATCGCCTGGACCTGCGTGTCGGAGCGACCGCTGCAGAGGACGAAGTAGTCGCCGATCGAGGTGAGCTCGGCGGTGTCGAGCACGACCAGGTCGAGGGCTTTCTTGTCGAGCGCGGCGCGCGCGCAGGCCAGCGTGCGATCCCAGGTTGAAAGCGTCATGCGGGGCCGGGGCCCTCCCGGCGGCGGTACAGCCCGTGCTGCGCCACGTACGCGGCGACGGTGTCGGGGACGAGGTAGCGGATGGAGCGCCCGGCGGCGACGCGGGCGCGAAGGTCGGTGGCGGAGACGTCGAGCGCGGCGATCCGGAGCAACGTCACCCCGCGACCCGACTCGTGGCGTATCGCCTCACTGGCGCGATCATAACCAAGGGTATGGCGCAGGGCAACGGGGAAATCCTCGATGGAGAGGCCCATGGGCCACGGCGGACGCGTCACCACGACGGTGTCGGCCAGCGCGAGGATCGCGCCCGGCTCGCGCCACGTGTCGAGCTCCGCGAACGCGTCGCGTCCGAGCACGAACACCGCGCGGGTCTCGGGTCCCACCTCCGTTCGCAGCGCCCGCAGCGTGTCGACGGTGTACGAGGGCCCGTTCCGGCGCAGCTCGACGTCCCAGGGGACGAGCCCCGACACGTCCGCCGTCGCCAGCTCGACCATGCGCAGCCGATGCGCCGCGGAGGAGACGCCCGCGGCGGCCTTGTGCGGGGGAAGGGCCGAGGGCACCAGGCGCACCTCGTCGAGTCCGCACGCCTCCCGGACCTCGAGCGCGACGCGCAGGTGCGCGACGTGGATCGGGTCGAAGGTGCCGCCGAGGACGCCGATGCCGCCGCGCACCGGCCGTCTCGCTACGCCCGCACCTGGCCCGACCCGCGTACGCAGTACTTGTAGGTCGTGAGCTCACGCAGGCCCATCGGTCCGCGGGCGTGCAGCCGGTTGGTGCTGATGCCCACCTCGGCGCCGAAGCCGAACTCGTAGCCGTCGGTGAAGCGGGTCGACGCGTTCACGTAGACCGCGGCCGCGTCGACGGTGTGGAGGAAGCGCTCCGCGGCGCGGTAGTCGTCGGTGACGATGGCCTCGGCGAGCTGCGTGCCGTGCGCGGCGATGAAGTCGAGCGCGACGTCGAGCGACGGCACGACCTTCACGCTGAGCACCAGGTCGAGGTACTCGGTGTCCCAGTCGGCGTCGGTCGCCGGCACGACGTCGGCCACGATCGCGCGTACCGCCGCGTCGCCGCGCACCTCGCAGCCGTGCTCGCGCAGCTGCGCGACCATGCGGGGCAGGAAGCGCGGGGCGACGGCTTCGTGCACGACGAGGTTCTCGAGCGCGTTGCAGACGCTCGGGCGCTGCACCTTGCCGTTGAGACAGATGCGCTCCGCCATCGCGAGGTCGGCGGCGGCGTCGACGTAGAGATGGCAGATGCCCTCGAAGTGCTTCACGACCGGGATGCGACTCTCGGCCATGATCGTGCGCTTCAGCGCCTCGCCGCCGCGCGCGATCACGACGTCGATGCGGTCGTCGCGGCGCAGGAGCCCGCGCACGACGTCGCGCCCGCCCGACACGAGCTGCACCGCGGCCTCGGGCAGCCCCGCGCCGGCCACCGCCGTGCGCAGCACGTCGGCGATGGCGCCGCTCGTCGCCTGCGACTCCGAGCCGCCCTTCAGCAGCACCGCGTTGGCGGTCTTGAGGCAGAGCGCCGCCGAGTCGGCGGTGACGTTGGGGCGCGACTCGTAGATGGTCAGCACGACGCCGATGGGGACGCGCACCTGGTCGATCTCGAGCCCGTTCGGGCGGCGCCAGGCGGCGATGGTCTCGCCGACGGGATCGGGCAGGGCGGCGATCTCCTCGAGGCCGCGCGCCATCGCCTCGATGCGCGCCGGGTTCAGCGTGAGCCGATCGAGGAAGGCGGCCGACTCGCCGGCAGCGCGGCCGCGCTCGAGGTCCTCGGCGTTGGCGGCGAGCAGGCGCGTCTCGGCCGCGCGCAGGCCGGCGGCGCCGTCGCGCAGCGCGCGGTCCTTGTCGGCGCTCGACGCGCCGGCGAGGACGCGGATGGCGTCGCGGGCCGCGGCCGAGAGCGCGTCGGCGGCGCGCTCGGCGTCGGCGGGCAGGGGCGGGAGCATGCGCGCGACCCTACCGCAGGGCTGCCGCCCGTGCCACCGCAGTTGCCTCGTCGCGCACGCCCGGTCTACGTCCGACGGCATGGAATTCGGCCTCCAGGTGAACGCGCTCGAGCTGCCGCGCCTGCGCGACGTGGCGCAGCAGGCGGAGGGCCTCGGCTTCGGCTTCCTCGCGCTCCCCGACCACTATCTCTACGAGGGTCCGGAGCATCAGCACGACCCGAGCGCGCTCGTGTGGGACCCGATGCTCGCCGCCGCCGTCCTGGCAAGCGCCACGACGCGGGCTCGCATCGGTCACCTGGTGTTGTGCAACCTCTTCCGCCATCCGGTGGAGACGGCGCGCGCGCTCACCACGCTCGACCACCTGAGCGGCGGTCGCGTCGTCGCCGGCATCGGTGCCGGCTGGACCGAGCGCGAGTTCGAGATGACGGGCATCCCGTTCCCCGACGTCACGACGCGCCTGCGCATGCTCGACGAGTCGCTCGCCGTGATGCGCCGCCTGTGGACCGAGGAGACGACGACGCACCAGGGCGAGTTCTACCGCCTGGGCGGCGCCATCGCGCATCCGAAGCCGGTGCAGCACCCGCACCCGCCCATCCTCCTGGGCGGCGCCGGCAAGGGCCTTCTGCGCATCGCCGCGCGCCATGCCGACATCGTGAACGTCATCGCCGAGACCGGGCGCAAGGGCTACATCGCCCTCGACCAGGTGGCGAAGTTCACCGACGCGCGCTTCCGCGCCCGCGTCGCCTTCGTACGCGACGAGGCGCGTGCCGCGGGCCGCGACCCGGAGACGATCACGCTCAGCAACGTCTGCTTCACGGCCATGGTCACCGACTCGCCCGACGAGACGCGGGAGCGGGCGATCATGTTCAGCGGTCTCTTCGGCGGCTCGATCGAGGCGACGCTGCGCTCGCCGACGATGCTCCTCGGCACGCCCGAGGAGATCGTCGCCGAGATCCGCCGCCGGCGCACGGAGTGGGGCATCGCGCAGCTCGTGATCTCGTTCGCCGGCGAGGCGATGTTGCAGCGCTTCGGCGAGGAGGTCGTGCCGCGCGTCTGACGGCTACGGCGCGAGTACCTCGCGTGCGAAGCGCTCCATCGCTGCGCGGTAGTCGCGCCGCGTCTCCGCCGGGAAGCCGACCGTCAGCCAGGTGACGCCGAGCGCTTCGAGGGCCGCGGCGCGCTCGCGCGTGTCGGCCGGCGGCGCGTCGTGCGTCGGCAGGAGCGCCGTGCACACGTCGAGCGGTGCGGTGCGGCCGATCTCGGCCGCGTACGCGCGTGCGAAGGCGAGACGCTGCGCGAGATCGCTCGTGGTCTCGAGGACGGGCGTGCGCGTGAAGGGCGCCATCGCGGCGGTGTTGGGGAAGGGCACCCAGCCGTCGCCGAGCGCGACCGCGCGGCGGATGGCGGTGCGGCTGTTGCCGCCCACCCAGATCGGCGGCCGCGGCCGTTGCACCGGACGGAAGCCGGTGCTGTTGCCGCGCGCGGCGTAGCCGCGACCCTCGAAGTGGACGTCGTCGCCGGCCCAGGCCGCGGTCATGGCGCGCAGGTACTCGTCGGTGACGTCGTTGCGGCCCTCGAAGTCGGCCCCCAGCGCGGCGAACTCGCCCTTCAGGTAGCCGGCCGCGACGCCGACGGTGACGCGCCCGCCCGAGAGCACGTCGAGGCTGAGGATCGCCTTCGCGGCGACGAACGGGTTGCGGTAGGGCACGACGAGGATGTGCGTCTGCACGCGCAGCGTCGTCGTCGCGGCGGCCGCGAACGACAGCGCCACGAACGGATCGAGCGCGTGGTGGCCACCCCCGTGCAGCCACTTGTGCGGGGGGAACGGATGGTCGGTCACGTAGCAGGCGCCGAAGCCGCACGCCTCGGCGGCACGCGCGATCTCCGCGACGGCGTCCCCGGTGACGAACTCCGGGGCGTGGGCGAGTCGGTCGGTCGGCAGCGAGACGGCGAAGCGCATCGCCGCGACTGCTAGCAAAGACGCCGGCCCGCGCGCCAGGCGCGCGGCGTCAGCTGGCGGCGCGCGCGGCGAGCACGACGAGATCGTCGCGGTGGATCACCTCGTCGCTGCCCTTGTAGCCGAGGCGCTTCTCGATCTCGCGCGTGTGCGCACCCATGATCTTGGCGACGTCGCCGGCGGCGTAGTTGACGAGGCCGCGCGCGACCTCGTCGCCGCCCGGACCGACGCAGCGCACGCAGTCGCCGACGCCGAAGGTGCCGTCGACGTCGCGCACGCCCGACGGCAGCAGGCTGCGCCCGCCCTGGGCGAGGGCGCGCTCGGCGCCGGCGTCGAGGTGCAGCGTGCCTGCCGGCCGCAGCGCGTGCGCGATCCAGTGCTTGCGCCGCGCGAGGCGATCGCCGTCGGCGAGCAGCAGCGTCCCCACCTCGCGGGCGGGATCGAGCACCGCGCCCAGCATGCCGCGCCGCGAGCCGTCGGCGATCACCGTCGAGATGCCGGCCCACGCGGCCTTGCGCGCCGCCGCCACCTTCGACGCCATGCCGCCGGTGCCGACGCCCGGGAGGGCCGGGCCGGCGATCTGGCCGAGCCGCGGATCGGTCGCCGCGACGACCGGCAGGCGCTGCGCCCCGGGCACGAGGCGCGGGTCGGCGTCGAAGACGCCGGCGACGTCGGAGAGGATCACGAGCAGGTCGGCTTCGACCAGCGTCGCCGTCAGCGCCGAGAGGTTGTCGTTGTCGCCGAGCTGGAGCTCCTCGACCGCGACGGTGTCGTTCTCGTTGACGATGGGCACGACGCCGAGGCCGAGCAGCGTGCGCAGCGTATGGCGCGCGTTGAGGTAGCGGCGGCGGTCGGCGAGGTCGGCGTGCGTGAGCAGGACCTGCGCGACCTCGCGCGTATGGCGACGGAAGGCGCGCACGTAGGCCGCCATCAGCGCCGGCTGGCCGACGGCGGCCGCGGCCTGACGCCACTCGAGGCGGCCCTTGCGCCCGCCCAGGCGGGCGGCCCCCGCGGCGACCGCGCCCGAGCTGACGAGGACGACGTCGCGCCCGGCGGCGTTTGCGGCGGCGATGTCGGTCGCGAGCCCGCGCACGCGCGCGAGGCGCAGCCCGGTCGGGCCGGCGAGCACGTTGCTGCCCACCTTCACCACGATGCGGCGGGCACGGCGCAGGAGGGCGGCCTTGTGCGCGACCTGCTCGGTGTCGACGCTCATGCGGGCTCTGCGGCTGCGTCGGCCGCGACGGCCGCGCGCCGGGCGGCCGCGACGGCGGCGGCGACGCGTGCGACGAGCGCGCGCGTGCCCTCGCCGGTGGCGCCCGAGACCGCGAGCAGCTCGATGCCGCGCGCGGCGAAGCGTGCCGTGACCTCGGACAGACGCTCGCGCGTCTCGGCGAGGTCCAGCTTGCCCGCGACGACGATCTGCGGCTTCGCCGCCAGCGCCGGGCTTGCCAGCGCGAGCTCGCGGCAGAGCGTGTCGTAGTCGTCGAGCGGATCGCGCCCGGTGATGCCGGAGACGTCGAGCAGATGGACGAGCACCGCCGTCCGCGCGAGGTGGCGCAGGAAGCGCGTACCGAGGCCGTGCCCCTCGTGCGCGCCGGGCAGCAGACCCGGCACGTCGGCGAGCACGAAGCTGGCGTCCTCGTCGATGCGCACGACGCCCAGGTGCGGCACGAGCGTCGTGAACGGGTAGTCGGCGACGCGCGGGCGTGCCGCCGAGACGGCGCGGATCAGCGTCGACTTGCCCACGTTCGGAAAGCCGAGGAGACCGGCGTCCGCGAGGATGCGCAGCTCGAGCTGCAGCGTCTTCCTCTCGCCGGGGATGCCCGGCTCGGAGCGGCGCGGGGCGCGGTTGGTCGCGGTCGCGAAGTGCATGTTGCCGCGGCCGCCGTGGCCGCCGCGTGCGACGATCGCCTCGTCGCCGGCGGCGCGCAGATCGGCGAGCTGCTCCTCGGTGTCGGCGTCGTAGACCAGCGTGCCCGGCGGAACGCGGAGCACGAGGTCGGCGCCGCCGGCGCCGTACTGGTCCTTGCCGCGCCCGTGCTCGCCGCGCCCGGCGCGCAGCGTCTGCGGGTAGGAGAGGTCGACGAGCGTGGCGAGCCCGGGATCGACGCGCAGCACGACGTTGCCGCCGCTGCCGCCGTCGCCGCCGTTCGGGCCGCCGTGCGGGACGTACTTCTCCCGCCGGAAGCTGGTGCATCCGTCGCCGCCGTCGCCGGCCTCGACCTTGATGCGTACCTCGTCGACGAATTTCATGGCCGGCGGGCATCGTAGCCGACGCTTCCGGGGGCACCAAGGGTACGGAGCTCGCGGCCGCCCCGGGGTACCCATCCGCCTCGAACGGCTCCGCGTTTCGGCTCGGCGTCGTCGGCCCACCGGGACCGCGGGGCGCGACGGCTACCGCCGGCCCGAAGGGTGACGCCGGCGCGGCCGGTCCGCGGGGTCCCGAGGGGACGCCGGGCGTGGAGAAGCCTCGTGACCGACGTCATCGGCACGATCACGCTACGTGCGGACGCCAGCGCCCTGGCGATGCTCCGAGCGGTCCGCCGCCGGTGACCGAGATGCCCGGACGGGCGGGGCGCCGTCAGCTCGGGGCGGCGGCAGGGACGATGCGCACGCGCGTGCGGTCCTTGCCCATGCGCTCGTACTTGACCGTGCCCTCGACGAGGGCGAACAGCGTCCAGTCGCGGCCCACGCCCACGTTCGGGCCGGGATGGATGCGGGTGCCGACCTGCCGCACCAGGATGTTGCCCGCGATCACGTGCTGGTCGCCGTAGACCTTCACACCACGCCGCTGCCCGTTGGAGTCGCGGCCGTTGCGGCTGGAGCCCTGTCCCTTTTTGTGAGCCATGGGGCGTGCTCCTCAGGCGATCTCGGTGACGCGGACGGTGGTGAGATACTGCCGGTGTCCGCGGCGCCGCCGATAGTTCTTGCGGCGCTTCTTCTTGAAGATGAGCACCTTCTTGTCGCGCTCCTGGGCGACGATCTGGCCGCGGACGACCATCCCGTCGATCATCGGAGCGCCGACGCGCACGGTGTCGCCGTCGCCCGACAGCAGCACTTCGCCGAACTCGACGGCAGTGCCGATCTCACCCTCGAGGCGCTCGACGCGCACGAGGGCGCCGGGCTCGACGCGATACTGCTTTCCTCCGGTACGAATGACGGCGTAGCTCATGCAGGGAAGGCGGCGCGCGCTTGCCGCGCCGAGCCGCCGTCTGTACTTGAGGCCCTGCGGGGTGTCAACCAGGATGGGGATGCGGCTCACGCTGTACAGCCGAACCGACTGCCATCTGTGCGAGGAGATGCTGGCGGTGGTGCGCACGGTGGGCCCGGAGTTCGGCGCGGTGCTCGAGGAGATCGACGTGGACGGGGACGCCACGCTGGCGGCGCGCTACGGGCTCGACGTGCCCGTGCTGCTCGTGAACGGGCGCATGGCGTTCGCGCACCGCGTGACGCCGCGGGCGCTGCGCGAGCGCCTCGCACAGGAGCGGGGCTGATGCCGACCATCGCCGTCGATGCGATGGCCGGCGAGCGGGCGCCTGTCGAGGCTGTCCGTGGCGTGGCCGAGATCTCGCTCCAGACGGAGATCGACTGCCTGTTGGTCGGCGACGAGACCCGCATCCAGGCCGCGCTCGAGGAGGTTGCCTACAATCCGGAGCGCATCGGCGTCCTCCACTGTCGCGACGCGCTGGCCCGCGACGACGACCCCAAGGAGGCGCTGCGCCTGCGCAAGGACGCGTCGCTCCTCGTCGGCCTGCGTGCGGTGGCCGAGGGCCGCGCCGAGGCGCTGGTGTCGGCGGGCAACCCGGGGGCGGCGATTCTCGGCGCGACGCGCCACTTCGAGCTGCTTCCGGGCATTCGCCGCGCGGCGCTCGCCGGCGTTCTGCCGCGGCACACGGAGTATCCGGGCCAGGATCCGCTCGGGCTCCTTCTCGACACCGGCGCGACCGTGCACTGCGAGCCGGCCGAGCTGGTCCAGTTCGCCGTCATGGGCGGCGCGTGGGCGCGGCGCATCTCGAAGATCCCGAGCCCGCGCGTCGGGCTCCTCAACATGGGCAAGGAGGAGACGCGGGGCGGGGAGGTGCTCATCGAGGCGCACCGCCGGCTGCGCCAGCAGCCGAGCCTCCAGTTCGTCGGCAACGTCGAGGGCGACGATCTCGTGCGTGGAACCGCCGACGTGGTCGTGTGCGAGGGCATGGTCGGCGCCGTGGCGATCAAGCTGTTCGAGGGCGTGGCGGCGATCCTCGACGACGTCGCGCGCGCGGCGGCCGAGCGGCGGCTCATGTGGCGGGTGGGGCTGCGCCTCCTCTCGCAGGGGGTCGAGCGCGCCCAGCAGCTCACCGACGACAGCCGCTACGGCGGTGCGCCGGTGCTCGGCTTCCGCCAGCTGCTGCTCACCTGCCATCACGACGCCGCGGCGAAGACGCTCGGCAACGCCGTCAAGGTCGCGGCCAAGGCGGTACGCGACCGCGTGCCCGCCGAGATCGCCGACGCCCTCGGAGCCCTGCGATGAGCCTCCTGCGCCGCCGCACGCTTCCGCCGCCGTTGCTCTGCCGCTGGGACCTCGACAAGACCTACCTGCGCAGCGAGTTCGATACGCTCCGCCAGCTCTGGCGCACCGTGCGCGAGCGCGGCGAGGACAAGGTCGAGGTGCCCGGCGTGCCGGAGGTGCTGAAGGGTCTCAAGGCTGCGGCGTCCCGCACGGGGCGCGCGATCGGCATCCACTTCGTGTCGGCGAGCCCGCCGCAGATCGGCAGGGCCATCCGCGACAAGCTCGCACTCGACGGCGTTCCCTACGACGGCATCGTCTTCAAGGACCAGCTCCAGCATCTGACCCGCGGGCAGTTCACGCGCCTGCGCGAGCACGTCGGCTTCAAGCTGCGCGAGCTCCTCGCCGGACGGCTCGCGGTCCCCGCGGAGACGCGCGAGCTCCTCTTCGGCGACGACTGGGAGTCCGACCCGCTCACGTATTCGCTCTACGCCGACGTGCTCGCCGGAACGCTCGCACCCGACGACCTGACGCCGATCCTGGCCCGCCTCGGCGTCGCACCGGAGGCGGTGCTCGCCGTCGTCGGCCTCGCGCGCGAAGCGCAGGGGCGCGGCGGCGTCGAGCGCCTCTTCATCAACCTCGAGCGGCGCACGCCTCCGGCGGTCTTCCGCCTGCTCGGGCCGCGGCTCGTGCCGACGTTCAACTACTTCCAGACCGCGGTGGTGCTGGCCGCCGACGGCTGGCTCGCGGTCGAGGACGTCGCGGCCGTCGCGCGCGCCCTCGTCGCGCGCAGCGGCTACACGCCGCGCCGGCTCGAGAACTCGCTCGCCGACTGCGTGCGGCGCGGGCTCCTCGAGAGCGCGGCGGCGCGGCGGCTCGCGCTGCCGCTGCGCGACGCCGGCTTGCTGCCGCCGGTGCCGGGCCCGCGCTGGATCGAATGGGTGAAGACGCACCTGCCGCGCGCCCCGTGGCACGCCGCCCGCGGCGCCGCTCGACTGGGAGGCCGTGCTGGCGCGCCTGCGGCCGCCGCGCGCGCCGGTCGCGGTGGAGGCTCGGTCGTGACGCCGTTCGTCGTCGTGCTCGTCACCGCCGGCAGCGCGGAGGAGGCCGAGCGGCTGGCGCGCACGCTCGTCGGCGAGCGGCTCGTCGCCTGTGCCAACGTGGTCGGGCCGGTGCGCTCCATCTATCGCTGGCAGGGCGCGGTCGAGGACGCGGCCGAGTACCTCCTCGTCCTGAAGGCGCGCGCGGCCGACCTCGCCGCGGTCGAGGCGCGCGTGCGGGCCCTGCACTCCTACGAGGTTCCGGAGATCATCGCGCTGCCGGTCGAAGCCGGCTCGGCGCCGTACCTGGCGTGGCTCGCAGACGCGACAGACCGCCGCGGCTGAGCCCGGCGGGGGCCGCTCCACGCGAGGTGTCCGCGGGCGCTCTCGTCGACCGCCGCGAGGGCGCCGGCCGGCGCGTGCCGCCGGCAGCCCGGCGGCGACTCGAGGACGGTGCGCTCGTCTGGAGCCTCCCGAACGGGCATGTCGAAGCGGGTGAGCACGACGAGCAGGCGGCCGTACGCGAGGTGCGGGAGGAGACGGGTCTGGACGCGGCGATCGAGCAGCCGTCGGGCCGCGTCGCCGCCCGCGGCTGCGGGACGGACGACGTCCGCTGGGACGAGGCCGCGGCGATGATGCGCCACACGAACGAGCGCCGGCTCGGGCGACCTGCGGCGGCGCTGCTCGGGCAGCCGGAGCCGATGTGACCTCCGAGCGCACCGCGCTCTTCGTCGCGCATCCCGGTCACGAGCTGCGCGTCTGGCACTGGGTCGAGCAGACGCGGCCCCTCGTCTGCGTGCTCACCGACGGATCGGGTGCGGGGGGCGTCTCGCGTCTGGCGTCGATGCACCGTCTGCTCGCGCACGCCGGTGCGACCCTCGGGCCGATCCAGGCGCCGTTCACCGACCGGGCGCTCTACGCTGCGCTGCTCGCCGGCGACCACGCGCCGTTCCTCGCGCTCGTCGCGCGGCTCGGCGATGCGCTGGCCGCCGCCGGCGTCACGCTGCTGGCGAGCGACGCGATCGAGGGCACGAACCCGGCCCACGACGTGTGCCGGCTGCTCGCCGATGCCGCCGCGCGCGTCGCTGCACGGCGGCGCGGCGGCGGGCCGCCGCGCCGCTTCGATTTCCTTCTCGACGGTCCCCCCGAGCCGGCGCCGCCGCCGGGGGCGATCACCTTTCTGCTCGACGGCGACGCGCTCGCCCGCAAGCGTACCGCCGTGCGCGACTATCCGGAGCTGGCGGCGGACGTCGCCTATCAGCTCGCACGCGACGGCGTCGCGGCGCACCTGGGCGAGTGCCTGCGTCCCGTCTCGGCCGGACCCGCGGTGCTGCCGGCGCAGGTGCTCTACGAAGCCTACGGAGCGGTGCGCGTGGCGAGCGGCGTCTACACGCGGGTGATCCGCCAGGACGAGCACGTCCGCCCGCTCGCGGCGGCGCTGGAGCGCACGAGGGGGGCGGCGTGAGCGCGGACGCGACCTCGCTGCGCGTGCTCCTCACCAACGGCGCGCTCGCCATCCGCGCGGGCACGGAGCTGTGGGTGCGCGACGTCGCGCTCGCGCTCCAGGCGCGCGGCCACCGGCCGGTGGTCTACAGCCCGGTCCTCGGCGAGCTGGCGGACGAGCTGCGGCGGGCGACGGTCCCGGTCGTCTCGGAGCTGGGCGCGCTCGCCACGCCGCCCGACGTGATCCACGGGCATCACCACCTCGAAACCATGAGCGCGCTGCTGCGCTTCCCCGGCGTCCCGGCGATCTCGGTGTGCCACGGCTGGCTGCCGTGGCAGGAGGCGCCGCCGCTCCATCCGCGCATCCACGCCTGGGTGGCCGTCGACGAGGTGTGCCGCGACCGCCTCGTCTGCGAGCACGGCATCGCACCGGCGCGCACGCGCCTGCTGCTCAACTTCGTCGATCTGCACCGCTTCCCGGCGCGTGCGACGCCGCCGCCCACGCGGCCGCAGCGCGCGCTCGTGTTCGGCTACACGGCGAGCGAGGACACCTGGGTGCCGGTCGTCCGCGCGGCCTGCGCGCGCGCCGGCGTGCCGGTCGTCGACGTCGTGGGCTACGGCGCGGGAAACCCGACGCCCGCGCCCGAGGCGCTGCTGCCGCGTTACGATCTGGTGTTCGCGAAGGCGCGCTCGGCGCTCGAAGCGCTCGCGGTCGGCGCCGGCGTGATCCTGTGCGACGCCCGCGGCACGGGCGGCCTCGTCACCAGCGACGTGCTCGCGGCGCTGCGCCGTCTGAACCTCGGCGTGCGGACGCTCGGGCGACCGCTCACACCGGAGCTGCTGGCCGCGGAGATCGCGCGCTGGAACGCGGCCGACGTCGCCGAGGTCTCGCGCCGGGTGCGCGCGGAGGCCGGGCTCGACGCCGCCATCGACGTCCTCGAGGGCCTCTATCGCGAGGCCGTCGCGGCGCCGCTGCCGGTCGACGCGGCGGCGGAAGGGGCGGCCACGGCGTCCTACCTCGCGTGGCTCGGTGCGATGGTGAAGCAACGGCTGCAGCGCGAGGCCGACGCGCTGGCGCGCGAGCGGCACGACGGCCGGCTGGCGGCGGCGGAGGCGGCCGGCGGCGGCGCGCGACGAGCTCCGCTGTGACGTCGCCCGCCTGCGCGCCGACCGGCGCGACGCCGGCAACGAGCGCCAGCGGCTGCTCGGCGAGCTGCACGCGCTCGGCCAGCGCCACGAGCGCCTGACCCGTCGCCACCACGAGCTGGCCGAGGAGCACGCCGCGCTGCGCCGCTCGCTCACCGTGCGTCTGCGCGACGGGATGCTGCGCGTGCCGGGCGTCGGCCGTCTGGCGCGCGTCGCGCTGCGGCTGCTGCACGGCGGGCGGACGGCATGAGCCCGACGCCGCTCCCGCCCGGCCTGCGCGTGGTGCTCGCGCCGAACCCCGGGCTCATGACCGGGCCCGGCACGAACCAGTACGTCCTCGGCGACGGCGACGCCGCCGTGCAGATCGACTGCGCGCCGCTCGACGCCGAGAACGTCCGCCGGCTGGACGCGAGCGGCGCGCGCCCCCGGCGACTCGTGCTGACGCACGTGCACCCCGACCACGTCGGCGGCGCTGCGGCATGGCGCGCCCGCTGCGGCCCGATCGGCGGCACGGGGCACCACGGGCTGCCCGAGTCGGCGGCGCTGCGGCATGGCGCGCCCGCTGCGGCGGCACGGTCGCGCTCCACGCCAGCCGGGCGGCGTTCGCGGTCGCCGGGACGCCGCTCGCGCCGGAGCGGCTGCTCCACGACGGCGACGAGATCCCGTGGGCCGAGGGCACGCTGCGCGTCGTCCACACGCCCGGGCACGAGTCGGGGCACTGCTGCCTCTTCGAGCCCACGCGCGGCTGGCTGTTCACCGGCGACACCGTCCTCTCCACGGGCACGACCGTCATCGCGCCGCCGGACGGCGACATGCAGGCGTACCTGGCGTCGCTCGAGCGGCTGCGCGGGCTCGGCGCGGCGACGATCTTCCCGGGGCACGGGCCGCCCCTCGCCGATCCGACCGCGGTCCTGGACCGGTATCTGGCGCATCGCCGTGCGCGCGAGGCGCAGATCGCGGCCGCGGTCGCCGCCGGCGTGGAGACGATCCCCGCGCTCGTCGCGCACTGCTACCCGGACCTGCACCCGGGGCTGCGCTGGGCGGCGGCGCTGACGGTGCAGGCGCATCTCACGAAGCTTGCACGCGACGGCGGCGCAGCGGTCACCGCCGACGGCCGCTGGCGCCCGGCCTGACGCGCCGCCGCTCACTCGGGTGCGAAGCGCGTCGTCGCCCAGACGCGCGCGCGCAGATCGCGGTCGCCGCCGTCGCCGACGAGGACGAGCACGCGCTCGCCGCGATGGTCGACGACCGCGCCGGGGACGAGGCGCGGCGCCGCGGCCGCGAACGCCGCGGCGTCCGCCGGCGAGTCCCAGGTCGTCATCCACACGAGCAGCCAATCGTCGCCGCGCTGGAGCGCGCGCAGGCGATCGCCGTCCCAGCCGGCCGCCACCTCGGCCGCTTCGCCGGGCGGCAGCGCGTGCGTCGCGAGGATCGCGACGTCGAGCTCGCCGAGCGTGTCCTCCAGGCGCTTCTGCCAGCCGGCGCGCTCGAGGTCGGCGGTGCCGCCGAGCGTGATCGCGGTGGGACGGTCGCGCTCGGCGAAGTAGCGCTCGGGGTGCAGTATCTGCTCGGTCGAGGTCGGCGGGTCGTCGTGCGCGCGGTCGACGGCGGCCCAGCCGCCGAGCGTGAGGCCGCGGTCGACGAAGTGCGCGCCGGCCGCGTACTGGAACGCGAGCTGCTCGCGCAGCACTGCGGGCACGTCGGGGTAGGTCGTCGCGAGCTCGTCCGGTAGCCGATCGAGCGCGGTGAGGATCGCGGCGCGGGCGTCGTCGTCCGGCAGCGTGCCGGCGAGCGCGGCCAGCGACGCGAGCACGGCGTCGCCTTCGAGGAGCGCGCGGCGGGCGAGCAGCCGATCGGAATGGGCGTCGACGAGCGGCTCCGGATCGAGCGGGAGCGGCCAGTGCTGGTCCTGGATCGCGTGCATGAGCTCGTGGGCGACGAACGTCTCGCCGACGACGTCGCGGCCGGTGAGCGTCGTGAGGAGGCCGAGGCCGGCCCGGGCCTCCTCGAGCTGGCCGCTCGCGAGCGTCAGCTGCTTGCGGCGCTGATCGTAGTAGGCGGCCACCTGGCCCTCGTAGAACGTCTGCAGCGCGGGGCGCAGCGCCGTCCCGGCCGGCAGCAGGCCGAGCCGGACGTAGACCGCCTCGAGCGTCGCGAGGTCGTTGCCGGGGAAGCTCGCGTCGAGCTCCTGGGCGAGCGCCGCGGAGAGGGCGGCGTCGTCGAGCGCACGGGTCTCGACCGGCTGGCGCAGCGGCAGGCCGCGCGCGCGCACGAGCCGGTCCTCGACCTGGCGCAGCGCGCTCGGGTTCACGACCCCGCGACGCACGACGGGACCCGGACCGCAGGCGGTGCCCGCGAGCGCGCAGCCGACCAGGACCAGGACGACCGCCCGACGGGCGGCGCGGGTCACGGGCCGGGGTGCTCCATGATGATCGCCGGCCAGCCGAGGCGGTTGATCAGCTCGGCGCGCGCGACCGCCACGCGGCGGAGCGGGTAGGGCCCGATGCGTACGCGATGGTAGCGGCCGTCGGCGGTGTCGAGCGGATCGACGTAGGCGTCGGGGAAGCGGAGCGCGATCGTGCGGCGCAGGTGCTCGGCGCTGTTCGGGTCGCTGAAGGTCGCCACCTGGACCACGAAGGCGGCACGCGGCAGCTCGGACGGCACCTGCGCGGCGGGCGGCACCGTGCGCGGCCGGGCGGCGGCGGGGACGATGCCGGCGGCGGGTGTCGCCGCGGCGAGGCGCGTGTCGGTGTCGTTGGTGATGACGCCGATGCGTACGCGGGCCGTACCCGGACCGATCATGTCGATCGACCGCGCCGCCGCGTAGGACAGGTCGATCACGCGCCGCCCGACGAACGGCCCGCGGTCGTTGATGCGTACTTCGACGGCGCGCCCGTTCGAGAGGTTCGTCACGAGGACGCGCGTGCCGAGCGGCAGGGACGGGTGTGCGGCGGTCATGTCGTGCTGATCGTAGATCTCGCCGTTGGCGGTGCGCTTGCCGTGGAAGCCGGGCCCGTACCACGACGCGACGCCCTCCTGCGTGCCGCCGATGACGGGCGGCGGCGTCGCGCGTCCGCCGAGCGAGCAGCCCGACGCCACGAGCACCGCCACGAGCAGCCCCGCCGCTCCACCCCACCACATCCGGGCGGGATTGTGCCCGCGCCGTACCCAGGGCGCAAGGTCGCGAGGTTGTTCCGCATTCGGCCCTGTGCTACCTCCCGCCCATTCTGCCGGCCGAGCGCGTGCGCCGCGCCGCCGGGTTCGGAGGCGTTCATGTCGGGCCATTCCAAATGGAGCACGATCAAGCACAAGAAGGCCGCCAAGGACGCCAAGCGCGGTAAGGTCTTCACGAAGCTCATCAAGGAGATCACGGTTGCCGCGCGCATGGGCGGCGGTGACCCGAAGGGCAACCCGCGGCTGCGCACGGCCGTCCTCGAGGCGCGCAAGAGCAGCATGCCCAACGATACGATCGAGCGCGCCATCAAGAAGGGCACCGGGGAGCTCGAGGGCGTCAGCTACGAGGAGATCATCTACGAGGGGTACGGGGCGGGCGGTGCCGCGGTGATGGTCGAGGTCGTCACCGACAACCGCAACCGCACGGTCGCCGAGATCCGCAACGTCTTCGACAAGCACGGCGGCAATCTCGGCACCACCGGCAGCGTCGGCTGGATGTTCACCAAGCGCGGCCTCATCGCCGTCGAGCGCGCCGGCATCGACGAGGACGCGGTGATGGAGATCGCCCTCGAGGCGGGCGCCGAGGACGTCACCGACGCGGGCGAGATGCTCGAGGTCTACACCACGCCGGAGGGCTTCGTCGGCGTGAAGGAGGCGCTCGAGGCGGCGAACGTCGCGCTCGCCTCGGCCGAGGTGACGATGATCCCCTCGTCGACGCAGGCGATCACCGGCAAGCCGGCGGAGCAGATGGTGCGCCTGCTCGAGGCGCTCGACGATCACGACGACGTCCAGAAGGTGTCGTCGAACGCGGACATCGCGGCGGAGGAGCTGGAGCGGCTCTCGGCCTGACGCCGCGGTCGCGGCGGGGAGGTGGCGGTGCGGGCACTGGGGATCGACCCCGGGTCCCGGCGGACGGGGTGGGGCGTGGTCGAGCAGGCAGGGTCGCGCCTGTGCCACGTCGCGAGCGGCACGATCGTGCTCGACGCGCGTGACGCCGTCGCCCCGCGTCTCGCCCGGCTGCACGCGGCCATCGCCGTGCTGGTCCGCGAGTGGACGCCCGACGCCGTGGCCCTCGAGCGGGCGTTCGTCGCACGCAACGTGCAGAGCGCGTTCCGGCTCGGCGAGACCCGCGGGGCGGTGCTGGCCGCGGTCGCCGCCGCGGGCGTGACCTTGCACGAGTATGCCCCGGCGCAGGTGAAGCTCGCCGCGGTCGGCCACGGCGGCGCCGACAAGGACAGCGTCGGCCGCGGCGTGACCGCGATGCTCCGCCTCGGCGAGCGTCCCGCCGTCGACGCCGCCGACGCGCTGGCCCTCGCGCTCTGCCATCTCCAGCAGGCGCCGTACCTGGCCGCGCTGGCGCGGGCGGGGGTGCGGCGGTGATCGCACGTCTCGCCGGGACGCTCCTCGAGCGCGAGCCCGACCTCGTGGTGGTCGACGCCGGGGGCGTCGGCTATGCCGTCCACGTGTCGCTCCAGACGCTCGCCGCGCTGCCGCCCGTCGGGCAGGCGGTCCACCTCCTGATCCACACCGAGGTGCGCGAGGACGCCATCGAGCTCTTCGGCTTCGGCACGGCGCGGGAGCGCACGCTTTTCCATCTCCTGCGGCGGGTGAAGGGCATCGGCCCGCGGCTCGCGCTGGCCGTGCTCTCCGGCATGCCCGCCGACGAGCTGGCGCGCACCGTCGCGGCCGGCGACCGCGCGCGACTGGAGGCCATCCCGGGCATCGGCCGGCGCACCGCGGAGCGCATCGTCGTCGAGTGCCGCGAGGCGGCGGCGGCGCTGGCCGTCTCGTCCGGTTCGCCGCGCCTGCCGCTCGACGCGCCCGGCGGCGAAACGGAGGAGGCCGTGTCGGTGCTCGTGAACCTCGGCTATGCGCGCAGCGAGGCCGAGCGTGCCGTGCGCCAGGTCGGCCGCACGCAGGGTACGCTCGAGGACGTCGTCCGTGCGGCGCTCCAGGGGCTCGGCGGCTGATGGCTGCGCGCGCGACCGACGGCCCGATCGCTCCCGAGGCGCTCGACGAGGACCTCGTCAGCGAGATGCCGCTGCGGCCGCGCACGCTCGACGAGTACGTCGGGCAGGAGCACGTGCGCGAGAACCTCCGCGTGCAGATCGCCGCCGCGCGGGCGCGGGGCGACGTGCTCGATCACGTGCTGCTGTGCGGGCCGCCCGGGCTCGGCAAGACGTCGATGGCGCACGTCATCGCCTCGGAGCTGGGCGCCGCCGTGCGGCCGACCTCGGGCCCCGTGCTCGAGCGCCCCGGCGACCTCGCGGCGCTGCTGACGAACCTCGAGCGCGGGCAGGTCTTCTTCATCGACGAGATCCATCGCCTGAGCCACGTCGTCGAGGAGACCCTCTACCCGGCCATGGAGGACTTCCAGCTCGACCTCGTGGTCGGGCAGGGGCCGACCGCGCGCTCGATCCGCCTGCCGCTCCAGCGCTTCTGTCTCGTCGGTGCGACCACACGCGCGGGGCTCCTCACCTCGGCCCTGCGCGATCGCTTCGGCGCCACCTTCCGCCTCGACTTCTACGCCACCGCCGATCTCGAGCGCATCCTCGTGCGCTCGGCGCGCATCCTGGGCGTCGCCCTCGATCCCGACGGCGGAGCCGAGATCGCGCGCCGCTCGCGCGGCACGCCGCGCATCGCCAACCGGCTCCTGCGCCGCGTGCGCGACTTCGCGGAGGTGCGGGCGAGCGGCCGCGTCACGCGCGACGTCGCGCGCGACGCGCTCCGCCTGCTCGACGTCGACGAGGCCGGCTTCGATCGCATGGATCGCGCGCTGCTGCTCACGATCATCGACAAGTTCTCCGGCGGTCCCGTCGGGCTCGACACGCTGGCCGCGGCCATCGGCGAGGAGCGCGACACGATCGAGGACGTGTACGAGCCGTTCCTCATCCAGGAGGGGTTCCTCGCGCGCACGCCGAAGGGTCGGGTCGCGACGGTGCTCGCGTGGGAGCACTTCGGGCGTCGTCCGGGCACGCCTGCCGCGCCCGTCCAGGGCAAGCTGCTCTGAGCGCGCGCCGCGCGGCGGACGTCCTCGTGCCGCTCGGCGCCACGCTGCTGGCGGCGGCGTGCATCCTCCACGACATCGGCGAGAAGAGCCTCTGGTTCGACGAGGGGCTGAGCGTCTACTTCGCCCGGGCGCCGGCCGACGAGCTGTGGCGGATCGTGCGCACCCGCGAGATCAACGCCGGGCTGTACTACCTGCTCCTGCGCCTGTGGCTGCACTGCGGCGACTCCGAGGCGTGGGTGCGGGGGCTGGCGGGCGCCGCGGTGATCGCGACCGTGCCGGTCCTGTGGGGGCTCGGCCGCCGGCTCCTCGGCCGCGTGGCGGCCGGCGCGGCGGCGATCCTGTTCGCGACGCATCCGCTCGCCGTGCAGTACGGCCAGGAGGCGCGCACCTACGGCGTCGTCATGCTCGCCGTCACGCTCGCGACGCTGGCGCTGGTGCGCGGGCTCGACGGCGGTCGCCCGGCGGCCTGGGCCGCGTGGGCCGGGGCGCTCGTGGTCGGGCTCTACCTGCACTTCTTCGCGGCGCTGGTCGGCGTCGCGCACGGCGTGGCGATCCTGCTGCGCGGGCCGTCGCGCGTGCCGTGGCGGTACGTCGCTCCGGCGGCGGCGCTGATCGTCGTCGCCGCCCTGCCGCTCATCGGCTTCGTCCTCACCCAGGACGCCGGCCAGATCGACTGGCTGCGGCCGCCGACCGCGGGCGACGTGCGCTGGGTGCTGCTGGGCTTCTCGGGCTACGGCGAGACGCTCGGCCTCGCCCTGGCGGCGCTCGCATGGCTGCTCGGCGCCGCCGGCGTCTTCTACGGCACGCGCCGGTGGGAGACGGCGCTGGTGGTCGCGTGGGCGACCCTGCCGCCGCTGCTGGCGTGGCTCGTCTCGTTCCGCAAGCCGGTGTTCCTCGATCGCTATCTCCTGGTGGCGCTGCCGGCGGCGACGCTGCTGGCCGGTGCCGGCGTCGCGCGCCTCGGCGCCTGGCCGCTGTGCGGCGCGCTGCTCGCGGCCCTGCTCGCCGTGCAGGCGCAGGGCCTGGAGCGGTTGTGGAAGCACATGCCGAAGGAGGATTGGCGCGGCGCGGCCCGCGTCATCGCCGCGGGGGCGCAGCCCGGCGACGTCTACACCTGCTGGACGGCGCCCGGCTGCGCGACGCTGGCGTACTACCTCGCCCGCCAGCCCGCCGGCGTGCGCCCGCGGCAGGTCCTGATCGTGGACGAGCTCGCCGCCGTCGGCGCGTCGCCGCCGGTGGCCGGCCGTGTCGCCGCGCTCGCGGCCGAGCCCCGGGTCTGGCTCGTCACCTCGCACGTCCGCGTCGGGCGCGCCGACCGCGGCTCGGACCTGGACGCGCTGGAGGCGCGTCTGGGCGCGACCGGCCACGTGCGCGAGCGCCAGTGGCCGGGGCGCGGCGTGGGCGTCTCGCTGTGGAGCGCGCCGGCGCCGTGAGCGGCTCCGCGGCGGTTCGCGTCGGCTAGCACCCGTGTCGCGCGGCCCGAGCGCGACTACCGACCCACGGGAGGCGGGTCGGCGAAGCGCACCGCCGCGAGCTTGCGCGTCGCGAGGACGGCGTGCACCGCGGCGATGCGGCCGTCGGCGTCGAGGTCGAGCCGGATCACGCCGCGGGGCGGGTCGCCGCGGAGCCCGGGGCCGAACTCGACGACCAGCGCGGGCAGGCCGTTCACCGTGCGGAGGGTCGTGGCGAGCGTCGCCGGCCGGCGGCGGGCGAGGCCGATGAAGAAGCGTGCGACGCGCGTGCGGCCGACGACGATGCGCCGCGCGGCATGGAACTCGCCGGCCCCGTCGCTGATCGCGCGCACGTCGGCGGCGAGCAGCGCCTCGACCGCGGCGACGTCGCCGCGCGTGATGCCGGCGACGAACGTCACGAGGGCCACCCGGGTGGCGTCGGCGAGGTCCCGCGTGGGCGGGCGGCGGGTACGGTCGTAGGCGGCCATGCGGCGGCGGGCGCGGTGGTGCAGCACCTTCACGTTCGCTTCGCTGGTGCCGAGCGCGGCGGCGGCGGCGCGCACGGGATAATCGAACACGTCGCGGAGAAGCAGCACGGCGCGCTGCTGCGGCGTCAGCGCCTCCAGCGCGAGCAGGAACGCGAAGCCGACGCTCTCGAGCAGGTCGTAGCGGCCCTCGGTCGACGCCGGCTCGTGCGACGGCTCGTGCACGGACGCCTCCGCCGCATCCGTCTCGACGGCTGCCGGCAGCCACGGGCCGACGTAGCGCCGCCGCCGCCGACGACGGAGGAGATCGCGCGCCAGATTCATCGCCACCCGCACCAGCCAGGGGCGCAGCGGCCCCGCCGGGTCGCGCGGCGGGCGCTCGACGAAGCGCAGGAACGTCTCCTGCACGAGGTCGTCGGCGTCGGCGGCGACGCCGGACATGCGGTAGCACAGCGCCCAGAGGTGGCGCTCGTGCGCAGCGAATACCGCGTCCGCCGCCGCTGCCGGGGGCGCCGTCATGCGGCGGCTGCCGCCGGGCGCAGGCGCGCCGTCACCAGAGCCGCGGCTCGCCGCGCGCTCGCCAGGCTCGCGTCCGCGAGGCAGCCCTCGGGCCCGACCCAGTCGCCGGCGACGGCGCAGTTGGCGGCGCCGGTGACCTGCGGCCCGGGACGGCCGCGGAGGCCGCCCTGCGCGGCGCGCACGAGGGCGCTGGCCGCAAGCATGCCCGGCAGGAAGCGCCGCGTGACGACCGCGGCGCGCCATCCCGGCTGGACGAGGTCGAGCGTCGCCTCGAGCGACTGCTCGACGACCTTCGCCGGCGGCGGATCGGGCTCGAGATAGCGCATGACGTGCACGACGGCGCCGCCGGCAGGCGCGAGGCGCGCCACCGCGGTGTGCACCGACAGGTACGACGGCGTGTCGACGCCGAGCGCGAAGACGGCGCCCGGCCGCGGCAGCGCGCGCAGCGCGACGTCGAGGCACGCGGCGCGCACGGGGACGGCCTCCGCCGCCGCCCGGCGCACCTCGCCCTCGGGGAGAAGCGGCGCGGCGTCGGCGGCGGGCAGGGCGAGGATGGCGCTGCGGGCGGGGATCGTCGTGCCGTCGCGCAGGCGGACGGCCATGACGTCGCCGGCGGCGTCGCGCAGGAGCGCGGTCGCCGCGGCGCCGGTGCGTATCTCGACGCCGGCGCGGACGGCGGCGTCGCGCAGACCGTCGACCAGCGTCTGCCAGCCGCCGTGCAGGTAGAGGACGCCGCGGCGGAGCGCGTGCTGGAGCTGCCCGATGGCGGCGCCGGCGCTGTGGGCGTCGGGCGCGTTGGCGTAGCTGCTGACGCGCGTCAGCGCGAGCACGAGGCGGCGCACGTCGGGATGCTGCACGCTCGTCGCCACCCACTCGGCGAGCGGCCGCGCCTGCCACGGCTCGGGATCGACGCGGCCGAGGCCGGCCAGCAGGCGTGCCGTCTCGAGCTTCGCGCCGAGGCCGAAGAGGCCGGTCGTGAGCAGCGAGACGAGGCCGCCGGGGAGGGCGTGCGTGTGCCCGCGGTCGAGCGCGAAGGCCCCCGAGACGGGCGGCATGCCGCCGTCGATGGCGACGTCCAGCTCGCGCAGCAGCGTCTCGGCCGGGCCGCCGCGGTAGAGCGCGTGCGGGCCGAGGTTCAGGTGGAAGCCTTCTTCGACGCGGGTCGCGGCGCGCCCGCCGGGGGCGGGTGCCCGCTCCAGCAGCACGACGCGCGCGCCGCCGCGGGCGACCAGCGCCGCCGCCGCGAGGCCGGAAAGGCCGCCGCCGATCACCGCGCAGTCCGCGGCAGGAATGTAGTCGTCCATGGGTCGTTCCTCCTTCTGCCCACTCCACGCGCGGGGCGGTCCGGAGGTTACAGGCGGCTTGCCGCGGCCCCGGGGCGCTGGCAAGCCGGAGCGGTGCAGGACGTCGGACGCGTGCTGATCCTGCTCGGGGTGGTCGCGATCGCGATCGGCGTCCTCCTGCTCGTCGGAGCGCGCTTCCCATGGCTCGGCCGCCTGCCGGGGGACGTCGTGGTGCAGCGGGAGCGGGGCACGTTCTACTTCCCGATCGTCACCTCGATCGTGGTGAGCCTCGTCCTGACCCTCCTCCTGAACCTGCTCTTCCGCCGCTAGCGAGTCGAGTTTTCAGGTTTTACGCACAGTTACCTGCTCGAAGGCGCCTTGCCTTCGACCCCTCGCCCCCCTATCATCGCGCGGCTCATGTCGGAGTCAGCCGAGCCGGGGTCCGCCCCGGACGTGCGACGCCGCTGGCGGGAGGCGGGGATCATCCTCGCCACGGCGCTGGCCGTCATCGCGTTCGCACTGTTCGAGACCCGCCTGCCGCAGTTCGCGAGCAGCGGCTCCCTCGGCACCGACGCGATCCTCGTCCTCCTCATCAACCTGAACCTGATCCTCCTGGTCCTCCTGGTCTTCCTGGTGGGCCGGAACCTGGTGAAGCTGTTCCTCGACCGGCGCCGGCGCATCCTCGGCTCGCACCTGCGCACGCGGCTCGTGGTGGCGTTCATCGGCATCGCGCTGCTGCCCGCGACGCTGCTCTTCCTGGTCGCGCAGGTGTTCGTCTCCAACTCGATCGAGGGCTGGTTCAACGATCAGGTCGAGAGCGCGCTCGAGGGCTCGCTCGACGTCGCGCACGCCTACTACGAGGATCTCGCCGCGAACTCGCTCGGGTTCGCACGCCAGACGGCGGCGCGGCTCGCGGGCTCGAAGCTCCTCGACCCGGGCAGCCGGCAAGCGCTGCGCCAGTTCCTCGCCGAGCGCCGCGAGGAGTACCAGGTCGACCTCCTCGAGGTGTTCGCCGACGGCCAGCCGCTCGCACGCAGCCGCCGCCCGAAGCTGCCCGAGCGCAAGATGGGCGCCGAGCCGTGGTCGCCGCTCGTGAAGCGCGCCTTCAACGGCGAGGAGGCGACGGCGGTCGACGCGGTCGGCCAGGCCGACGTCATCCGCGCCGCCGTGCCGGTCGACGAGGGCGGGCGCATCGTCGCCGTCGTGGTGGTCGACGCCTGGGTGCCGAAGAGCGTCGTCAAGCGCCGCGAGGAGATCGACCGCTCGTTCGGCGAGTACCTGCGCCTCAAGATCCAGCGCCGCCCGATCCGCACCGCCTACACCATCACGCTCGTGCTCGTGAGCCTCGTCGTCCTCTTCTCGGCGACGTGGGTGGGGCTCTGGGTCGCACGCGGCATCACGGTGCCCATCCAACGTCTCGCCGAAGGCACACGCGCCGTCGCCCAAGGCGACCTCGACCTCCGCATACCCGGCGAAGGCGACGACGAGCTCGGCACGCTGGTGAAGGCGTTCAACCACATGACGGGCGACATCAAGGCGAGCCGCGCCGAGCTCGACGCCCGCCGCCGCGCGCTCGAGACCGTGCTCGCGAACATCGGCGCGGGCGTCATCGCGCTCGACCCCGCCGGCCGCGTGACCACGATCAACCGCGCCGGGCGCCAGCTGCTCGGACTCTCGCCGGGCGCCGTCATCGGCCGCCAGCTGACGAGCCTGCTCGAGGGCGACGTCCACCGCGCGCTGCGCGACGAGGTCGGGGCGCTGCTCGCGTCGGCGCCGACCAAGCACGAGCAGCAGCTCGCGCTCCGCCGCCCCGACGGCAGCGAGCTCGCGGTGCTGCTCACCGGCTCGCCGCTGGTCGACGAGGCGGGCCACACGCAGGGCCTGCTGCTCTTCCTCGAGGACGTGACGCACCTCCTGCGCGTCGAGCGCATGGAGGCGTGGCGCGAGGTCGCGCGCCGCATCGCGCACGAGATCAAGAACCCGCTGACGCCGATCCAGCTCGCCGCCCAGCGCCTGCGCCGGCGCTACGGTCCCACGCTGCGCGACGGCGGCGTCTTCGACGAGTGCACGCGCACCATCGTGCAGCAGGTGGAAGACCTGAAGGCGCTGGTCAACGAGTTCCAGACCTTCGCGCGCATGCCGCAGGCCGAGCACACGCCCCAGGACCTGAACCGCGTCGTCGAGGACGCGCTGGTTCTGTTCCGCGAAGGCCATCCCGCCATCGACTTCGTGTGGACGCCCGACGCCGGTCTGCCGCCGATCGAGCTCGACCGCGAGGGGCTGAAGCGCGCCATCATCAACATCCTCGACAACGCCGTCGCCGCCTGCACGGCCCGCCCCGCGACGGAGCCGGGCGAGCGCCGCCGCGTGTCGCTCCAGACCACGTACGATGCCGGGCTCGGCATCGCGCGGCTCGAGATCGCCGACGACGGCGTCGGCCTCTCGGCCGAGGCGCGCGCGCGCCTCTTCGAGCCCTACTACTCGACCAAGCCCGACGGCACCGGCCTCGGCCTCGCGATCGTGCAGGCCATCGTGGCCGACCACAAGGGCTTCATCCGCGTCCGCGAGGACGCCCCGCAGGGGACCCGCTTCGTGATGGAGTTCCCGGTGCGGACCGACCCCGCCCAGCTGGTGGCGCGTGCGCGCCATGGGGCATACGGGTCCTGAGGGAAGGAGAAACGATGTCCGAGACGATCCTGGTGGTGGATGACGAGGCGAAGATCCGCCAGACGCTGCGCGGCGTGCTGACGGACGAGGGGTTCGACGTGGTGGAGGCCGACAACGGCCGCGCGGCGCTGGATGCGCTCGCGCACCAGGTGCCGCGCCTGGCGATCGTCGACATCTGGATGCCGGAGATGGACGGCGTCGAGCTGGTGCAGCGCATGCGCAGCCAGGTGCCCGAGCTGCCCATCATCGTCATCTCCGGCCACGGCACGATCGAGACCGCCGTGCGCGTCATCCAGCTGGGCGCGTTCGACTTCCTCGAGAAGCCGTTCCAGCTCGACGCGTTGCTGAAGGTCGTCGGCCGCGCGCTCGGCGGCCCGCTCGCCGAGGCGGCCGTCGCCGAGGTCGAGCCGCTCGCCGCCGCCAGCGAGCCCGCCGTGGCGCCGCCGCGGGCGCTGCCGCAGCGCACGATCGCCCGCAGCGTGGTGGTGAACGGCCAGGGGCTCCACTCGGGGGTCCGTACCGGCGTGATCCTCCAGCCGCTGCCCCCGGGCAGCGGCATCGTCTTCGGCGCGATCACGAGCGCCGACACGGTTCCCGCGCTCGTCGACCACGTCGACTCGACCGGCTATGCGACGACGCTCGTGCGCGGCGGCATGGTCGCGAAGACCGTCGAGCATCTGATGGCCGCGCTGCACGCGCACGGCATCACGAATCTGCTCGTGAAGATGCACGCCGAGGTGCCGATCCTCGACGGCTCCGCCCTCGAGCTCTGCGACCTCGTCGCCGAGGGCGGTATCGTCGACCAGGACGCCACCATCGAGGAGCTCGCCGTCGACCGCCGCTACGCCGTCGGCTCCGACGACCCGAGCCAGAAGGGCATCTCCATCGAGCCTGCCGACTGCTTCGAGGTCCACTACGTCCTCGACTACCCACAGCCCGTCGGCCGTCAGGAGTACACCTTCCGCCTGACCGGTCCCGAGGCCTTCCGCGACGAGATCGCGCCGGCGCGCACGTTCGGCTTCGTGAAGGAGATCGAGACGCTCGAGGCGATGGGTCTCGCCGCCGGCGGACGGCTCAACAACTTCATCCTGGTCGGCGACGAGGGCGTCGTGAACGCGCCGCTGCGCTTCGCCGACGAGTTCGTGCGCCACAAGATCCTCGACGTGCTCGGCGACTTCTACCTGCTCGGCCGTCCGATCCGCGGCCGCATCTCGGCGCGCCGGACGGGCCACGGCGACAACGCCGCGCTGCTGCGGATCCTGCGCGAGCGCTTCGGCCTGCCGCCGCTGCGCGGCGCGTAGGCGGCTACGCCGGCGGCGGCACCAGCCGCCAGGCCACCACGTCGGCACGTCCCGCCGCGGCCCACACCGTGGCGTCGACGCGGCGGCGGACGGAGCCGACGCGCACGGTGATCGCGAGCGCGAAGTTGCGCGCGCGCGTCGTGCAGCGGGGGAGATCGTCGCAGGCGATCGGCACGGTCGCGCGGCGGGCGAGGATCTCGTCGGCGCGGGCGGCGTCGCCGAGCCAGGCGAGCAGCACCTCGCGCGGGGCCGTGTTCGGGTTGACGCCGGCCTCGCCGGCGACGGTGACGAACGGCCGCAGGCGCGCCAGCGTGCGCGCGTCGACGCCGCGCACGAGCCCGAGCTCGCCGACGCTGCGGAGCGGGGCGTTCGGCGGCGGCGTGCCGTCGCGGTAGGCTGCGCGCTCCGCGCCGTACGGGCGCGGGCGGTCGTCGGGATCGGTCCAGTCGGCGATCGCGTCGGCGAGCGCGCGGTCGAGCGCCAGGGCCTCGAGCAGGCGGGGCAGGGCGTCGGGTTCGGCGGTGCCGAGATCGAGGCGGCGGGCCTCGTCCTCGACGATGACCTCGACGCGGCCGCCGCCGAGTTCCTGCGGCGCGATCGGCTGCGCCCACGGCGCGTGGACGTCGTCGGGCTGGTCGAGCGCCGTCCAGTCCGCGAGCAGGGCGGCGGCGGTGGCGGCGGCCGAGCGCGCGAGGGCGTCGGCCTGGAGCGTCGCCAGCGCGGCACGCGTGCGGCGCTCGGCGCGCAGCGTGCCGGCGAGGACGCCGAGCGCGACCACGACCAGCGCCGCGAGCGCCGCCGTGACGGCGACCAGCGCGGCGCCGCGCTCAGCCGGGCGGGACACGCATCACCTCCACGAGCTCGACCGGCTCGCCGCCGTCGTCGGGCCAGACGCGCACGCGGACGAGGCGCAGGGCGGGGTGCGGCGTGCCGGCGATCTCGGTCTCGGCACGCAGCCCCTGGACGCTGCCCGGATGGGTCCCGGGGCCCGGCGTCGCGAGCGCGGCCGCCGTCAGGACGCCCTCGGCGGCCCGCGCGGCCCGCAGTCGCGCCGCGTCGTGCGCGAGCCCGTCGACGCGGGCCGCCACGAGGCGCTGCGCCGCGGTCACCCCCGCGGCGAGCACGAGGCAGGCGACCAGCACCTCGACGAGGCCGAAGCCGCGGCTACGGGCGCGCGATCTCGGGCACATTGAGCGTCCCCACGATGAGGAAGTCGCGCGTGCCGTTCGCGCCGCGCGGCAGGTTCTCGAGCAGGCGCAGGAGACGCGGCGGCGCGCCGGGCTGCGGCGTCAGCGTGACGCGGAGGCGCAGCGTGCTCTGCTCGAAGCTCTGCGCCAGGCGCATCTCGCCCTGGGCCGTCAGCTGGAGGTCGGGGCCCTCGGCGCCGACGTCGCCGACGACGAGGCGCTGATCCTTCAGCGTCCAGCGCAGCCCGGCGCGGTCGGCGCGCAGCGGCAGGTCCTCGAACTGCGGCAGCGGCGGCTCGAAGGTGACGTGCCGTATCTCGAGCTCGCCGTCGCCCTCCGCCGGGCTCGTCACCGGCAGGACGAGGCGTGTCTCGCCGGTGGTGCGGCCCGAGAGCGGCAGCGGCTGGCCGAACATCGGCAGGCAGGTGGCGAGGTCGACGTTCTTCCAGTCGACGTCGAACGTGCGCACGTTGTTCTGCAGGTCGAACGAGCCGCCGATCTCGCCGAGGCACATCTCGGCGCTGACGTGCCAGGGGCGCCCGAGGGGGTCGTGCAGGAAGGCGAGCCAGGACGGCCGGAAGCGGAAGTACGTCGCCGCCAGCACCTCGCGACCCTCGGGCGAGCGCACGACGAGGTCGTCGAAGATGATGCCCCACGGGCGCAGCCGCGCGTGCGAGAACGTGAGGACCTGGGTGCCGGGCGGGATCACCCGATCGAGCACCCAGCGGATCACCGTGTCGGTCGGGAAGGTGACCGCCAGGACGACGGTGAAGACCACCAGCGCGATCAGGAAGCGGCGCAGCCATCTCATCGGGGGACTCCCGGCTGGGTATCGCGCACGAGCGTGCGGATCTCGAGCACGACGTCGAAGCGACGGCCGTCGTCGGGATGCTTCTGGAGGTCGAGGCGGCTCACCCCGAGCGGCGGGCTGGCCTCGCCGAGCGTGTGCAGCAGGCGCACCGTCTCGTCGAGCGAGGCGCCGGCCAGCCGCAGCGTCACGCCCTCCTCGCGCAGCCCGCCCGCCGTCCGGCCGCCGGCGACCGGTGCCATGCCGGCGATGCGCTGGCGGCCGACGACGGCGTCGGCGGTGGTCTCGAGGCGCGTCAGGAGCGAGCCGGCGGCAACGGGATCGCCCGCGGCCGGGGTCGCGGCGATCTCGGCGGCGAGCGCCCGGATGCGCGCCAGCTCGCGCATCGCGGCCTCGACGCGTCCCCGTCGCGCCGCGAGGTCGTCACGCACCGCGCCGGCGACGAGCAGCGCGAGCCCGAGCGCGGCGGCCCCGGCGACGGCGAGGACGAGCGCCCGCTCGCGCGGGGCGCGGCCGGCGAGCCAGCTGCGGCCGGCGACGAGGACGCTCACGACGGTGCCCCTCCCGCCCAGCGCTCGATGCGCAGCCGGAACTCCACGCCCCGGCCGTCGACGGTGCTGCGCGTCTCCTCCGCGATCACCTCGCGCACGAACGGCGACGCCGCGAGCGCGCGGCGGAGCGCGTCGACGGCGTCGAACGCGGCGCAGCGGCCGTGCATGCGCACGGTCTCGCCGTCGATGCCGACCTCGTCGAGATCGAGCGCCAACGCCGCGGGCACGCGGCTGCTGAGGTCGCGCAGCACCTCCAGCACGGAGTGCGACGGCGTGCCGACGCGGCGTCGCAGCTCGGACGCCTCGCCGAGCCGCGCGCGCGCCTCGGCCGGCGGCACGTTGGGCAGGGCCGCGGCGGCGGCGGCGTCGGCCGCGCGCGCGAGCGCCGCCTCGCGGCGGGCGAGGTCGACGTGCACGGAAGCGGGTCGAGGACGCCGAGGAGGACGGCGGCGACGGCGAGACGGCACGCAGGCGCGGGCGCCAGCCGCGTCCGCCCGCGGGGTGGCGGTCAGGACGGGCGCTGGTGACCGCGGCGTCGGTGACGAGGCCGAGCGCGACCGCGCCGGCGTCGCGTCGGCCGTGTCGAGCGCGTCGGCGAGCCGGCGCGGCGCGGCCGGCGGCGTCGAGGGCGGCGACGAGCGCCCCGGCGTCCAGGCCGGCGACGAGCAGCGGCGCCGGGCGCGTCGAGAGCGCGGCCAGCGTCCACGCGAGCTCGGCCGCGAGCGCAGGTCGGCTGCGTCGAGCCCGCGCAGCGCGGTGAGTCGCCCGGCGCGCCGGCAGGTGACGGCGCTGTGCGCGCCGTCGGCGGCGACGACGAGGGTCGCGTCGGCGAGCCGCGCGCCGGCTCAACCCAGGCCGGCAGCGGCGCGAGGACTCGATGCGGCCGGCAGGCGAACCGTGGCGCGCGCGAAGGCGGGCGCGGATCGCGTCGAGGGTCCGCGTCGCGCACGGCGGCGGCAGGACGCGGCCGCGGCCGGCGCCGGCGTCGACCCGCGTGCTCGCGACGCGGGTGCCGTCCGGCGTGGAAGGGAGGCGTCCCAGCAGCTCGAGCGGGGCGACCTCGGCGAGACGGCTGCGATCGCCGAAGGGCAGCTCCAGGATGCGGTGGGTCACACGCTGGGGCGCAAAAGGGCGACGTGCACCGCCGCGGGTCGCTCGGCGGCCAGCGCCGCGGGGATCGCGTCGCCGTCGTCGGCACCGCCGCGTGCCGCTCGACGCCGAGCGGCCGCAGCCGCCGCCGAGCGTGCGCTCGGCGCGCGCGATGCGCAGCGCGTGGGGCCAGGTCGAGGCCGATCTCCAGGCGCCGCGCCATCGTCAGCCCTGTCGTCCCGCAGGCGCACGTGGACCGCGAGCGGCGCGCCGCTCGCCGAGAAAAGCTGGACCTCGACACGACGCGACGGCGCGAACGGCGCCGGTGCAGTCAGGCGCCCAACCGTCGGCGCCCGCGCAGCTAGCCCGCAGCCCGTCACGACGCCTGCAGGCCGCACGTCGGGCTCCCGCGGCGCCGCCGCCCCGGCCGACGCGTGCCCGGCGCACCAGCGCGCCGTCCTCGGGCCCCAGGTGACCACCGCCGGCACCGGCTCGCGCAGCGCGAGGCAAAAGGTCGTCGCCGGCGCCGCGCCCGACACGGCAAGGGCTTCGACGACGCAGGCGGCGAGGTCGTCGCGCAGCGCCTGGAGGGCGTCCTCGGTCTGCGCCAGCGCCGCCGTGCGCGCGGCCGTGCGGGCCCGCGCGGCGTCGGCCTCGCGCACGGCGCTCGCCGCGAGCAGGAGCAAGGCCGCGGTGGCGGCGAGGGCGAGCGACAGCTCGAGCAGCGTGAAGCCGGCGCGGCGGGGGCTGGGGCGCGCGTGTCTCATGGGGTGGTGAACGGATCCAGCGAGAGGAGCGGGACCAGCACCGTCAGCACGACGACGAGCACCGCGGCGCCGAGCGCGAGGACGAGCGCCGGCTCGAGCAGCGCCGTCGCCGCGACCACGCGGCGCTCGACCTCCGCGTCCTGTGCCGCTGCCGCGTGCTCGAGCGCCTCGGGCAGCGTGCCGCCGCGCTCGCCGGTGGCGACCAGCCGCACGACCGACGGCGCCACGATGGGATGCGCGTTGGGGCCGGTGCGAGCGCCCCGCCGGTGCGGGCGGCGTCGCGCGCCGCCCGCACGGCGTCGGCCGCCGGGCCGCCGCCGGTCGCAGCCGCCGCCAGCTCGAGCGCGTCCTCCAGCCGCACGCCGCTCGCGAGCAGCGTGCCGAGCGTGCGCAGCGCGCGGGCGTGCGCGGCGGCGACGGCGATGGGACCGGCGACGGGAAGGCGGACGAAGGGCGTCGCGCCGCGCGCGGCCGGCGGGCGTGCGCAGCCAGGTCGCGAGCGCGGCCGTCCCGGCGACGGCGGCGATCGCCAGCCACCAGGTCGCCTCGAGCCCGCCCGCGAGCGCGAGGAGCGCGCGGCTCGCCGGCGGCAGGCGTGCCCCGGTCTCGGCCGCGAGCGCGCCCATCTGCGGCACGACCCACACCAGCAGCGCGACCAGCGTGCCGAGCGTGACGACGCCGACCACGGCGGGATAGACGAGGGCGGCGCGCAGGCGCGCGCGCAGCGCCGCCATCGCCTCGGCGTGGACGGCGACGCGCAGGAGGACGTCGCCGAGCGTGCCGCCGGTCTCGCCGGCGCGGATCAGCGCGCACCAGGCGGGCGGAAAGACGTGCGGGCTGGCGGCGAAGGCGTCGGCCAGCGTGCCGCCTTCACGCACGCGGGCGCGGGCCAGGGTCAGGGCCGCGTCGAGCGTGCGCTCGCGGGTGGCCGCGGCGGCGTCCTCCAGCGCCTCGGCGAGCGCGGCACGCCGCCGCGCACGGCACCGCGAGCTGGCGCAGGAGGCCCGCGACCTCGGCCGCGGCGACGCGGCCGCCGCCCGCGGCCCGGCTCTCGTCGAGCACGGTTGGGAAGACGCCGCGGGCGCGCAGCGCCTCCCACGCGCCCTGGCGACTGTCGGCGTCGATCACGCCCTGCGTGGCGCGGCCGGCGTCGGTGAAGGCGCGGTAGGCGAAGACGGGCATCAGCCGCGCACCTCGCCGTCCTCGATCACCCGGCGCACCTCGGCGGCGGTGGTGACGCCGGCGGCGATCTTGTCGCGGCCGTCGTCGTCGAGCGTGCGCAGGCCGGCGGCGCCCGCGTGGCGGCGCAGGGTCGCCGTGTCGGCGCGCTCGAGGAGACGCGCGCGCAGGCCGTCGTCGGGGAGCAGCAGCTCGTAGAGGCCGGTGCGACCGCGGTAGCCGGTGCCGCGACAGCCGCCGCAGCCGCGGCCGTCGCAGTCGGCGCAGCGTACGCGCACGAGACGCTGCGCCAGCACGCCGGTCACCGCCGAGGCGACGAGGTAGGGCTCGGCGCCCATGTCGAGCAGGCGCGTGAGGGCGCCGGCGGCGTCCGAGGTGTGCAGCGTCGCGAGCACGAGGTGCCCGGTCAGCGCGGCGCGGATCGCGATCTCCATCGTCTCGCGGTCGCGGATCTCGCCCACCAGGATGACATCGGGGTCTTGCCGCAGGATCGCACGCAGGCCGGCGGCGAAGTCGAGGCCGATGCGCGGGCGCACCTCCATCTGGCCGATGCCGGCGAGCCGGTACTCGACCGGATCTTCGATCGTGAGGACGTTGCGCGTCCCGGCGGCGAGACGTGCGAGCGCGGCGTAGAGGGTCGTCGTCTTGCCGCTGCCGGTGGGCCCGGTGACGAGGACGAAGCCGTGGCTGCGGGCGAGCAGGGTCTCGAAGCCGGCGAGGGCGGCGGCGCCGAGCCCGAGCGCGCCGAGGTCGCGGCGGATGCTGGCGCGGTCGAGCAGGCGCAGGACGAGGCGCTCGCCGCCGGTGGTGGGCACGACCGAGACGCGCACGTCGACGTCGCGCCCGCCGACGCGCACGGCGATGCGGCCGTCCTGCGGCAGGCGGCGCTCGGCGATGTCGAGGCCGGCCATGATCTTGGTCCGCGCGACCACCGCGCCGTGCAGCGCGAGCGGCGCCTCGACCACGTCGTGCAGCACGCCGTCGATGCGGAAGCGCACGCCCACGCGCCGCTCCGACGGCTCGACGTGGACGTCGCTGGCGCCGGCGCGCACCGCCTCGCAGAGGACGGCGTTGACGAAGCGGATCGCGGGCGCGTCGTCGCCGGCTTCGAGCAGGTCGGGCACGTCCTCGAGCGGCGCCTCGGGCAGCTCCAGGCGCTCGCCGAGCGCGGCGTCGCTCGCCGCCGCGCCGGCGGCGTCGTCGTAGGCCCGGTCGATGGCGGCGCGCAGGGCGTCGGCGGCCATGCGCTGGATGCGGACGGGGCGGCCGAAGACGAAGCGCAGGTCGTCCAGCGCCGCCAGCGCCGAGCCCGGGTCGGCGATCGCGACGCGGACGGCGTCGGGCTCGTCGGCGAGCGGCAGCACGAGGTGCCGGCGCGCCCACTGCATCGGCACGGCGGCGAGCAGCGTGCGCGCCGGGGCGGCGGCGGCACGCGCCGCGGCAGCGTGGCCGCGTGCACGGGCGCGCTCATGGCGCCTCGGTGGGCGGGGTGTCGTCGGGCCAGTCGCCCGCGTCGGGCGGCGGCGGGTCGTCCCAGGTCGGGCCGCGCATGATCGAGCCGTCGCGCAGCAGGCGCGGCATACGCTCGCGTTGCGCGCGGGCGTGCTCGGTGAGCTGGGCGTCGGTGGCGAGCACGTGCGGGGTCAGGAAGACGAGGAGGTTCGTCTTCACGCGCGTGCGCTCCTCGCGGCGGAAGAGGGCGCCCAGGACGGGGATGTCCTGCATGAACGGCACGCCGCGGTCGCGCAGCCGGATGGTGTCGGCGAGGAGCCCGCCGATGACCACCGTCTGCGCGTGACGCGCGCCGACGACGGTGCTCGCCGAGCGCACGGTGGTGGTCGGGCCGACGAGGTTCGGGTCGCCGACGGCGGGATCGGGGACGGGGTCGATGTCCGACACCTCCTCGAACAGCGTCATGCGCACGTAGTCGTCGGCGGTGATCTGCGGCGTCAGCCGCAGCGTGATGCCGACGTCGTGGCGCTCGATCGTGGTGAAGAGGTTCGAGAGGTTCGAGGCGCTGGTCGCGCGGCTGGCGACGAACGGGACGTTGCGGCCGACGACGATCTCGGCCTCCTCGTTGTCGGTCGTCACCATGTTGGGCGCCGACAGCACGTTGATCTCGCTATCGGTCTGCAGGGCCGTGAGCAGCGCCGTGTACGCCGGCACCTCCTTGCCGTTCGGCAGGCGCACGGTCTGGCTGCTGGCGGCGGCGAGGATCAGGCCCGGCAGCGAGGTCGGGTCCTGCACCGCGGTGCCGAGCGCGGAGAGGTTCACCTGCCCGATGCCGACGCCCGCCCCGGTCGACGCCGCGCCCTGGAGCTCGACGCCGAGCGCGCGCAGCTTGTCGGCCGTGGTCTCGACGATGATCGCCTCGACGAAGACCTGGCGGCGGCGCACGTCGAGCTCGGCGACCACGCGGCGCAGCGTCTGCCAGTCGGCCGAGGTGGCGCTCACGATGAGGGCGTTGGTCGCCGGATCGGCAGTGAGCCGCACCGGCGCTTCGAGCGGGACGGCGCCGGCGTGCCCGGCGCTGACCGGCTCGGCCCGCGCCGGCGGCGGCTGCAGCGGCGGCTCGCCGAGGCCGGCGTCGTAGCCGTAGGGCACGACGATCTCCTTCGAGCGGCTGCGGGAGAGCAGGCTGCCGCGCGCCTTCTCGGGCTCGGGCGGCGGTGCGGGCAGGCCGAGGAGCTGCGAGAGCACGCGCACGAGCGCGTCGGCCTGGGCGTACTTGAGGCGGTAGACGTGCAGCTGCGAGGCGACCGCCGGGGTCGCGACGTCGAGCCGCGCCACCAGCGTGCGGGCGCGCCGCACCTCGGACGGAGGGCCGACGAGGAGCAGCGAGTTCGTGCGCGGGTCGGGCACCACCCGCAAGGTCGCACCGCTGCCTTCGGCGACGAGGGCGTCGCGCAGCCGGTCGGCCATGTCGGCGGCGGGCGCGTGGCGCAGCGACGCGGTCTCGACGTGGCGGCTGCCCGCCGGCCCGTCGAGCTCGTCCATGAGCGCGGCGAGGCGCTCGACGTTGGCGGCGCCGTCGACCACGACGATGCGGTTCGTGTCGGGATAGGCGGTGAGCACGCCCTCCTTCGACACCAGCGGCTGGAGGACCGGGACCAGCGTCGCGACCTCGGCCTGGCGCGGCACGAGGATGCGGGTGACGAACTCGTCGCCGCGGCCGCGGCCGATCGGCACGGCGCTCTCGCGCGCCGTATCCGCCGGCACGATCTTCGTGAAGCCGCCGCTCGGCACGGTCGTGAAGCCTTTCACCTGGAGGACCGACTGGAAGACGAGGTAGGCCTCCTCGGGCGTGATGCGGGTCGGCGAGATGATCGTCACCTTGCCGCGCACGCGGTCGTCGACGATGAAGTTGCGGCCGGTGACCTCGCTCACGAAGCGCGCCAGCACGGGCAGCTCGACGTCCTGGAAGTTGAGCGCGACGGTGGCCTCGTCGGCGCCGCGGGCGACGGCCGGAACGGCGAGCTGCAGCGCGCCGAGGAGCAGGACCGGGAGGCGGCGGCTCATCGCAGGCGGCTCATCGCAGATCGTACACCAGCGTGCGGGGCGCCCCGGCGCGCACGATGTCGAGGGCCACGCGCGGCTCGGTGCGCAGGCGCTGGAGGAAAGCGAGCAGCGTCGCCGGGTCGCCCACGGCGGTGCCGTTGACGCGCTGGACGACGTCGCCGTCCTCGAGCCCGAGGCGACGGAAAATGCTGTCGTCCTTGATCTGGAAGAGGCGGAAGCCGTTCGGGCGCCCGTCCTCGACCTCGGCCACCGCGCGCAGCTGGGTGAGCAGGCCGCTCATGTTGTCGACCGCGCCGGCGAGCTCGCGCCGGTCGACGATCCAGGCGTCGGCACCGGTGCGGCGGATGGTCGCGCCCGGGGTCGCGGCGGCGACGATCGGGACGGGCGCCGCGTCCGCGGGCGCGGCCTCGGCCGTGGCCAGCTCGAGGACGGTCTCGCCGCCGGGCGCGCGCAGCGTCACCTGATCCCAGGCGATCGCGGCGATGCGGGCGGCGCGGAGCGCGTCGCCGACGCGGTAGAGCTCCTGGCGGCCGGTGGCGTCGTCGTCGATGATCGCGTGCGCGATGCCGCCGTGGAAGCCGACGCCGCGCAGGCGCAGGCCGCCGGTGTCGGCGCCGGCGACCTGCGGCGCGACCGGATTGAAGAGGTCGCGCGCGGCGATCACCGCGTACTGCTCGAGCGGCGCCGGTGCGGCCGGGCGGGAGCGGGCGATCGCCGCCGGAGGGACCGACCAGGTCGCGAGCCGCAGCGTCGTGCTCACGCCCACCGCGAGCAGGGCGACGACGCACGCGAGCAGGGCGACCTCGATCGCGAGCCGCGTGGGGAAGGCTGGCATGGAGCGAGGCGTGGGGGTTTAGCGCCTCCCACGCCGCTTGACCAGTGCCCGGACGCGCCTCCGGCGCGATCCGCCCGTGGCCTCGCCGAGCGGGCGGAGACCGCGTGCTACGCGACCTTGCGGGCCGCGGTGCTCCAGCGATGCGCGCGGTGCTCGATCTCGGCGCGGGGCGCCAGGGCCACGCCGTGCCGGCCGAAGATCGCCCGGTAGCGGTCGTAGTCGTTGAGGACGGTCTTCACCGTGGTGCGGTAGCCGCGGCGCACGACCTCCTGGCGCAGGCCGTAGGTCATGAGCGGCACGTCGAAGAGGTCGAGGTCGGCCTCGTAGGGCTCGAAGAGCACGACGTCGGCGTCGGGGTGCTCCCAGGCGTGACGCTTCAGGCCCTCGCGCAGGCGGCGCTGGAGCGCGATGCGGAACGACTGGCTGGCGATGGTGAGCGGGCCGCCCTCGCGGATGCCGCCGGCGACGTCGCCCATGATGAGCGGCCGCAGCGGGTTCACCAGCACGACGAGCCGTGCGCCGCGCTCGATGGCGAGGCCGGCGTGCGCGGTCTTCGTGACCGCGCCGTCGACGTAGTCGACCCCGTCGATGCGCACCGGCTCGAAGACGATCGGGATCGCCGCTGACGCCGCGACCGCGCGTGAGATCGGCGTGCGCTCGGTACGCGTGCCGCCGAAGACGTGGATGGCGCCGGTGTCGAGCACGGTGGCCGGGATGAGGAGGCGCCGGCGGAGGCGGCGGAAGTCGTCGGAGCGGCCGTCGCGGGTGAGCATCTCGCGCACGTAGGCCTCGAGGCCGTCCAGGCAGAAGATGCCGGCCGGGAGGTGCCGGACGAGGCCGGCCAGGGTGTCGAGCACGAGGACGTCACGCCAGTTGTTCCACAGGTCGCGGGCGACGCCGGGGAGCGCCGCGGCGAGGCGGGGGAGGGTGCCGAGGTGGCTCGCCCAGGGGATCGACAGGAAGCGCGAGCCCGACAGGCGCGGCAGCGTGCTGGGGTCGCCCTCCAGGGTCTCGCGGATGCGCAGGGGGGAGACGTCGTTGGCCACCAGGGCCGAGACCAGGGCGCCGGCGCTGGTGCCCACGTAGAGGTCGAAGTCGCGGGCGCCGAAGTCCTGGAAGAGGCCGTCGAGGGCGATGAGGGCCCCGAGCTCGTAGAGGCCGCCGACCACGCCACCACCGGCCAGGACGAGCGCCCGGCGAGCCGGCCCGTATTGACCCGATGGCATAGCCTGCCGGAATCTCGGCGGAGTCGCGCGAGAGCTTGAGTGCCGGGCCGCGTCCGGGAATGTTCCGGGGAGCAAGGAGGCGGACACGATGAGGAGCTGGGGGCTGGTCGCCGGGGTCGCGTTGGCGGTCCTGGCCGTCGCCGTGGACGGCGGCGCCTACGAGGTGGAGGCGGTGACCGACGGCGGGACGCTGCGCGGCACGATCACGCTGGCGGGCTCCGCGCCCGCACCGGAGGCGTTCGCGGTGACGAAGGACAAGGCGGTCTGCGGCGAGCAGAAGACCCGCGCCGACCTGATCGTCGGCCCCGCCGGCGGCATCGCCAACGTGGCCGTGGTGGTGAAGGCGACGAAGGGACGGGCGCTCGAGATCCCCGCCCAGCCCGTGACCTTCGACCAGCGCGGCTGCGAGTACGCGCCGCGCGTCCTGGCGTTCCCGGCGGGCAGCACGATCGCCGTGCTGAACCCCGACGGCGTGCTCCACAACGTGCACGTCATGGGCAAGACGAACCCCGAGGCGAACCGCGCCATGCCGAAGTTCCAGAAGAAGATCGACTGGATCGTCGAGAAGCCGGAGTGGCCGATCGTGGTGAAGTGCGACGCCCACCCCTGGATGCGCGCCTACTGGCTGGCGATGGACCAGCCGTACTACGCCGTCACCGGACCCGACGGCGCCTTCACCATCGCCGACCTGCCGCCCGGCGAGTACGACGTCGAGCTGTGGCACGAGACCCTCGGCCGGCGCACGGAGCGGGTGTCGATCCCGGCGAAGGCGGAGGCGACCGTCGCCTGGGCCTTCGCCGCCCCGACGACCACCTCGACGAGCCCGCCCGCGGCGGTGACGACCACGACCGGCCCGGCGGCCGTCACCCCGACCACGCCGCCGGTGGAGGCGCTGCCGTGACCCGGGCCGTGTGGTGCGGGCTCGTCGTCGCCGTCCTCCTCGCCGCCGCGCCCGGCGGCGCCGCTGCGGCCGGCGACCGGCGGCAGTGTCTCAACGAGTCGCGCCGCCAGCAGGGCCAGTGCCTGAAACGTGCCCGCGAGCAGTGCGACGAGGCCTTCGACGCCGACCTGAAGCGCTGCTTCGGCGCCGACAACACCTGCCTCCGCGGCTGCCAGACCGACGAGGGGAAGTGCCAGGTCGACCCGCTCGCGAACCTCGAGGGCTGCCGCATCGCCTGCAGCGCCGACCTGAAGGCGGCGATCCAGGGATGCAAGGTCGAGGTCGACACCAAGGCCTGCCAGGCGACGGCCCGTCTCCAGGCGCTCAAGTGCAAGAACCGCTGCTCGGAGAAGGCGGCGCCCGCGAAGCAGCGCTGCAACGCGGCCTTCAAGCAGTGCCTGCTCGACTGTGCGGGGCGGGAGTAGCCGGCGGTGCTCGTCGACTGCGCTGCCTACATCGCGGGCTGCCGGGTCGCCGACGTCGGGATCGACGAGCTGGACCAGTGGATGGCGAAGGACGACACCTTCGTCTGGGTCGGGCTCTACGAGCCGAGCGAGGAGGAGCTGCGCGCGGTCCAGGCCGAGCTGGGGCTGCACGACCTGGCCGTCGAGGACGCCCACAGCGCCCACCAGCGGCCCAAGCTCGAGGAGTACGGCGAGTCGCTGTTCGTCGTCCTGCGTACGGCGCAGTGGGACGGGACGCGGCGCGCGGTCGACAAGGGCGAGACGCACCTCTTCATCGGGCGCAAGTACGTCGTCTCGGTGCGCCACGGGAAGTCGCCGTCGTACTCGTCGGTCCGGCTGCGCTGCCAGTCGAACCCGCACCTCCTCGTCCACGGCACGGACTTCGTCCTCTATGCGATCATGGACTTCGTCGTGGACCACTACTTCCCGGTCCTCGACGAGCTCGAGGAGGAGGTCGAGCAGCTCGAGAAGGTGATCTTCGGCGAGAAGGGCCGCGGCGACATCACCCGGCGCATCTACCGGCTGAAGCGCCAGCTGATCGGCCTCAAGCGGGCGGTGTCGCCCCTGGTCGAGGTCTGCAACCGGCTGGTGCGCTTCGACAGCCGCCTCGTCGGCGACGAGACGCGGCCGTACTTCCGCGACGTCTACGACCACGTGGTGCGGATCAACGAGACCGCGGACGGCCTGCGCGAGCTGCTGACGGGGGCGCTGGAGGCCAACCTCGCCCTCGTCGGCATCCGCCAGAACGAGGTCATGAAGGCGCTCGCCGCATGGGCCGCGATCCTCGCGCTGCCGACGATGATGGCCGGCATCTGGGGCATGAACTTCGACTCGATGCCGGAGCTGAAGGTGCCGTGGGGCTATCCGCTCGCGCTCGCGTCGATGCTCACCGGCGCCGGCGCGCTGTTCTGGAACTTCCGCCGCATCGGCTGGCTCTGAGCGTCGCTGCCCGAAGGTCGTAGGCCCGAAGGTCGTACGACCTTCGACGAGCCGACGTGGCGTTCGCGAACGCCACTGCAAACGTCTGCGTGCGCGCACGAACCGTCGACGCATGACGACGCGCTCCGACGTGGATCCGTCGAGATAATTTCCATCCTTCTTGGCACCGCTTCTGCTTTACCGTCGCAGGATGTCTGCGGTAGGTACGGCCCGCTCGTCTGGAGGGGGGTCCTCCGCTGCGACTCGAATCGACTAAGGAGGAAGACAGAATGACTCGACGATTGACCGTACTCGCGGTCGCCGCGCTCGGCGTGATGCTGAGCGTGCAGAGCGCCAGCGCGCTGACGCAGGAGACGCGAACCTGCATCAAGAACTCACGCGGGGCGCTGAAGACCTGCCGGATAGACGCGATCGCGGCGTGTCGCCAGACGTTCCAGACGACCTTCGAGGGCTGCTTCGGTCCCGGGGCGGCGTGCGCGACGGCGTGCTCGCAGGAGCAGGCGGGTTGCCAGTCCGGTCCTGCTTCGGTGCAGGTGGGCTGTAACGACGGCTGCGCCGGTACCTTCTCGGCCGCACTCGACGCCTGTCGTCTCAAGGATACTCCGGAAGCCCGCCTCGACTGCGCGAGCCAGGCGCGTCTCGATCAGTTCACCTGCCGCCAGGCCTGCGCCCTGACGGTGCAGCCGGCCCTCCAGGCCTGCGGCAACGTGTTCAGCAACTGCCTCCAGGCCTGCGCGAGCAAGCGTTAGCCCTGCACTGAGGAGCTCGCTTCGTCCCCTCGGCGGCGTCGCCCCGTGCGACGCCGCCTTCAGGGCGACGCCGGGCGACGCAGGACGCGTCGTCCGGCGTTCTCGTTCGGCCGCGGCGCGTGGTATGGCCGGCCGATGTCGCTCACCGGTCGCATCGCCGTCGTCACCGGAGCCGGCTCGGGCCTCGGCCGTGCCGGCGCCCTCGCGCTCGCCGCCGCCGGCGCCCGCGTCGCGGTGAGCGATCTCCGCCCCGACGCGACCGAGGAGACCGCGGCCGCCATCCGCGCCGCGGGCGGCGAGGCGATCGCGATTCCCGCCGACGCCGGCGATCGCGCCCAGGCGAAGCGGCTGGTCGACGAGACCGTGGCCCGCTTCGGCGGTCTCGACGTCCTCTACAACAACGCCGGCGTCGCGCCGGTCGGCCGCGACGGCTTCGTCCCCGCCATCGACGAGGACGACTGGGACTGGGTGATCCGCACGAACCTCACGAGCGTCTACCTGTGCTGCAAGTACGCCATCCCGGCCATGGCGGGGCGGCCGGGCGCCGCGATCGTCAACACGGCCTCGTCGATGGCGGTGCAGCCGCTCGGCATGATGGACGCCTACGCCGCTTCGAAGGCGGGCGTCGCCGGGCTCACGCGCTCGCTGGCGCCCGCCTGCGGCCAGCTCGGCATCCGCGTGAACGCGATCTGCCCGGGCTACGTCGACACGCCGATGAACGCGCTCATCTTCGGCGACGAGACGTTCAAGGCGGCCTTCGCCCGCGACCACGCGACCGGGCTGCAGAGCGTCGACGAGATCGCGGACGTGGTGGTCTTCCTCGCGTCCGACGCGGCCCGCAGCTTCACGGGAGCGGTGCTGACGTGCGATCGCGGCTGGACGGCGTTCAAGCGCCCCGCGGCGCTCGGCACGATGTGACCGAGGTCAGCGGCCGCAGCGGAAGCTGAGCTTCTTCGGGTTGCAGGGCACCGGGGCGGAGCCTCCGTCCGCGCCGACGTCGACCCGCACGTTGAACGGAGGGAACAGCTTCGGCATCCCCACCTCGTCGAACGGACGCGAGACGCTCGAGGAGAAGGCGAAGTCGAGCGGGGTCGAGCGCGCCTTCACACGGATCGTCCCGTTCTTCGCGATTCGCACCCGCAGTCCGGCGATCGGCTGCTCCACGCCGGCCTTCGCGACCAGCGCCCGGCCGCGGGCGTCGATCGAGCTGGCCGGCAGGTTGACGGACCAGAGCGTCCCGCGCAGGTCGCCGACGGCGATGCTCACCGCCTGCGGACGCAGGCGCTCGCGGCGGCGGCGCGATTTGCCTCCCTGCGTCGGCGCGCTCGTGAGGCCGGGGAGGTTCGTCGCCGGCGCCAGCGTCGCGTTGACCACGATGCGATCCTTGGGGACGAAATCGAGATCGTTCGAGGGCAGCTTGCGCCGGACGCGCAGGTTCGAGACGGCCGTCGTCGTCGGAGCCGCCAGGAAGATGGCGCTGCGGGTCCTCCCGCCGCCGATGCCGGCCAGGAAGGCGAGGTGGTCGCGGGCGTTGAGCGAGCCGGACTGGTTGAGGGTGGTGATGCGGCCGCCGACCGTCGTGGCGGCGCCTTCGCCGACGCGGACGAGCTGGGAGAGCCCTGCCGGCGTGGAAAGGAAGAAGCCCGCGGTGCCGCCCGTGAAGGGCTCGAAGTTACCGCGAAAGGCGATGTTGCCGTTGCTCGCCGCCGTCGGGCGGCCGAGGCTGCGGAAGCGGCCTCCCATCGGCCCCGTCTGCCGGGTCTCGACGATCGAGGTGAAGCCGGCCGGTGTGCGGCGCACGAGGGCCGCGACCTCGGTACTGCCCGGGCGCCGCAGCTTGCCGCCGAACACGACGTTGCCGGCGGCGTCGATCTGGGCCCGGCCCGTGAGGTCGGTGATCGTCATGCCGCCGATGTCCGCGCCCTTGACGGCGAGCGGCGCGATGCCCGACGGATCGGCCAGGAAGAGACCCGTGCTCTTCTCGACCATGTCGCCGAGCGGAGCGCGGAAGACGACCGGCCCACCGCGGGTGCTCGGATCGCGGAACTTGAAGAACTTCTCGCCCACGCCCGAGTCCTGGCCACGGGCCGCCAGGATGCGCACGCCGCTCGCGTCGGCGAGGAGCACGACCTCCTCCTTGATGCTCGAGAAGATCGGATCGAACGGGTCGTCGTACTCGATGGTGCCGCGGAAGACGACGGCGCCGGTGTCGCCGATCGCCGGATTCGGAGCCAGCGTGCGGTAGTAGGCGTCCTTGCGCGACGGGTCGGGAGGCTCGAGCGGCTGACCGGGCAGGGCGACGGCACGAAGTCCGCCGCTGCCGGCGGTGTAGATGCCGCGGGCGACGCCGACCGCGGTGGCGGCGAAGGCGATGTCGCCGCTCGCGTTCAGGCTCGGATCACCGACCAGGTTGGTGATCGCGCGCCCGTCCTTGATCGGAGCGATGTCGCCCACGCGCACCAGGGCCTCGAGCTGGCCGGCGCGCCAGCGGAAGATACCGAGCGCCGGTCCGCGGGCGACGAAGCTCTTGAAGACCACGTCGTCGGCGTCGTTCAGCACGGGCGCGAAGAACGGCGGGCCGCCGAAGAAGCCGTCGCTGCCGCCGGCCGCCGGATCGCCGATGTTGATCGCTTCGCCGGGGCGATCGGGCGGCAGCGCGATCACCGCCTGGCTCACCGGACTGCCGGCGATGCGGGCGAAGAACACCACGGTGCCGAGGGCGTCGACGACGGGCGCCGAGGCGGCGGTGAGGTACGTGCCTCCGACCGGAGTCGTATCGGCAGTGGGACCGCCGAGATTGACGACGGCTCCCGGCGCCTGGTCGAGGAGGCCGGTGCGGATGATCATCTCACTGCTGCCGCCGTTCAGCGAGGCGAAGAAGATGATCTGGCCGTCGGCCGCGAAGGCCGGCGGTGCGAGACGCGAGCCGCCGTCGGGGCCGAGCTGGATGCTCGTGATGCGGCCGCGACCCGCGATCGGCTGGCCGGGGAACCCCACCAGATAGGTCGCGCCGCCGCGCCAGACCACGACGCCCGCGCCGCCTTCGTCGTTCTGGCTCGCGTCGTCGGAGAAGTCGAAGAGCGGGCCGGCGGTGAAGAGCACGTCCCCGGCGTCGTTCAGTGTGACCGTATCGCCGAACTCGAACAGCTGCTGGTCGTTCGGGAACGGCGCGGAAGGCCGCTGCGGAACGATGCCGTTGGCGGCGAGCAACGTCGTCGCGCCGGCCTGGACCTTGAAGATGCCGTCGAGGAGGCCGTTCCCGTCCGCGAGCCCGCGGAAGGCCAGCGCGCCCGTGTTGTTCAGCGCCGGCGGCCCGAGGATGCTGAACTTCCCGTCGCCGAAGGGGTCGCCGAGCTTGACCAGGTGCGTGAGCGGCCCGCCGGCGCGGCGGACGAAGATCGCGGCGCCGGAGGTTGTCCTGTCGAGAGTGCTGGCGACGAAGGCCACGTCACCCGCGTCGTTCAGCGCGGGCGTGCGCTCGGGGCTGTCGCTGCCGCCTTCCGCGAGCACGTTGACCGTCGTGGTGAGGTCGAGGATGCCGAGCCCGGTGTCGAGCCCCGGCGCCGCGACGACGTCGAGATGCCAGCTCGGCCCGCCCGTCGACAGGAAGATGCCGCCCGGCGTGGGCGCCAGCGGATCCTGCTTCACCCCGTCGGGCGGCGTGACGATGGCCGCGAAGGCGACCTCGCCACGCGCGTTGACGGTGGGCCGGCCGAGGAACTGCTTCAGCCGTCCGACCTGGCCGTTGACCGTCTGGCCGAGGTTGGCGACCACGCGCCGCTCGCGCGTACGCAGGTTCGTGGCGACGATCTGCTCGGTCGTGTTGCCCTCCGCGACCAGAGCTCGGAAGGCGATCCAACCGTCGCCGGCCGCCGACGGCGTACCGACGAAGCTGGGGCCGGCGAACACGCCGCCGCCCGGCGCGGCGTCGCCCATCGCGGCGATGGTGATCTTCGAGGCTGCACGGGCCGGGAGCGGGCCGAAACAGAGAGCGGCCGCCAGACAGAGGAGGGCCGCCGCGCGACTGCGATGCAGGCTTGGGGACAGCACGGGCTGCCCGTATCGAGCAACCCGGGTGCCCGCGAACCGCGTGCGAGATCGCGATGTTTCGGGGGGTCGTGCTGGGCACGGATGCATGGCTGTGGCGGGGGTGCACGACTCTGCCCTCGGGGTCAGCTGGCCGCCAGCTCGCACCATCCCACGGCTTGCGCATGGTCCGCCAGCCGGCACGAGGCCCACAGGTGCCGGTTCGGTGGTGCGCTGCTGCGCACCACCGGTAGGCGGTCGACGGCGACGAGATCGAGCCTCAGCGTCTCGTCGTCGAGAGCCAGGGCGACGCGGATGCGGCCGAGCGGATCGTGGGCGGGGCCGAGCACGGCGCGGCCCGAGCGGACGCGGCGTGTGCCGGCAGGCCCGGCGACGCTGCCCTCGGCGGCGCCGCCGGCCGAGACGGTGACCGCGACGGCGCGCTCGGGGCCGAGCCGCAGCGTCAGGCGGAGATCGCCGCGCGTGCCGGCGCCGCGCATCGCCGTGCCGAGGAAGCCCGTGCCGTCGAGCGCGATGCGCTGCGGGCCGACGTGTACGGCTCCGCGCACGACGCCGAAGCGGCCGCCGTCGGCCGTCAGGTCGGGCGCGAAGCGCAGCGCGAGGTGGACGTCGTCGACGATCGTCGCACGCGCGAGTCCGTGCTCGAGGTCGACGAAGGGCGTGGTGTCGGGGCAGCGTGCGACCGGGCCGCGGAACGACGCCACGACGCCGTCGCCGTCGTCGACGATGTGCAGGCCGAGCGCGGGATGCGCGCTGCCCGCGTGCTCCGCGGTGAACAGGAGCAGCGTGCCGTCGCCGGGGAAGAGCAGCAGGCGGGCGCCGAGCGGGTCGACGGCGAGGAGCGCGCGCGCGTCGCGGCCCGCGAGCGACAGGGCACGCGGCGCGGGCGCCGCGAGGGGCACGGCGAGGACGTCGTCCACGGGGGCCGCCGCGCCGCACAGGGCGGGCAGCGCCGCGGCCCAGGCGCCGGCGAGTCGGTCGCGCCAGGCGCCGGGCCAGCGCAGCGGGATGCCGAGCTCGAGCTGGAGGGCGTCGCAGCGCTCGTGCGACGCCACCAGGCGTCGCACGAGCGGGCGCGGGTCGTCGCGGTGCCGGCGCGTGAAGAGCTGGACCAGGTTCTCGCGCGCGCGGGCCGGATAGCGAGCGCCGACGGTCGCGTGGATGTCGTGCGCGTCGCAGGCGCGGACGAGGGCGCCGACCCCGGTGCGCGCGAACGCCGGCGATACCGCCGCCGTCGGCGGCACCGCGAGCGGCTCCGCGCCGGGCAGGCAGCCGAGGCCGACGTCGACGCGGGGCTCGACGACGTTCCATCCGTGCACGGTGACGAGCGTCGCCCGCCCGTGGCGTGCGCAGGCCGCCTCGACGAGATCGGCGAGCGCTTCGAGGAACCGCGGCATCGCGTCGTGGGCGGCCGAGAGCCGGTTCAGGTCGACGTCGTTGCGGTCCACGTCGACGTTGATCAGCGCCGCTGCGCCGCTCGCGTCGGCGAGCGCGGCGGCGAGGTCGGCCGTGTGGAGGTCGTTCATCCGCAGCGGGCCGGTACCCCAGGGGCGGCGGGCTGGGTCCCGCCGTGCTCCGTGCGGGGCCACCAGCACGACCGGCGTCGTACCCGGTCGGACGACGAACGCCACCGTAGCGGTCTAACGGCGGCGCGGCGTCGATGCCACCCGACGGTCGCTCAGGGCCGCGTCAGAGCCCGCACTGCTGAAAGAAGCGTCCGAAGACCTGCTCGGCGACTTCGGTCAGCGCCGCCACGCGCTTCGGCGCTTCGGCGACGAGCTGCTTCGCGTCGGCGCCGGCGTCCGCGATGTAGCGCTGCGAGTCGGGCTCGGTCGCGAGGCGGCCGATGATCGCCTCGGTGAACTCGAGGTGGAACTGGAAGCCGTAGACGAGGTCGCCCCAGCGGAACGCCTGCTGCTCGTAGGCGGCCGACGTCGCCAGGTTCACGCCGTCGGGCGGGAGCTCGTAGGTGTCGCCGTGGAGGTGGAAGACGGTGAGCTGCGTGGGCGCGCCGGCGAGGAGCGGGTCGTCCTGGCCGTCGGCGGTGAGCGTGATCGGCAGCCAGCCGACCTCGCGCCGCTCGCCGGCGAAGACGCGTCCGCCGAGCACCTGGGCGATCAGCTGCGCGCCGAGGCACACGCCGAGCACGGGACGTCCGGCGGTGGCGGCGCGCTCGATCAGCGCGGCCTCGGCGGCGAGCCAGGGGTGCTTGTCGACGTCGTACGCGGCCTGCGGACCGCCGAGGACGATCAAGCCGCCGATCCCGCGCAGGTCCTTCGGGAGCGCGTCGCCGCGCGGCGGATCGAGCGTGCGATGATGCACCCCGTAATCGCGCATGGCGTTCGCGAGGAGCCCGAGACCCTCGGCCGGCGCGTTCCGCAGCACGAGCCAGGACGTTCCCTCCCCAGAGGCATCCCCGTCCTCACCCCGCCGAGCCATGGGCTTTCATTTCAGAAGCCCTCGACGCCAGTCAAGGCGTGTCCTGCACGGAAGAACCCTTGCTCCGCGCGGTCTCCCTCGGTAGACAGCGCCCGGGCAACGTTCACGCCGCCGTAACGCGAGGGTCACAGCACCCGGGTAAGCGTTCAACCGCGAGTAACGCCGTGGCAGTGAAGCGGACGATTCTGGTTGTGGAGGACGAGCGCGACATCCGCGAGCTCGTCCGGTTCCATCTGGCGCAGGAAGGGTACGCGGTGCGCGAGGCGGACACGGGCGAGGCCGCGCTGGCCCAGGTCGCCGTCGAGCGTCCCGCCCTCGTGGTGCTCGATCTCATGCTGCCGGGGACCGACGGCCTCGAGGTCTGCCGCCGGCTGCGCAACGCCGAGGCGACGCACAACACCCCCATCATCATGCTGACCGCGCGGGCGGCGGAGGTCGACCGCGTCATCGGCCTCGAGCTCGGCGCCGACGACTACATCACGAAGCCGTTCAGCCCGCGCGAGCTGGTCGCGCGCGTGAAGGCGGTGCTCCGCCGGACCCATGGCGAGGAGGTTCCGCAGCCCCACGAGACGTTCGAGCGCGGTCGTCTGCGCATGGACTTCGACACCTACGAGGTCTTCATCGAGGGCAAGCCGGCGAACCTCTCGCTGCGCGAGTTCGAGCTGCTGAAGTTCTTCGTCCGCAACCCCTATCGTGTCTACGACCGCCTCCAGCTGCTGGACCTCGTGTGGGGGCAGGACGTACACGTCGAGCCCCGGACGGTCGACGTCCACATCCGTCGCCTCCGCAAACGGATCGAGCGGGACGATGCCGCGCCGGAGCTCATCGTCACCGTCCGCGGCGTTGGATACAAATTCAATCCCGAAGCGCTGGAGCCCTAAGCTCGTTCTCCAGTTCCTCGCGCCCGCCCTCGTCGTGCTCGTCGGGGCGGCGGCGGGTCCGTACGTCTCGGTCGTGCTCGAGCGCGAGCAGGTCGACACGGTGGCGCGCCGGCTCGCCGCGGAGGCGCGCGTCGCCGGCGAGCTGCTGCCCTGGGACGGCGGCACGGCGCTCGACGACGCCTGCGCGCAGCTGTCGTCGGGGCTCGAGGTGCGCGTCACGGTGCTCGGTGCGGATGGCGCGGTCTTGTGCGAGTCCTCGCGGGCGTCGTCGGAGCTGGGCTCGCACGCCGATCGGCCCGAAGTTCGGCAGGCGCTGACCATGGGGTCGGGCACGGCGACGCGCTGGAGCGATACGGCGCAGGCGCATCTCGTCTACGCCGCCGTGCGGCAGCAACGCGACGGTGCGGTGCGCGTCATCCGCGTGGCGATGCCGGCGGACGTGTTGAGCGCCGGCGCGGCGTGGGCGCGTCGGCTGGCGCTCGTCGTCGTTGCAGTGGCGCTCGCGCTCGCGGTGCTCGTGGCCGTCCTGCTGTCGGCCCGCATGCTGCGCCGGCTTCAGCGGCTCGTCGGCTTCGCGAGCCGGCTCGCCGCCGGCGAGCCGGCGCCGTACCTCGCACCGGAGCGGCGCGACGATCTCGGCGGGCTGGAGGCGCAGCTGAGCGAGATGGCGCGGCGGGTGGCGGGCACGATCGCCGAGCTGCGCGTGGAGCAGGAACGGCTCGAAGCCATCCTGCGCGGCATGGTCGAGGGCGTGCTCGTCACCGACATGCGCGGGAACGTCGTCCTCATGAACGCCCGCGCCCGCGAGGTGCTCGGCATCGCGATCGACGACGCCACGCCCGGTCGCCCGCTGGTCGACCTGACGCGTGATCCCGCGCTGGGCGACCTGCTGCGCGAGCTCGAGGCGGGCGCGGCGATCGCGTCGCGCGACGTCACGCTCGGGGGCGGGCAGGGGCCGACGCTCCAGGTGAACGGCGCCCGCCTGCGCGCCGCCGACGGGCAGGTGTTCGGCTTCGTCATCGTGCTGCACGACGTCACCGAGCTGCGCCGACTCGAGGTCATCCGGCGCGACTTCGTCGCCAACGTCTCGCACGAGCTGCGCACGCCGCTCACCGCCATCAAGGGCTACGCCGAGACCCTGCTCGGCGCCGCCGGCGACGACCGCGAAACCGCCCGCCGCTTCCTTGCCGTGATCGACCGTCACTCCGAGCGGCTGGGCCGTCTCATCGACGATCTGCTGACCCTCTCCGACCTCGAGCTCGGCCGTACGCCGCTGCGCATCGGTGCGGTGGCGATGGGCCCCGTCGTCGACGACGTCCTGCAGATCTTCGCCGAGCCCGTCGCCCGCGCCGGCGTCCGCGTCGAAGCCCAGGTCGCCCCCGGCCTCGCGATGGTGCAGGCCGACGGCGACCGCCTGCGCCAGGTGCTCATCAACCTCGTCGACAACGCCATCAAGTACACGCCGAAGGATGGCCACGTCCTCGTCCGCGCCATGGCGGCCGCAGGCCCCGAGCACGCCGGCATGGTCGAGATCGCCATCGAGGACTCCGGCATCGGCATCCCCGCGCAGGATCTCCCGCGTCTGACGGAGCGCTTCTTCCGCGTCGACAAAGCCCGCTCCCGCGAGCTCGGCGGCACCGGCCTCGGCCTCGCCATCGTGAAGCACATCGTCCAGGCCCACGGCGGCTCGCTCGCCATTTCGAGCGCCCTCGGCCAAGGCACCACGGTCCGCGTCTTCTTCCCTGCTGCCGCCCCCCCACAGGAGCAACGCACCCAACTCAGCCTGGTCCGGCGTTAGTCGGTATCGGGCGCGCCCTTGGCGCGCGGACGGGAGCCCGCACGGCGCTCCACGGCCCCCCGGGGCCCCCCGCGCCCCCGCCGCTACAGATCCCGCGGCACGGTGTCCATGTGGCGGATCGACTGCCCCTTCACCAGGAACACGACCATCTCGGCGATGTTCGTCGCATGGTCCGCGATCCGCTCGAGGTATTTCGACACGAACAGCATGCGCATGCCGCGGCTGATCGCGGTCGGATCCTCGACCATGAACCCCAGCAGCTCGCGGAAGAGCTGCCCGTGCAGCTTGTCGATCGCGTCGTCGGCGTCGAGGACGCGCAGGGCCAGCTCGACGTCCTCGTTGACGAAGGCGTCGAGGCTCTGGTGGACCATGGTGCTGGCCAGCTCGGCCATGCGCGGGATGTCGATGTAGGGCTTGATCGGCAGCTCGGCCGCGAGCTCGAGGGCGCGCTCGGCGATGTGCGTCGCGAGGTCGCCGATGCGCTCGAGGTCGGTGGTGATCTTGAGGGCCGTGGTGATGAGGCGCAGGTCGCGCGCCGCGGGCTGGTGCAGGGCGAGGAGGCGGATCGACAGCTCGTCGACCTCGACGTCGAGCCGGTTCACGGTGTGATCGCGCTCGATCGTCTGCTTCGCGAGCGTCTCGTCGCGCTCCGTGAGGGCCTTGATCGCGTGTGCGATCTGGCTCTCGACGAGCCCGCCCATCTCGAGGACGTGCTTGCGCAGCTGGGCGAGCTGGCTCTCGAACGCGCGATCCGTGTGCTGCGGCATCAGCCGAACCGTCCCGTGATGTAGTCTTCGGTCTCGGGCCGCGCCGGGGTGGTGAAGAGCCGGTCGGTAGGCCCGAATTCGATGAGGCGGCCGAGGTAGAAGTAGGCGGTGTAGTCCGAGACGCGCGCCGCCTGCTGCATGTTGTGGGTGACGATCACGATCGTGTAGCGTTCCTTCAGCTCCTGGATCAGCTCCTCGATCTTGGCGGTGGCGATCGGGTCGAGTGCCGACGCGGGCTCGTCCATGAGGAGGACCTCGGGCTCGACCGCGAGCGCGCGCGCGATGCAGAGGCGCTGCTGCTGGCCGCCGGAGAGCTCGAGCGCCGACTTCTCCAGCCGATCGGCCACCTCGTCCCACAGCGCCGCCTGGCGCAGGCTGCGCTCGGCGATCTCCTGGAGCGCATGGCGGTCGCGGATGCCGTGGATACGCGGTCCGAACGCCACGTTCTCGAAGATCGACTTCGGAAACGGGTTGGACTTCTGGAAGACCATGCCGACCTGGCGGCGGAGCACGACGGGATCGACCTCGGGCGAGTAGATCGGCTGATCGTCGAGGAACACCTGGCCGTCGATACGCACGTTCGGGATGTGGTCGTTCATGCGGTTGAGGCAGCGCAGGAACGTCGACTTGCCGCATCCCGAGGGCCCGATGAGCGCCGTCACGCGGTGCTCCGGGATCTCGAGCGAGAGGCGGTCGAGGCCGAGAGAGGGGCCGTAGTGGACGGCGAGATCGCGCACCGACATCTTGATGGAGCAGTCGGACGCGAGCGGGGCGACGTGGGCGGCGTTGGCGCTCATGGGTTCGGACGTTTGCCGAGGATAGACCGGGCTCCCGACGCTGCCAAGGCCGAAAACCTCAGTCGAAGCCGCGCCGCTGGGTGCGGTTGCGGATCACCACCGCGGCGGCGTTCATGGTGATGAGCACGACGAGGAGCACGACGATGCCGGCCGCCGCGTTGACGTGGAACTCGGCCTGGGGGCGCGAGATCCAGTTGAAGATCTGGATCGGGAGCGCGGTGAACGGCGTCTGGAGGCCGCTCAGCGACAGCTCCGGTACGAAGGCGACGTAGGTGAGCGCGCCGATCGTGATCAGCGGCGCCGTCTCGCCGATGGCCCGGGCGAGCGCCAGGATGGTGCCCGTCAGGATGCCGGGGAGGGCGGCCGGGACGACGAGCCGGCTCACGACCTGCCAGCGGGTGGCCCCGAGCGCGTAGCCGCCCTGGCGCAGCGAATCCGGCACGGCGCGCAGCGCCTCGCGCGACGCGATGATGAGGATCGGCATCACCAGAAGCGACATGGTCAGCGACCCGGCGAGCACGCTGCGTCCGCCGGTCAGCGGCTGGAGGAAGCGGACGAACAGCTCGAGCCCGAGGAGCCCGTAGATCACCGACGGCACGCCGGCGAGGTTCGCGATGTTGATCTCGATGAGCCGCTGGAGCGGGCCGCGCGACGAATACTCCTCGAGGTAGAGCGCCGCCCCGACGCCGAGGGGAAACGCGAAGCACGCCGTCAGCACGAGCAGCCACAGCGAGCCGATGAACGCCGAGTAGATGCCGGCCTGGCTCGCGCGGCGCGACGGGAACGAGGTGAGGAACTCCCAGCTGAGCCGGGGAAAACCGTCGGTGAGCACGTCGAGGAGGAGGATCGCGAGGACGCCGACGCCGAAGAACGTGGCGGCGCGGCCGAGGTGGAGGAACAACCGCTCGATCGTCCGCCGGCGTGCGAGATGCGGATCGTGGGAGGCGATGAGGCGCTTAGGCATACCGCTCCCGGTAGCGGCGCACGAGGCGGTCGCCGAGCAGGTTCAGCACGAGGGTCATGAGGAAGAGCGCCATGCCGACCGCGAAGATCGTCTGGTACTCGAGCGTCCCGTGCGGCGTGTCGCCGAGGCTGACCTGCACGATGTACGCGGTCATGGTCTCGACCGGGACGAACGGGTTCAGGGTCAGGCGCGGGCTCTGGCCCGCCGCGATCGCGACGATCATGGTCTCGCCGACGGCGCGGGATATGGCGAGGATCACCGCCGCGACGATGCCCGACAGCGCCGCCGGCACCACGATCTTGAGTGAGACCTCGCAGCGGGTGGAGCCGAGGGCGAGGCCGGCGTCGCGCAGCCCGGTCGGCACGGCGAAGAGGGCGTCCTCGGACAGGGAGATCACGAGCGGCAGGATCATGACGCCCATGACGAGCCCGGCGCTGAGCGCGTTGAACCCCGAGATGTCCGGGAAGATCAGCTTCAGCATCGGGGTGACGAAGAGCAGCGCGAAGTAGCCGTAGACGACGGTGGGTACGCCGGCCAGCACCTCGAGGATCGGCTTCAGCGTCCGGCGCGTCTTCGGCGCGGCGAACTCGCTGAGATAGATCGCCGCGAGAAGCCCGATCGGTAGCGCGACGGCGAGCGCGATGGCCGAGGTGAGGACCGTCGCGCTCGCCAGCACGAGGATGCCGAAGTGCTTGTCGACGAAGAGCGGCGTCCACTGGGTGTCGGTGAGGAAGCGCCAGAGCGACACCTCGCGGAAGAAGCTCACGGTCTCGAAAACCAGGACGCCGACGATGCCGAGCGTGGTGAGAATGGTGACGGCGCTGGTGCCGAACAGGGCCAACCGGACGAGCTCCTCGAAGACCCGCCGTCCGAGCGGCTGGGCCCCCCGCGCCTGTGGACGCGACGGGAGGGGCAGCACGGTTCGCGGCGCGGAGGCGGGAGTGGCGGAGCGAGTCATCCGGGGTCTCGCGAGAGGTCGCGGGAGGGTACCCGGTTCGGCACCAGGCTGCATCAGTGGGCTTTCTCCTTCGAGAGGAGGTCGACGACGGTCACGCCGACCTGGGAGCCCTTGCCTTCGAAGACCGACCCGGTGACGCGCTTCTCCAGGCGGGTCTTGGCGAGCGCATAGGCTTCGGCCGGGAGCGGGATGTAGCCGACCTCCTTCACGAGGGCACCGGCCTGCGCCAGGTAGAAGTCGATGAAGGCCTTCACCTGCGGCTTCTCGAGCGACTTCGTGCTGACGTAGATGAAGAGCGGACGCGCCAGCGGCTGATAGGTTCCCTTCTCGACGGTCTCGGGCGAAGGGAGGATGCAGCCGGCGCCGTTGGCGTCGTTCTCGTCGTCGATGGCCACGAGCTTCAGCTTCGACTGGTTCTCCTCGTAGTACGCGAAGCCGAAGAAGCCGAGGGCCAGGGGATCGGTGGCGATGCCCTGCACGATCACGTTGTCGTCCTCGCTCGACTGGAAGTCGCCGCGGCTCGCGTGCTCCTTCCCGACGATCGCCTCCGTGAAGTAGTCGTACGTGCCGGAGTCGACGCCGGGACCGAGGAGGTGGATGTCCTTGTCCGGCCAGCCGGGCCGCACCTGGCTCCACTTCGTGATCTTGCCTTGGGCCTCGGGCTCCCAGATCGTCTTCAGCTCCTTGACGGTCATGCAGGTGGCCCAGTCGTTCTTCGGGTTCACCATGATCGCGAGACCGTCGTAGGCGATCGGCAGCTCGACGTACTCGATCCCGGCCTTGCCGCACTGCTCGACCTCGGTCGGCTTGATCGGCCGCGAGGCGTCGGAGACGTCGGTCTCGCCGGCGCAGAACTTCTTGAAGCCGCCGCCGGTACCGGAGATGCCGACCGTCACCTGTGTCTTCGGGGTCGTCTTCTGGAACTCCTCGGCGACCGCTTCCGTGATCGGGAAGACGGTGCTGGAGCCATCGACGGCGACCCGGCTCTGCGCCATCGCGCGACCGGGGGCCATGCTGCCGACGGCAGCCGCCAGGGTGAGAGCCGCAACCACTCGCTGGGTCATTCGCTAGTCCTCCGCTACTGCGTCCACCGCCCCAAGCGCCGGTTGCCCGGTAACTCGTGAGCGCGGGGCCTCGATCGGGCCCGGTCCGGGGGTCGTCGTGAGTCGGCAGGACGGCGGGGACACGTTTCCCTGCTCGTCGAAGCGGCCTCCCATTGCCGCCGAGGTACCAGCGTCGTGTTTCAATTCTGTTACGACGCGGTGAATACACCGAAATCCTGCCCGTATTTCCTCGTGAACTCTCCAGCCTGCCGTGTGCGATGTGTTACGCGCCTGTTTCCGTCGGGGAAATGCGGCTCCGGCGGTCGTGACCTTACGAAAGGAGCGACGAAGTCATGGGGGGACGGACATGGACGGCCGTGGTCCTCGCCGCGACGGTGCTGACGGGCGCTGCGCAGGGGGAATCCAACGTCGAGCGACGCCTGCGCGAGCTCGAGGAGACGGTCAGGAGGCAGGCGGCGGAGATACAGACGCTTCGTGAGGAGCTGCATGACAGGCCGCCCGAAGCGGCGGCGCAGCCGGCGGTGCCCGCCGGGCCGACGTCGCCGAAGGTGGCCGAGGCCGAGCAGGCCATCGCGAAGCAGAAGGAGGAGGCGGTCGCCAAGGGCGCGCTGCCCGGCTGGGTCAACTACCAGATCGGCAAGGGCTTCACCTTCCAGACCGCGGACGACCGCTTCAAGCTGAGCCTCTACAACCGTCTCCAGGCCCGCTACTCCTACATCGACGGCGAGGACCTCCCCGGGCTCGACGACACCAGCGGGTTCGAGGTCCGGCGCATGAAGACCGTCTTCGAGGGCCACGCCTTCGACCCGTCCCTGCTCTTCAAGGTGCAGGTGAACTGGGTGGCGGACACGATCCTCGAGGACGCCTATCTGCACTGGATCCCGCGCAAGTACGCCGGCGTCCAGGTCGGTCAGTACAAGGTGCCGTTCAACCGCCAGCAGCTGACGTCGTCGGGCGCGCTCCAGTTCGTCGAGCGCTCGATCGCCGACAACTTCTTCACGCCGGCGCGCGACCGCGGCGTCACCCTCACGGGGAGCTGGTTCGGCGAGAAGCAGGACCTGCTCGAGTGGAACGCCGGCATCTTCAACGGCAACGGCATCAACGGCATGCCGAACGAGAACAGCGATCACATGGCGGCCGGCCGCCTGCTGTGGATGCCGCTCGGCGCGTTCAAGTACTACGTCGAGTCCGACGTCGACGACACGCCGGAGCCGCGGCTCGGTATCGGCGCCGCGTACCTCTACAACTCGCAGGCCGACACCGGCGCCGGCAACACCGCCCGCATCCTCTCGTCCTCGCGCCTGGGCGGCGATTGGGACCCCCCGATCGACGGGCGGGTCGACGTCGTCCAGGCGACGTTCGACACGCAGCTCAAGTGGCGCGGGCTGTCGGTGCTCGGCGACTACTACTGGGCCGAGGGCGATCCGAACGACCGCTCCACGCACAGCGCGCAGGGCTACAACACGCAGATCGGCTACTTCATCCTCCCGAAGAAGCTCGAGGCGGCGTTCCGGTGGTCGTGGGTCAACCGCGACCTCCAGACCTCACGCGCCAGCATGCGCGAGATCGGCGGCGCGCTCGGCTACTTCTTCCTCGCGCACAACCTGAAGCTCCAGGGCGACATCCGCTCGCTCCGCGAGGAGTTTCCGGGTGCACCGAGGGAGGACTCGCTGGAGTACCGGCTCCAGCTCCAGGCGATCTTCTGACGGCGGCGGCCGCCGGCGCGTCTTGCCGCGCCGGCGGCCACCGCCGATGATGCCGGCATGCGAGTCGGCGTCGTCGGTCTCGGGATCATGGGCGCGCCCATGGCGCGCAACTGCCTGCGCGCGGGACACGCGGTCACGGTACACACCCGCACGCGCGCGCGGGCGGTGCCGCTGCTCGACGAGGGCGCGGTCTGGGCCGACGATGCGGCCGCCGTCGCGCGCGCGGCCGACGTGGTGATCACCTGTCTGCCGGACGGACCCGACGTCGCGCAGGTCGTGTGCGGTGCGAACGGCGTCCTCGCGGGGGCGGCGGGGCCCCTCGTCGTCGTCGACACCAGCACCATCGCGCCGGCCATCGCGCGCGACCTCGCCGCGCGATGTGCGGGGCACGCCGTCGACTTCCTCGATGCCCCGGTGTCGGGCGGCGACAAGGGTGCGATCGCCGGCACGCTGTCGATCATGGTCGGCGGCGACGCCGCGGCGTTGGAGCGCGCGCGGCCCGTGCTCCAGGCGATCGGCAGGACCATCACGCACATGGGCGGGCCGGGGCAGGGGCAGATGACGAAGCTGGTGAACCAGGTCGTCGGTGCGTGCACGTTGGCGGCGGTCGCCGAGGGCGTGCACCTCGCGGCGCGCGCGGGGCTCGATCCGGACGCGGTGGTGGCGGCGGTCGGGAGCGGCGCGGCGTCCTCGTGGATGATGCAGCACCTCGCGCCACGCATGCAGCGTCACGACTTCGCGCCGGGGTTCATGGTGCGGCTCCAGCAGAAGGACCTGCGCCTCGCGCTCGCCGCGGCGGCCGACGTCGGGGCGCCGCTGCCGGCAACGGCGCTCGTGCAGCAGCTCTTCGCCGCCGTCGAGGCGCAGGGCGGCAGCGACCTCGGCACGCAGGCGCTGGTCTCGGCGCTGGAGGCGCTCGCGGGCGTGCCCCTGCACTCCGCTTGACCGCACTGCGCGCGGTCGAGTACCCGGCCGCATGCAGCTCGACACCGGTCTCAGCCTGAGCGACATCCGTGTGGCGGGGGAGCAGGCGCGCGCCGCCGAGGCGTTCGGCTGGGACGGCGTCTGGACGGCGGAAGCGGGGCACGACCCCTTCCTCCCGTGCGTCGCCGCGGCGACGGCGACCGAGCGCGTCTCGATCGGCACCAACATCGCCGTCGCGTTCCCGCGCAGCCCGCTGGTGCACGCGCAGATGGCGTGGGACCTCCAGGCGCTGTCGCGCGGCCGCTTCGTCCTCGGCCTCGGCACCCAGGTGAAGGGACACAACGAGCGCCGCTACTCGACGAAATGGACGCCGCCGGGGCCGCGCCTGCGCGAGATGATCCAGCTGATCCGGCACATCTGGGACGTCTGGCAGAACGGCACGCGGCCGCACTTCGCCGGCGAGCACTACCAGTTCAGCCTGATGACGCCGTTCTTCAGCCCCGGGCCGATCGAGTGGCCGAAGATCCCGATCTACATCGCCGGCGTGAACCCGTACGTGCTGCGGCTCGCCGGCGAGCTCTGCGACGGCCTCCATGCCCATCCGTTCCACTCCGCGAAGTACCTCCGCGAGACCGTGCTCCCGAACGTCGAGGCGGGCGCCCGCAAGACGGGCCGGCAGCGCAGCGACTGTGCCATCGCCACGACCGGGTTCGTCATCAGCGGCCGCACGCGCGACGACTTCGGCCCTGCGCGCGCGCTCGTGCGCCAGCAGATCTCCTTCTACGCGTCGACGCGCGCCTATGCTCCGGTGCTCGAGGCGCACGGCTGGGGCGATCTCTCCCGGCGTCTCGGCGAGAAGGCCGCGACCGGCGACTGGGGCGGCATGGCCGAGCTCGTCACCGACGAGATGCTGGCCGTGTATGCGACGGAAGGCACGTGGGACGAGCTGCCCGGTCTGCTGAAGCGGAAGTACGACGGCCTCGTCGACCGCCTCGGACTCTACGCGATGCCGGGCATCCTCCCCGAGGGCACGGCGCTGGGTGAGCTCGTGCGGGCGATCCGAACCGCCTGACGGGTCAGCGGCGAAAGGGCAGCAGCGCCGGCACGCGCTCGGCATAGCGCTCCCACCTGGCGCCGAGCGCCTCGTGCAGGACGCGGTCCTCGAGCCGCACCTTCACGCCGACGCCGACGCCCAGCCCGATCGCCGCGCACAGCACCGCCCACGAGGGATGCGCCAGCAGCGTCCCGACGGCGAGCAGCACGATCGCCAGATACAGCGGATGCCGCACGACGCGGTAGGCGCCGTCGGTGACCAGGCGGTGGTCGTCGCGCACGGTCACCACCGCCGACCAGTGGCGTCCGAGCGTGCGCCGTGCATGCAGGTGCAAGGCGAGCCCGGCGGCGACGAGGCCGAGGCCGAGGAGCGCCGGCAGCGGGTGGAACGCCAGCCGCCCGCCGCTCGCCCGCTCGAGCCAGGCCATGCCGGCCAGCAGCAGCGCGAAGAGCACGCCGCGCACCGCCGCCGGCGGGTTCCAGCTGCGCACCTGCGCCGCCCCCACCACCGGGACGCGCCGCGCCTGACGGAACGTGTCCACCGCGAGCACCACCCAGGCCGCCACGAGGAGCGCGTCCGTACCCTGCGCCGCCGTCACCGCCCGCCGCCTAGACCGTCGTCGGGACGGCGTCAAACCATACGGGCTCGGTTGCCACCGCGGACCGGCCATGGAACACCCGAAGGATCATGGCCGTGCTGAAGGTCGCGCATCTCGGACATCCCATCCTGCGTCTGGTCGCGGAGCCCGTGCCGCCCGCGGCGATCGGCTCGCGCGAGATCCAGCAGCTGATCGACGACATGCTCGACACCATGGAGGACGAGGACGGCGCCGGCCTGGCTGCGCCGCAGGTGCACGTGTCGAAGCGCATCGTCATCTACGGCGTGCGCCACAATCCGCGCTATCCCGACGCCGACGACGTGCCGCTGACGGTCCTCGTGAACCCCGTCGTCAGCCCGGTCGGCACCGCGCAGGAGGAGGGCTGGGAGGGCTGCCTCAGCGTGCCCGACCTCCGCGGCATGGTGCCGCGCTTCACGCGCGTGACGGTCGAGGCGCTCGGGCGCGACGGCGAGCCGCTGCGCTTCACGGCCGAGGACTTCCACGCCCGCGTCGTGCAGCACGAGTGCGATCACCTCGACGGCAAGGTCTACCTCGACCGCATGCCGTCGATGGACACGCTGACGTTCCTCCCCGAGTTCCATCGCTACTGGCTGCGCCGCGAGTGAGCGCGAGCGGCGCCGACGTCGTCGTGCTGGGCGGCGGGATCGTCGGCTGCGCGATCGCACGCGAGCTGGCGCGGCGGGGTGCGGACGTCGTCGTCGTCGAGCGCGGCGAGCCGGCGGCGGAGGCGACGCGGGCTGCCGCCGGGATGGTCGCGCCGCAGGCCGAGACCGACGCGGCGGGGCCGGTGCTCCGCCTCGGCGTCGCGAGCCGCGACCGCTACCCCGCATGGGTCACGGCGATCGAGGCCGAGAGCGGCATCGACGTCGCGTTCCGCACCGACGGCATCCTCTACGTCGCGCGCTGGCCGGGCGACGCGCGCGTGCTGGCGGCGCGCGCCCGATGGCAGCGTGCCGCGGGCCTGCGCGTCCGGCAGGTGAGCGCGGCGGCCGCGCGGCGCCGCGTGCCGGCGTTGCCGCGCGACCTGCCGCTCGCGCTGCATTTCCCCGACGACCATCGCGTCGACAACGAGCGCCTCGGGGCAGCGGTGGCGCGTGCGGCGGAGCGGGCGGGCGTCCGCCTGCGGACGCACACGGCGGTGCGCGCGATTCGCGCCCGGCGGGGTACCGTCGTCGGCATCGACACCGATCGGGGTCGCCTGGAAGCGCGCGCGGTGGTGAATGCGGCGGGTGCCTGGGCCGCTCGCATCGCACTGCCGCGCGGCAGCGCGGCGCCGCCGGTGTTCCCGGTCCGCGGGCAGATGCTCGTGCTGCATGCGCCGGGCGCGCTGCCGCTGCCGCTCTACTCGCGGCGCGTGTACCTCGTGCCGCGCCTCGACGGCCGCATCCTCGTCGGGGCCACGCGCGAGCCGGCCGAGCTCGACAAGCGGGTGACGCTGGCCGGCGCCGCGACGCTCCTCGCCGCGGCCCATGCGCTCGTGCCGGGACTCGGAGCCGCGGCCCTGGTCGGCCATTGGGCGGGGCTGCGCCCGGGCACGCCCGACGGACGGCCGATCCTCGGCCCCGCGCCCGATCTCGCGGGACTGTGGCTCGCGACCGGGCACTACCGGCACGGCATCCTGCTCGCGCCGGCGACGGCCGAGGCGATCGCCGACCTGGTGACCGGCGGTCGCACGGCGCTGCCGATCGTCGGCATGGCGCCGCGGCGCTTCGCGCGGGGCTAGCGGACGACGACCTGCACGGCGCCGCGCTCGAGCGAGGCGTCGCCCTCGAGCACGATCTCCGTGCCGAGCCGCTTCTCGACCGCCGCGACGGTCGTCGTACGGTGGAGGGCGAGGAACTCGGCGACGTCCGGCGGCACGCGCAGCGCCAGGATCGTCCGCTCGGTGCGGCCCACGACCTCGCGCTGGAGGCGGCGGAGCGCGTCGTAGGCGAGCGTCTCGGCCGAGCGCTCGCGCCCATGGCCGTCGCAGTGCGGGCAGGGTGCGGTGAGCAGCTGCTCGAGGCTCTCGCGCGTCCGCTTGCGTGTCATCTGGACCAGCCCGAGCTCCGAGATGCGCAGCACGTTCGAGCGCGCCTTGTCCTTGCGCATCGCCTCCTGGAGCGCGTCGAACACCTTCTTGCGGTTCGCCAGCTTCTCCATGTCGATGAAGTCGATGACGATGATGCCGCCGATGTTGCGCAGGCGGAGCTGCTGCACGACCTGCTTCGCGGCCTCGAGGTTCGTGCGCAGGACGGTCTCTTCCTGGTCCGTCTTGCCGACGTAGCGGCCGGTGTTGACGTCGACGGTGGTCAGCGATTCGGTCTGATCGAAGATCAGGTAGCCGCCCGACTTGAGCCAGACGCGCCGGTCGAGCGCGCGCACGATCTTGGTCTCGACGCCGTGCTGGTCGAACAGCGGCGTCGAGCCCTCGTAGTGGTGCACGCGCGAGGTGAGGCGCGGCATCGTGGCTTCGACGAACTCGACGACGCGCGCATGGTCGTCGGGGTCGTCGACCACGAGCCGCTCGACGTCGGAGGTGAACAGGTCGCGCACCGTGCGCAGCGGCAGGTCGAGATCCTGGTGGATCAGCGACGGGGCGGTGGCGCCGTCGGCGACCTTCTGGACGTGGCTCCAGAGGCGGGTGAGGAAGCGCACGTCGTCGTGGATGTCGCGCTTGGTCGCGCCCTCGCAGGCGGTGCGCACGATGAGGCCGCCCTCGGCGGGGCGCTCGGCCTCGACGATCTCGCGCAGGCGGTCACGCTCGGCCGGGTCCTCGATGCGCCGCGAGATGCCGATGTGGCGCGTGCCCGGCATGTACACGAGGTGACGGCCGGGTAGGGAGATGTGCGCCGTCACGCGGGCGCCCTTCGTCCCCATCGGCTCCTTCGCGACCTGGACCAGCAGCTCCTCGCCCTTCTTGAGACGCTCCTCGATGGGCGGCAGCGGGACGCGGCGGCGCGGCGGCCGGCCGTCCTCGCTCTCGCCCTCGGGATCGGCCTCGCCCTCGGCGCGGGCGGCGGGCTCGGCGGCGTCGCCGTCGGGCGCCGGCTCGGGCGGGTAGGCGGCGGCCGGCTCCGCGGCCGGCTCGGGCGCGGTCTCGTCGGCGAGGACCGCGTCGTCCTGAGCGATCTGCGGCGGCAGCGTCTCGGGCAGCGCGAGATCGGAGACGTGCAGGAACGCCGCCTTCTCGAGTCCGATGTCGAGGAACGCGGCCTGCATGCCGGGCAGCACGCGGACGACCTTGCCCTTGTAGATGTTGCCGGCGATGCCGCGCTCGTGGTGGCGCTCGATGTGCAGCTCGACGAGCGTCGTGTCTTCGAGCACGGCCACCCGCGTCTCCCAGCGGGCCGCGTTGATCAGGATCTGCTTGTGCACGTCAGGACGCCGCCGCGGCAGGATCGAGGTCGTGGAAGCGGGTCGCCACCTTGTGCACGTGCAGGGTGGGGAGGACGCCCGGGTCGAGCGCCAGCAGCTCGCCGACGACGACCGGCGGTCGCAGCGTCCCCTCGGGGCCGACGGCGATGTCGACGCGCAGCCGATCGGGGCCGGCGAGCTCGACGCGCTCGACGCTGCGCCGCGCGTCGACGACCCGCTCGCCGTGCTTGCCGACCTTGCGCACGAGCAGCTCGGGGGCGTCGGCGAAGCGCCGGACGGCGTCGGCGAGCGCCTCGGGCGTCGGCGGGGCGTCGAGCGGTGCCAGGTCGACCTCGAACGAGTACGCGGCGATCGACTGGTCGATGCTGCGCTCGGCGCGCGGAACCTCGTGCACCGACGTCGGCTCGAGCCCCTCGGGCAGCTCCGCGATCAGGCGGCGCAGCACCTCGGCCGGGTCGAGCACGCGCGTCAGCTCGACGTCGAGATGCTCGTCGTCGCTCGAGAAGCCGACCGGCAGGGCGGGGCCGAACGCGATGCGCGGCATGGGGTGGTGGCCGCGCGAGTAGGCGACCGGCAGGGCGGCACGCCGGGCGGCGCGCTGCACGATCGTGCCCAGCTCGCGGGTGCCGATGAAGCGGGCCGGCCCGACCTTGCGGTAGCGGACGCGCAGACGCTGGACGGGTGCCGGCGTGTCGAGGTCGGGGGTCAGCGACGACGGGACCGCGCCCAGCCACTCCTCGGCGTTGCCGTCGCCGCCGGGCCCCGGGCCGTCGGGCCCGGTGCCGAGCGTCGCGGGCAGCGGCGCTTCGCGGACCGCGTCGGGCCGCGGCGCCACCGGCAGCCGCGCGGCGCGGCGCTCGGCGACACGTGTGCGGATGGTGCGCCACGCCCGGGTCTCCCAGGCGGGCAGGGGATCGGCGGTGTCGTCGGCGGGCACCGCCAGCTCGGCCCAGCGCGACACCTGCGCGCCGCGATGGTCGCTGCCGCGGGCGCCGTCGGGGTGGTAGTCGACGTTGCGGATCGCCTTGAAGTCGCATGCACCGCAATAGGTGCAGCGCTCGACCGAGCAGTCGGGCGTCAGCACGCCCTCGACCGCGCGGGCGAGGTCGCGGGCGAGGAACGTACGGCTGACGCCGGCGTCGAGGTGGTCCCAGGGCAGCACCTCGTCGAGCCCGCGCCGGCGCAGGTGGCCGTCGCCGCCCAGGCCGTGCTCGGCGAGCGCGGCCTGCCAGACGTCGAGGCGGCACTGGTCGGACCAGCCGTCGAAGCGGGCGCCGCGTCGCTGCGCGGTCTCGACGACGTCGGCGAGACGCCGATCGCCGCGCGCGAACACGCCCTCGAGCCACGACAGACGCGGATCGTGCCACTTGAACTCGACGCCGCGCCGCCGCAGCTCGTGGCGCAGCAGCGCATGCCGCGCTTCGGTCTCGGCGACGGTGAGCTGTCCCGCCCACTGGAAAGGCGTGTGCGGCTTCGGCGAGAAGGTCGAGACGCTGGCGGTGACCTTCAGCCGGCCCTTGGCGGCGCGCTTCACGCGGCCGGCCAGCTCGGCGATGCCGCGCACGTCGTCCTCGGTCTCGCTGGGCAGGCCGATCATGAAATAGAGCTTCAGGCTGCGCCACCCGAGGTCGGCGAAGAGCCGGGCGGCGTCGAGCAGCTCTTCTTCGCGATACTCCTTCTGGATGACGTCGCGCAGACGCTGCGTGCCGGCCTCGGGGGCGAGGGTGAAGCCCGTCTTCCGCACGCGGCGGATCTCCTCGAGGATCTTCGGCGACAGCGCGTCGACGCGTGTCGACGGCAGCGAGACGGCGACGCGCTCGGGCGCGAGGCGGTCCATCAGCGTCTTCAGGACGGGATTGACGCCGCTGTAGTCGCCGGTCGAGAGCGAGAGCAGCGAGACCTCCTCGTAGCCGGTGCGCTGCATGAGCGCCGTCGTGTGCTCGACCACGCGCTCCGGATTCCGCTCGCGCAGCGGACGGTAGATGTAGCCCGCCTGGCAGAAGCGGCAGCCCTTCACGCAGCCGCGCATCACCTCGACGCTGGCCCGGTCGTGGACGACGCCGAGATTGGGGACGACGGGATTCGCCGGCAGCGGCACGGCGTCGAGGTCGGGCAGGACGCGCTTCGCGACCTGCGCGGGACCGCCGGCGGTGGGCTCGACGGCGAGGAGCGCGCCGCCGTCGGCGTATCGCGGCACGAACAGCGCCGGCACGTAGACCCCGGGGATGTCGGCCAGCGCGCGCAGCAGCACGCTGCGATCGTCCCCGCGATGCGCGGCGACGGCGTCGCACAGCTCGCCGACCACGTGCTCGCCGTCGCCGAGCACGACGGCGTCGAGGAACGGCGCGATCGGCTCGGGGTTGAACGCACAGGGTCCGCCCCCGACGACCACCGGATCACCGGTCCCGCGGTCGGCGCTGCGCAGCGGGATGCCGCCCAGCTCGAGCATGGTGAGGAGGTTCGTGTAGGTCAGCTCGTACTGGAGGCTGAAGCCGACCACGTCGAAGTCGTGCAGGGCGCGATGGCTCTCGAGCGATACGAGCGGGAGCCCATGGCGGCGGAGCAGGGCCTCGAGGTCGGTCCACGGCGCGTAGCAGCGCTCGGCAGCGACGTCGGGCCGCCGATTGAGGACGTCGTAGAGGATCTGCAGCCCGAGGTGGGACTGCGCGATCTCGTAGACCTCCGGAAACGCGAGCGCGAAGCGGACGCGCACCTGCGCATCGTCCTTGCGCACCGAGCCGCGCTCGTTCCCGAGGTAGCGGCCCGGCTTCTCGACCAGCGGAAGGAGCCGCTCGTACTCGGCGCGGTAGGTGCGCATGAAGGGGGCGGAGTATAGGGAGGGGCCCGCGAGCGTTCAACGCCGACCGGCTTGCCAGCGTGCCGAGCGGGGCCTAAGATCGGCGCCGATGTTCGGTCTCGGTGTCGGCGAGCTTCTGATCGTCCTCGTGATCATCCTCGTGGTGTTCGGCGCGGGGAAGCTTCCCGAGGTGATGGGGAGCATGGGGAAGGGGATCAACTCCTTCAAGAAGGGCCTCCGTGAGCCGCCTGAGATCGACGTCACCCCGGGCAAGGACGACGCCCCAGCCAAGACCGAGCCCGAGCGGCGCTAGTCGGCCGGCCCGCCGCGGCGCACGCCGACGACCTCGACGGTATAGTCGTCGAGCGGCACGGGCGGCGATACGAAGGCGACCAGGAACGGCGCCTGCGCGCCCGGCCCGAGCGTCCAGTCCTTGGGCGGGGTCAGGGTCTGCAGGAGGTCGATCTCGCGTACCGACAGGTCGCGGATGCCCTTCGGGGCAGCACCGCAGAAGACGGTCTGCCGCAGCTCCGTCGGCCCATGGACGCGGGCCTGTATCTGCACGCCGCTCACCGCGATCGGCGCGTTGTTGATGGCCGTGCCGGCGACGACGAAGACCAGGTTGTCGCCGTGGACGCGCTGGTACTCGCCGCGCAGGTCGGCGAGCTGGATGCTGGCGGGGCTGAGCCGCACGTCCGACAGCTGCTGGCCCACGACCGGGAGGCCGCCCAGCAGCTCGCCCACGCGGCGCGGATGCGTGTAGAGGTAGATGGACAGCACCGCGTAGGCCAGCGTCACCGCGAGCATGCTGCGGAGGGCGAAGCGGGCGGGGGAGCCGGTGGCGCGCGGCGCGTCGTCCTCGTCGTCGGCAGCGCCCGTGCGCCGTGCGCGGCTCCTGCGCGGCGGCGGCGCCGCCGGCTCGTCGTCCGCCTCCACCTCGTCCTCGTCGTCCTCGTCGGTCGTGAACTCCTCGGCCGGGGGCGGCACGCGCCGGGCGGCCGGGCGACGCGGCGGCGGGGCCGGCTCGTCGTCCTCGTCCGGCTCCTCGTCCTCTTCGGGTTCGGGCGCCGGCTCGGGCCTGGTGCCGACGGGCGGCTTGCGACGCTTCGCACGCGCCGGGGGCGCCGGGGCGTCGTCGTCCTCGGCGTCGTCGAAGCGGAAGCGCTCGTCGTCCGCCTCGGGGTCCGCCGCGTCGAGCGACGGCGCCTCGAGTCCCTCCTCGGGGTCGAAGACGTGGTCGCAACGCGTGCAGCGCAGACTCGGGCGGCTCTGGAGCCGCGAGCGCGGTGGCATCTGGTACCGCGTCTCGCAGTGCGGGCAGGTGACCGTCATGCGGCGCGCCGTGGTCCTTGCGCGGCGCGACCTCGCCGTCCGGGCACGATGGATCGTGCCGCCTGACGCCGGCCCACCGCCTCCACCCCCACCATGTGGGCGCGACGCATAGCGACGCGTCGGACGGGCGTCAACCGCGTGCGGGGGCGCTGCGCGCGAGCGCCTGGCGGACGATGCCGTGGAAGAAGAACAGGCTCAGCAGCAGCGGGATCACGTGGTAGCAGAGCCGGAAGATCAGGACGGCCACGACCGAGGCCTCGAGCGGCACGCCCATGCTGACGAAGACCGCGGTCATCGAGCCCTCGAGCAGGCCGAGCCCGCCTGGGACGAACGACACCAGCGACACGAAGAGGCCGATCCCGAAGCCGACCAGGACGACGCCGGGCGGCAGGGGGTGGTTCACCGCCCGGAACGCGGCCCACAGGATGCCGATGGTCAGCACCCAGTCGAGGCAGATCCATAGCGTCGGCCCGACCATGCGGTCCTTGCGCGCGAGCAGGAACTGGAAGCCCTGGTCGAGGTTGCCCTGGAAGCGCCACATGCGGAACCGGTTCGGCGTCCAGCGCGGCGCCATGCGCGCGAGGAGCCGGTGGGTGGCATTGGCGATGAAGACGAGCGTCACCCGCCGCAGTGGGCGGTGCAGGACGAGGACCAGGCCGTAGATCAGGACGGCGGCGAAGAGCACGAGGAGCGTCGTCGCCGCGACCAGCGCCCCGCCGTGCAACTGCTGGCGGGTGAGGAGCGAGACGAACGCGGCCAGGCAGAAGGCCAGCAGCGTGAAGTTGGTGATGAACGTCTGCGCCAGCGAGATCAGGACCGCGCGTCCGGACGGGACACCCTGTTGGCCGAGCAGGAGCATGCGCACCGCGAAGCCCGAGATGCCCGCCGTGGTGACGATGTAGTTCACCGTGTTCGAGACCAGCGTGATGCGCACCCAGGTCCACAGCGGCAGGCCGTAGCCGGCGGCGGTGGCGATGCCCCGATACGACGCGGCCATCACCACGTAGGACAGGAACGAGAAGAAGAGCGGTTCGACCAGCGCCGCGGGCTCGATCGCCGCCGCGGTGTGCAGCAGCTCCTTGCCGTCGGCGAGGAGGACGAGCCCGATCAGGATGGCGACGCCGAGCAGGACGGCGGCGACGACCATACGATGCGAGTCGCGGGCAGGAGTATCAGTCGCGGTCTGCACGGGGAGCGGCGGCTGCGGCGCCCGGGGGCGTGTAGCCCAGGCCCGCGCGCGGGGGCAAGGCGGGTTGGTCCTCGAGGGCGGGGGGCAGCCCGCGAAAGACGTGGCGGCGGAAGAGCGGCGTCAGGTCCTTGTCCGCGGTTCGCGTCACCGCGCGCAGGAACGTCGCCGTGGTGAGCGCCCCCCCGGTCTCGGCGAGCTGGCGGACGGCGTCGTCGAGGGAGCGCCGCCCGTTCGTGGCGCGCGCGATCTCGCGGTCGAGGGCGTACATCACCGCGGGGGCGCTGTTGTTGAGGGCATCGGACGCGCGGGTGCGCGAGAGGTCGATCTCCCAGCGGCCGTTGTGCACGAACGAGCGGACGCCGCGCGCGAACCCTGCTGCGGGCAGCATGCCGGCGCGCCGCTGGAGGACGAGCGTGTAGTACTCGGCGAGGCCCTCGGCGATCCAGCGCCCGTCGTGCTTCGGGCGGAACGGCTGCCAGGTGTGGAAGAGCTCGTGCAGCCAGGTGCTGGTCGCGTCGCGGGAGCGGAACGGCGTCGCCGCGTGGACGAAGAACGAGCGCTCGCCGGAGATGCCGCCGCGCCACATCGGATCGGGCGCGCTCACGACGAGGAGCCGCGGCGGCGGCGGCCCCAGCACGCCGGCGAGGAGGGGTAGGGTCTGCTCCCAGGTGCGGAACACCGCGGCGACGTCGAGCTCGGTGCCGGGAACGGTCGCGAGCGTCACGATCGTCCCGCCGATGCGGCGCTCGGTGAGCCGGATGTCGCCGAGCGCGAGCCAGCCGCGCGGGCGGTCGAACTGCGCGTTCGCCTGCGCGACCTCGAAGACGTTGTCGCCGAGCCGCTCGCCCGTGGTGACGCTGCGCCATCCCGCCGGCAGCCGGAAGAGGAGCCGCGCCCGCGAGGTCGGGTGGCCGACGTCCGGCTTCCAGTCGATGTGGATGGCCGGAAAGAGCGCCAGCGCCCGCGTGACGATCCAGCCGTCGCCTGCGTAGCTGTCGTAGCGCGGCCCGCCCGGCGGGCGATGCCGATCGATCTGCACCTCGTACTCGAGGTGCGCGTAGGGTTGGCCGGGCCGCCAGGTGAGCGTGCGCTCGTGCCAGTCGAGCTGGCCCGTGCCGCGCACGCCGTGCGTGCGCTCGTCGCGGAAGACGAGCCGCAGCGAATCGATCTCGTCGATGCCCGCGAGCTCCCAGCGCACCTTGGCGCGGTCCGGCGTCTGCTTCGAGATGCGCACGAGGTAGTCCACGCTGAACGTCGGCTTCGGCGCCTCCGCCGCGCCGGAGTGCAGGGCCGCGAGCACGACGCCGAGCGCCGCCAGAGCACGCCCGAGCATCCGGTCGCCTCAGAGCACCGCCACCGCCATCGGTCGACGGCTGCGGAACGCGTAGAGGGCGGCGGGCCGGTGCGCGCCGCGGCGCTGCCGGCCGAGGGCGCGCAGCAGACCCCGTCCCAGTATCTTCTTGCGGAAGTTGCGGCGGTCGAGCGGGCGTCCGAGGATCGCCTCGTACAGCGCCTGGAGCTCCCCGAGCGTGAAGGCGGGCGGCAACAGCGTGTAGACGAGGTTGGTGTACTGGAGCTTCGCCTGCAGGCGCGCCGTCGCGGTGGCGACCACCGCGGCGTGGTCGTAGGCGAGGGTCGGCAGGCGATCCACGCGGCGCCAGGCCAGGGCGCGATAGCGCACGTCCGCGGGCTCGGGTACCTCGAGCGTGCCGGCCGGGACCAGGCCGACGTAGGCCACCGACACGACGCGGCCCTGCGGATCCCGCGCGGGATGCCCGAACGTGTAGAGCTGCTCCAGATAGACGTCACCGAGACCGGTGTGCGCGCGCAGCGCGCGCTGCGCTGCCGCGTCGAGCGTCTCCTCGGCGCGCACGCGGCCGCCGGGCAAGGCCCAGCGTCCCGCGAACGGTCCCGCCGCGAGCTTGGCCAGGAGCACGTGCAGGGCCTGCTCGCGCACGGTGCAGAGCGCGACGTCCACCGCGACCGCGGCGGCCGGCGCGCCTACCCGCCCAGCGTGAGCATCGCCTCGAGGGCCCGGGCGGCCCGCACGCGGACGTCCTCCGGGATCGTGATCTCCGGCCGGAGATCGCGAAGCGCGTCGCGCGTGCCTTCGAGGGTGATCATCTTCATGTACGCGCACAGCTTGCAGCTCTTGTAGAACTTCTTCTCCGGCACCTCCAGGAGGAGGCGATCGGAGAGCCCGCACTCGGTGACGACGAGGAACTCGTGCGCCTCGCTCTCCTTGGCGTAGCGCACCATGCCGCTCGTCGAGAGCACGGCGTCGGCGAGGGCGAGCACGTCCTGCCGGCACTCGGGGTGCGCGAGGATCTTCACGCGGGGCAGGGCGCTGCGCACGGCGGCGATCTGCGCGGGCGTGATCTGGTGGTGGACGTAGCAGTTGCCGTCCCAGGCGACGATGTTCTTCGTGGTCTGCGACTGCACGTGCGCCGCGAGGTTCTTATCGGGCACGAAGAGGATGTTGCGGCTCGGCAGCGCCTCGACCACCTTCACGGCGTTCGAGCTGGTGCAGCAGGCGTCGCACTCGGCTTTCACGTCGGCGGTGGTGTTGACGTAGCCGACGACCATGAGGTCGGGCCACACGGCGCGCAGCTCCTCCTTCTTCGCGGCGAGATCCTCGGCGGTGACCGAGTCGGCGAGGGAGCAGCCGGCGCGCAGGTCGGGCAGGATCACCGTACGCGACGGGTTCAGGATCTTCGCCGTCTCGGCCATGAAGTGGACGCCGCAGAACACGATCACGTCGGCGTCGACCTTCGTCGCCTGGCGCGCGAGCTCGAGGGAGTCGCCGATGAAGTCGGCCACCTGGAAGATCTCGGGTCGCTGGTAGTTGTGCGCCAGGACGACGGCGCGCCGCTCGTGCTTCCACGCGGCGATCTCGGCGACGAGCGCGGCGATCTCGCGGCAGCGCTCCGGCGTGTACGCGGCGTCGGCCAGCGGAGCGAGGAGGCGTTCGAGATCGGCGCCGGAGGGCGCGGTGGGGGCGGCGTCGGGCATGCGGGCTCCTTCGTGTACTTGATACGCATTCATCGGGCCGTCGTGTGCGCGTGTCAACACCGCGCGTTGGCGGCGGGATCATCCTTGCCAAACCCGCATCGGCCCGCTAAGGGCACGACCGGTGTCGCTGGCCCTTTCCACGCCGTCGTCCGACGATGCACTCGCGCGCGCGGGCGCGTTTCGCGCGCTTGCGGAGGCCGCGCTCGCCGATCGTCCGCTCGCGTCGGCCGACGGTCGACGCGTGCTGGCGACCGCCGACGACGACCTCGCACCGCTGCTCTGGGCCGCGTACGCCGTGCGCAGCCGCCACTTCGGCCGCCGCGTCAAGCTGTGCGTGCTCAACAACGCGCGCAGCGGCCTCTGCCCCGAGGACTGCGGCTACTGCTCGCAGTCGGCGGTGTCGACGGCCGACATCCCGCGCTACCGCCTGCGCACCGTGCCCGAGCTGCTCGCGGCGGCGCACCAGGCGGCGGCGACCGGCGCCCGGCGCTATTGTATGGTCACCGCGGCGCGCGGCCCGAGCGGGGCGGACGTTCGCCACCTCACCCAGGCCGCACGCGCGATCCGCGCCGAGCTGCCGCAGCTCGAGCTCTGCGTCTCGCTCGGCATCATGGGCGACGGCGAAGCGCAGGCGCTGCGGGCGGCGGGCGTCGACTTCGTGAACCACAATCTCAACACGAGCCGTCGCTTCTATCCGGAGATCTGCGAGACCCACACCTGGGACGACCGCGTGGCGACGGTGCGCAGCGCGCGTCGCGCGGGCCTCTCGGCCTGCTCCGGCGTGATCGTCGGCCTCGGGGAGACCGACGACGACCTCGTCGACGTGGCGGGCGCGCTGGCGGAGCTCGGCGTCGAGTCGCTGCCGGTGAACTTCCTGATCCCGATCGACGGCACGCCGCTCGGCGATCGCGAGCCGCCGCCCGTCTCGCGTTGCCTCCGAGCCCTCGCGCTCTTTCGCCTGAGCAATCCGCGCGCGGAGATCCGCGCCGCCGGTGGGCGCGAGCGCTGCCTCGGCGGTGCGCAGGGCCTGGCGCTCTATGCCGCCAACTCGATCTTCGTCGACGGCTATCTCACGACGCCCGGCCAGGCGCATCGGGACGCGGCCGCGATGGTGGAGGGACTCGGCTTCGAGGTCGAGGCGACTCCCGCCGCCGCGATGGACGGCGCGGCCTGAGGGGCAGCGCACCGTGAAAGGGGACGAACGCATGGAAGAGCAGCTCGACGATCTCTGGAAGATCCTCGCGGCCCCGGCCGACGATGACGACGACGACGATGACGACGACTTCGACGACGACGAGGAGGACGAAGACCTCGAGCTCGAAGACGACGACGAGGACTGGGACGAGGACGACGAAGACGACGACGAGGACGACGACGAGGACTACGACGACGAGTGACCCGCGGGGCGCCGTCAGGCGCCTGCGAGCGTCATCGCGGCGATCTTGAGCGTCGGCGCGCAGGTGCTGGCGCGCACCACGAGATCGCTCCCGACCATCTCCACCTGCCCGAGCATGCCGAGCAGGTTCCCGGCGATGGTGACCTCCTCGACCGCGTGCGTGAGCTCGCCGTTCTCGATCCAGAGGCCGGCGGCGCCGCGCGAGTAGTCGCCCGTCACCAGGTTCACGCCGAACCCGATCAGCTCGGTGACGTAGAGCCCGGCGCGTACGGAGGCGACGATGGCCTCGGGCGCGTGCGGTCCGGGCTGGAGATGGAAGTTCGTCGGCCCGACCCCGGGCGCATCACCGGCGGCGCGCACGGCGTGGCCGGTCGGCGCCATGCCGAGCCGGCGCGCGGAGTAGGCGTCGAGGAGGTAGCTGCGCAGCACGCCGTCCTCGACGATCGTGCGCCGCGTGCAAGCGACGCCCTCGCCGTCGAAGGGACGCGACGCGTGGCCGCCCGGGATGAGCGGGTCGTCGACGATCGTGATCCCCGCCGCAGCCACGCGCTCCCCGAGCTTGTCCGCGAGGAACGACGTGCGCCGGTAGAGCGACGGTCCGGAGATCGCGCCGGCGAGGTGGCGCAGCAGCGACGCCGCGGCGTCGGGGGCGAAGACGATCGGACAGGTCTGCGTCGGGACGCGGCGTCCGCCGAGCCGGCGGAGGGTGCGGCGCGCAGCTTCGCGCCCGACGGCCTCCGGCGCCTCGAGCGCGGCGAGACGCCGTCCGGCCGTGTACCACGAGTCACGCTGCATGGCGCCGTCGCGGCTCGCGACCGGCGTGGCGTGCAGGCCGAAGCTCGAGCCGACGTACGATCCGACGAAGCCGGTGCTCGACGCGTAGGCCACGTGGCCGCTGCCGGCGCCGAACTCGGCGCCCTCGGAGTTCGTGATCTCGGGGCTGGCGCCGCGGGCGGCGTCCTCGGCGGCGCGGCAGCGTGCGAGCGCGTCGTCGGGATCGAGCGTCTCGACGGCGGGATCGTAGAGCTGGAGATCGGGGATCGCCGTCGCGAGGTACTGCGGATCGACCAGGCCGCCGTCGGGGTCGGGCGCCGTGGCGCGCGCCAGCGCGCAGGCGTCGACGGCCAGCGCGCGCAGCGCGTCCGGCGAGAGGTCAGAGGTCGAGACGATCGCCGTCGCCGTGCCGACGAAGACGCGCAGCCCGACGCGACGCTCGCGCGCGCGCTCGAGCTTCTCGACCTCGCCGAGGCGCACGCCCACCTGGAGGCCGTCGCTGTCGCCGACGAGCGCGTCGGCCGCGTCGGCGCCGGCAACGCGGGCGGCGGCGACGAGGTCGCTCGCGACCTGTCGCAGATCGACGCCGCTCACGCCTGCGTCCCGCCGACGGTGATGTCGTCGAGGCGCACGGTCGGCAGGCCGACGCCCACCGGGACCGACTGGCCGTCCTTGCCGCAGGTGCCGATGCCCTCGTCGAGGGCCAAATCGGCGCCGACGCGGGTGATGCGCGTGAGCACGTCCGGCCCGTTGCCGACCAGCGTCGCGCCCTTCACGGGTGCGCCGATGCGGCCGCCTTCGATCAGGTAGGCCTCGCTCGCCGAGAAGACGAACTTGCCGCTCGTGATGTCGACGCTGCCGCCGCCGAACGCCACCGCGTAGAGCCCGCGATCGACCGAGCGGAGGATGTCTTCCGGCGCGTCGTCGCCGGCGAGCATGAAGGTGTTCGTCATGCGGGGCAGGGGGGCGTGCGCGAAGCTCTCGCGGCGGCCGTTGCCGGTGAGCGCCATGCCCATGAGGCCGGCGTTCATGCGGTCCTGGAGGTAGCCGCGCAGGACGCCGTTCTCGATCAGCACGGTGCGGCTCGTTGGGGTGCCCTCGTCGTCGACGTTGAGCGAGCCGCGGCGGCCCGCGATGGTGCCGTCGTCGACCACGGTGCAGAGCTCGGACGCGACGCGGGTGCCGATGCGTCCGGCGAAGGCCGACGTGCCCTTGCGGTTGAAGTCGCCCTCGAGGCCGTGGCCGACCGCCTCGTGCAGCAGGATGCCCGGCCAGCCCGGCCCCAGCACGACGGTCATGGTGCCGGCCGGCGCGGGGACGGCGTCGAGGTTGCGGACCGCCTGCCGGGCGGCGTCGCGCGCGAAGACCTCGGCGCGCGTGTCGAGGTCGCGGAAGGCGTGGCGCCCGCCGCCGCCGGCCGTGCCCTGCTCGCGCCGCCCGCCGCGCTCGGCGATGCAGCTGACGCTCAGGTGCACGAGCGGCCGGACGTCGCCGACCAGACGCCCGTCGGGGGTCGCGATCAGCACCACACGGTGCTCGAGCCCGACGCCGGCCATGACGTTGGTGATGGCCGGATCCACCGCCCGCGCGACGCGATCGATGCGCTCGAGCAGCGCGACCATGTCGGGCACCGGCGTGTCGATCGGCGCCGGCGTCACCGGATAGAGGTCGTGCGGCACCCGGGCAGGCACGGCGACGGCGGTCGTGGCGGCGTCGCCGGCATGGGCCGCGATGGCGCCCGCGGTGCGGGCCGCGATCTCGAGCCGCTCGAGCGTGACCTCGTCGGAGTACGCGTAGCCGGTGCGCGCGCCGGCGAGGACACGCACGCCCACGCCCTGACGGGCCGTGCGCGTCGCCTTCTTCACGCGCTGCTCGTCGAGCGACGCCGTCTGCACGGCGCGATGCTCGAAGAAGAGGTCGGCGTGATCGGCGCGCCGGTCGAGGGCCGTGCCGAGGACGCGATCCAGGGCCGAGGTGCCGAGGCCCAGGCGTTGGAGCAGGTCCTGACCGGGCACGGCGGGCGACGACATGCGCTCGACGCTAGCAGACGCTCGCCGCCGGTGCCACGTCGCGCGACGGGGATGCACGTGCGCGAGCGGGATGGACACCGGACCGGGGCAAGGGCAATACTCGGCCCCTCCGCCCATGGCACGCTCCGCCAACCGCGGGATGCTCCAGCAGCTGCTCTCGGTCCTCGATCGCCCGGGACCGCTGCTCATCCTTCCTCACGACAACCCCGACCCCGACGCCATGGCGAGCGCGGTCGCGGTCAAGTTCCTCGTGCATCGGCTCCTCCAGCGCGAGGCGCAGATCGTCCTGGGCGGCATCGTCGGTCGCGCCGAGAATCGCGCGATGCGTACCTACCTGAACATCAATCTTGTTCCTGTCTCAGACGTCGGGCTGGACGCTCCCGGCACCCAGATCGTCCTCGTCGACACCCAGCCCGGGCGTCCCAACAACTCGCTGCCCGACTCGGTGATGCCGACCGCGGTGATCGACCACCATCCGGCCTACGCCGAGTATCCGAACGTGGCCTTCAAGGACCTGCGCGAGGACTACGGCGCCACCTCGACCATCCTGACGGAGTACCTCCAGGAATCCCGCCTCGACATCGAGCCGAAGATCGCGACCGCGCTCTTCTACGGCATCACCGCGGAGACGCAGGACCTCGGGCGCGAGGCGACCCCCGCGGACATCGAGGCCGCGCACTTCCTCTATCCGTACACGAACAAGCGCCGGCTCGCGAAGATCGAGAACGCGCGCGTGCCGCGCGAGTACTTCCGCGTCTTCCGCGACGCCATCGACCGGGCGGTGCTCTACGACAAGATCGTCGTGTCGATGCTCGGCGAGGTGCAGTACCCGGACATGGTCGCCGAGGTGGCCGACTTCCTGCTGCGCCTCGATCGGGTCGAGTGGGCGGCGGCGATCGGCATGTTCGAGGGCGCGCTGCACTGCTCGATCCGCACCACCGAGCGCGACGTGAACGCCGGCGAGCTGCTCCAACGGGTGCTCGGCAGCAAGTCGGCCGGCGGGCACGATCAGATCGCGGGCGGGCGCATCCCGATCGGCACCGAGGGCGAGGCGCGGCAGCGCGCCGCCGCCGTCGTGCGGGACCGGCTGCTCGCCGAGCTGGGCGTCTCCTCCGAAGGCCGACCGCTCATCTGAGCGCGGCGAGCGCCGCGTCCACCTCGTCGCGCACCGCGCCGTCGCCATCGCGTCGCGCGCGCTCGAGCGCGCGCCGCGCGGGCGCTCCCCCGAGCCGTCCGAGCCCCCACGCCGCGTGCCCGCGCACGAGCGCCTCGGGATCGGACGCCAGGGCGCCGGCGAGCGCCGGCACCGCCGCCGGGTTGCCGGTGTTGCCGAGCGCGACGCAGACGTTGCGCAAGAGGCCGCGCCGGCCCGGGCGCGCGAGCACCGTCCCCGCGAAGCGGCTGCGGAAGGCGTCCGCGTCGAGCGTCAGCAGGGCCGGCAGAAACGGCGCCAGCAGCTCGGCACTGGCCTCGTCGCGGCGTTCGCGGTTCCAGGGACACGCCTCCTGGCAGAGATCGCAGCCGAAGATCCAGCCGTCCATCGCGGGCCGCAGCGGGGGCGGGATCGCGCCGCGGTGCTCGATGGTGAGGTAGGAGATGCACCGACGCGGATCCATCCGATAGGCCCGGAGCGCGTCGGTGGGGCAGGACGCGAGGCAGCGCGTGCAGCCGCCGCAGTGATCGCCGGCCGGCGCACCGGTCTCCAGCTCGAGATCCGTGAGCAGCTCGCCGAGCAGGAACCACGACCCGGCGCCACGCTCGAGGACGAGCGTGTGCTTGCCGATCCAGCCGACGCCGCCCCGCGCCGCCCACTCGCGCTCGAGCAGCGGCGCGGTGTCGACCTCGGCGCGGAAGGTGGCACCCGGGAACGTGGCGGCGAGCCGGCCGGCGAGCGTGCGCAGCAGCGTGCGCACGCGCCCGTGGTAATCGCTGCCGAGCGCATAGGCGGCGACGCGCCCGCGCAGCTCCTCGCGCCAGCGCACCGGCGGCGGCGCCGGCGGCCGGTAGGGATAGGCGACGGTGACGAGGCTGCGCGCCCACGGGTGCTGCACGCGGGGATCGAGGCGGGCTGGCACGGCTGTGCCGAGCCACGCCATGTCGCCGGCGCGGCCCTCCGCCAGCCAGGCGGCGAGGACGTCGTCGCGGCCCAGCGCGGCGAGCGGCGTACAGCCCGCGCGCGCGAAGCCGAGCGCCAGGGCCGCGCCCGTGATCGTCGCCTCGCGGGTCGGCACTCCGCACCCATGCCGCGGCGCAAAGCCTCTGCCAAGTCGGCGTCTTCCGCGCTCAAGTCGGGGTCGGCTTCGCCCGATACATCCTGCCGAGACCTGAAACCGGCTGGGGAGGGACCCCCGGCATCGGCACTCAAGGAGGACTGTCAGCATGGCACTCTACGTCAATACCAACCTCTTCTCCATCAACGCGCAGCGGAACCTGGAGGAGACGGCGGGGGGCCTCAAGACCTCGCTGCAACGCCTGTCGTCGGGCCTGCGCATCAACGACGCCGTCGACGACGCCGCCGGCCTGGCGATCGCCGACAAGCTGCAGCGCGACGTGCGCGTCGCCTCGCAGGCGATCCGCAACGCGAACGACGGCATCTCGGCCCTGGCCATCGGTGAGAAGGCGCTGGGCAAGGTGACGGATACCCTGGTCCGCCTCTCCGAGCTCGCCTCGCAGGCCGCCACGGGCACCATCACCAACACGCAGCGCAGCGCGATCCAGCAGGAGTTCGGTCAGCTCCTCTCGGAGATCTCGCGCATCAGCAACACGACCACGTTCAACGGCGTCAACCTGCTGAGCGCCGGCACCACGGTGTCCGTGCAGGTCGGCCTCGACGGGTCGAGCGACTCGCGCATCGACTTCACCACCATCGACGGCTCGCTCTCCGGCATCTTCTCGGGCCAGACGGCGATCGCCGCCGACACCGCGTCGAACGCGCAGTCGGCCCTCGGCATCCTCACCTCCGCGATCGCGACGGTCACCGAGAAGCGCGGCACCCTGGGCGCGTACCAGAGCCGTCTCCTCACCGCGATCGCCAACCTCCGCGTGGCGCGCGAGAACTTCAGCGCCGCCGAGAGCCGCATCCGCGACGCCGACGTCGCCTCCGAGACCGCGAACCTGACGCGGGCACAGATCCTGCAGCAGGCCGGTGTGGCCATCCTCGCGCAGGCGAACCAGCAGCCGACGCTGGCGCTCAACCTGCTGGGGTAGGCCGGCAGAACACGACACGTAGGCAACGACTGCCGTCGGTCCTCCCGGGGCCGGGATCCCAGGCGGGTTCCCGGCCCCGGTTCCGACGGGGCAGGGGAGCAGCGACGACGCGATGGCAGGGGTGATCTCGATCGGCGGATTGGCGACCGGGCTCGACACGAACTCGATCATCGATCAGCTCGTGAAGCTCGAGCGGCGTCCGATCGACGTCCTCGTCACCCAGGTCGCGGACGCCGAGAAGACCAAGGGCGCGCTCTCCACGCTGAGCGGCAAGCTGCTCAACCTGAAGCGCGCCATCGACAGGATGAAGGTCGCCGGCGACGTCCTCGTCCGCAAGGCGAGCTCGAGCGACCAGACCGTGCTCACCGCCGCCGCGGGCAGCGGCGCGCAGCGCGGCACCGCGACGCTCACCGTCACGCAGCTCGCGCGCGGCTCGGTCGCGGGGGCGACCGTCGGCAGGGAGTCCGTCGACGCCACCGTCGCCGGGGGCGCCGGCACGTTCCGCTTCCAGGTCGGCTCGGGCGACGTGCAGACCGTCGTGATCGACGAGACGACCACCCTCCAGGGCCTCGCCAACGCGATCAACGAGAAGAACGCCGGCGTCACCGCGACCGCCATCAACGCCGGCACGGCCGCCGCCCCCGACTGGCGCCTCCAGCTCGCGAGCAAGACGACGGGCGCGTCCACCACGATCACGGTCGTGCAGGACGACACCCAGCTCGCGATCCAGACGGCGCAGACCGGCCGCAACGCGCAGTTCACGGTCAGCGGCTTCGCGACCGGCTTCGAGCGTGAGACCAACACCTTCGCCGACGTCCTCCCCGGCGTCACCATCAGCCTGAAGGCCGAGGGCACCTCGACGCTGACGGTCGACGACGACACCGACGCGATCGTCGATCGGGTGAAAGCGATCGTCGCCGCGTACAACGACGTCCGCACCTTCGTCGACGCGAACGCCGACGTCACGAAGACGAGCGACGACGAGCTCCGGACGGGCCCGCTCGCCGCCAACGTCGGCGTGCGCCAGCTGCTCGCGCGCGTGCAGGAGGTGTTCACGGGCGCCGTCGGCGGCGCGACGCCGCCGTACGTGAACCTCGCGAGCCTCGGGCTCGCCACGCAGCGCGACGGCACGATCCTGCTCGACGAATCGAAGCTGCGCGCCGCGATCGGCGCCGATCCCGACGCCGTGGCGCGGCTCTTCGCGGGCGGCGGCGACGACGGCGGGGTGGCGAACGCGCTCTCGACGCTGCTCGACGACCTCACCAAGTCGAGCGGCTCGCTGTCGCTCCAGACCGACGCCATCGACAGGCAGGTCCGCTCCCTCGAGGACGCCATCGCCGCCGGCGAGCGCAACCTCGGGGTCTTCGAGAAGAGCCTGCGCGAGCAGTTCGCGGTCATGGAGCAGCTGGTCTCGAGCCTCCAGACGCAGAGCAACTTCCTCCTGGCCGCACTGGGCAAGTAGGAGCCGTCATCCATGTACGCCGCGAACACCCTCTCCCGTCGCTACACCCAGGCGCAGGTGGCCTCCGTCGACCGGCACCGCCTCCTGCTGCTCGTCTTCGAGGGCGGGCTCACGTTCCTCGGGCGGGCGCGCTCGGCGCTCGACGCGGGCGACATGCAGCGCTTCGGCGAGGCGATCTCGAAGAGCCAGGCGGTGATCGCCGAGCTGCTCGGCACGCTCGATCACCAGCAGGGCGGGAGCATCGCCAAGGAGCTGGCGCGGCTCTACGAGTTCATGCAGCACCACCTCACCGAGGCGAACGCGCTGCGCAGCGTGCAGCACGTCGACGAGGTCGAGCGCGTGCTCGGCATCATCGCCGGCGCCTATCGCGAGATCCTCGAGCGCCCGGCCGTCGCCGCGGGCTCGCCCGCCGCATGACGACGCCCGGCGCACTGCACGAGGCCAGCACGCGGGAGCTGGCCCTCTGGCGCGAGCTGGTGGCCGCCTACGGCGACCTCCAGGCGCTCCTCGCCGATCCCGAGACGCTCGCCGATCCGGTCCACGTCGGTCTCGGTCGCGAGCGCGCCGAGCGCTGCACGGCCGAGCTCCAGGCCCTGCGCGCCGTCCTCGGCCCGTGGCGGGTCGACGGGACGCCGGTCCCGGCCGACGTGCGCGCGCTCTGGCGTGCGTCCGCGGAGCTGGCGACCGAGGCCGCGGCGCTGAACGCCCGCCTGGTCGAGCAGGCGCGCGCCCGGCAGGACGCGATGGCGGCGCGGCTGCGCACGCTCGACGCCGGCCGGCGCGGCTTCGGCTACCGGCCCGCCGTCGCCCGCACCGCGACCGTCGCCGCGCGCGCCTGACGGTTCGCCGACACTGTCAGGCCGCTGACAGCGTCGGGCGGCGTCGCGCCCGCGGCCCGGCGCCGGCGCGCGCCGTCGCGGCTCGATTTTCCAGGCCCGACGGGCACGCGCGGGTTGGCAGCCGACTTGCAGTCGCAGGTCGCCAACGCCATGGGCAGGGACTTTCTCGCCGACCGCACGGTACTCGTCACGGGTGGCACCGGCTCCTTCGGGCGCCGCTTCGCCCACCACGTGCTCGCGTTCTCGAAGCCGCGGAAGCTCATCGTCCTGTCGCGGGACGAGCTGAAGCAGTTCGAGATGCGGGAGGAGTTCCACGACCATCCCGCGCTGCGCTTCTTCCTGGGCGACGTGCGCGACCGCGACCGCCTGCTGCGCGCCTTCCAGGGGGTGGACGTCGTGGTCCACGCCGCGGCGCTGAAGCAGGTGCCGGCGGCCGAGTACAACCCTTCGGAATGCGTCCGCACCAACATCATGGGGGCGCAGAACGTGATCGACGCCGCCATCGAGCGCGGCGTGCGCCGGGTGGTGGCGCTCAGCTCCGACAAGGCGTCGAACCCGGTGAACCTCTACGGCGCGACCAAGCTGGTGTCGGACAAGCTCTTCGTCGCGGGCAACACCTACGCCAGCCACGGCGACACCGAGCTGGCCGTGGTCCGCTACGGCAACGTGATGGGGAGCCGGGGCAGCGTGGTGCCGTTCTTCCGCAAGCTGCGGGCGACCGGCCGCATCCCGATCACCGACCGCCGCATGACGCGCTTCTGGCTGACGCTCGACCAGGCCGTCGAGTTCGTCCTGAAGGCGCTGGTTCGCATGCGCGGCGGCGAGATCTTCGTGCCCAAGCTCCCGAGCCTGCGCATCACCGATCTCGCCGAGGCGGTGGCGCCCGGCTGCCGCCTCGACGAGGTGGGCATCCGCCCGGGCGAGAAGCTGCACGAGCTCATGATCTCCGCCGAGGACGCGCGCAAGTCGGTCGAGTACGACGACCACTACGTGGTGCAGCCGTCGTTCCCGTGGTGGTCCGACGAGATGGCGTGGGAGAACGGCGGCCGGCCGGTGGCCGACGGCTTCGTCTACGCCAGCAACACGAACGATCGCTGGCTGTCGGTCGACGAGCTGCGCACGCTGCTCGCCGCCGAGGAGCCGGCCCGTAGCGACGACCGCCTTCCGCAGCGATCCCTGGCCGACGGGGACGACGCGCATGCCGCTTCCCTATAGCCGGCAGACGATCGGCGCGGACGAGATCGCCGCGGTCGCGCACGCGGCGGGCGATCCGTTCCTCACCGGCGGGCCGGGCGTCGCGCGCTTCGAGCGGGCGCTGGCCGAGGCGGTGGGGGCGCGCCACGCGATCGCGGTCTCGAGCGGGACGGCGGCGCTGCACGTCGCCTACCTCGCGGCCGGGCTGCGGCCGGGCGACCGCGTGGTCACCTCGCCGATCACCTTCGTCGCGACTGCGAACGCCGCCGTCCACTGCGGCGCCGAGGTCGCGTTCGGCGACGTCGACGCGCGCGGCAACCTCGACGCCGCGGGCGTCGGGCAGGCGGTGGCCCGCGCCGGGGCGCCCGCGCTCGTCGTGCCGGTGCACTATGCGGGGCATCCCGCCGACGTCGCCGCGCTCGCGGCGACCGTGCCGGGCGCCGTGGTGGTCGAGGACGCCTGTCACGCGCTCGGCGCGGTCGCCGCCGACGGCCGCCCGGTGGGCGCCTGCACGCACGCCGCGCTGGCGGTGTTCAGCTTCCACCCGGTGAAGATCATCACCACGGGCGAGGGCGGAGCCATCACGACGAACGACGACCTGCTCGCCCGCCGCTGCCGCCGGCTGCGCGATCACGGGCTCGTGCGCGAGGCTGCCGAGCGCGGCGTCGTCGACGAGCCGTGGGGCTACGAGATGCACGAGCCCGGCTTCAACTACCGCCTCACCGACCTCCAGGCCGCGCTCGGCACCGTCCAGCTCGGACGCCTGCGCGCGTTCGTCGCCGCGCGCCGTACGCTGGCGGCTCGCTATGCGGCGGCGCTGCGCGCGCTGCCCGGTGTGGCGCTGGTCGCGCCGGCGCCCGGCACGGAGTCGTCGTGGCACCTCCTGCCGGTGCGCCTCCCCGCGAGCGCGCGGCGGCACGTCTACGCGGCGCTGCGCGCGCGCGCGATCGGCGTCCAGGTGCACTACGTCCCCGTGCACCGCCAGCCGTTCTACCGGCAGCGGGGCGCCGAGCCGGCGCACTGCCCGGCGGCGGAGGCGTTCTACGCCGAGGAGCTGTCGCTGCCGTGCTTCCCGGGGATGACCGACGAGGACGTGACGCGCGTCGTGGACGCGCTCGGCGAGGCGCTGGCCGCGGCGCCGTCGCCCGAGAAGCAGCGGCCGCACGAAGGGACCCCGCGTGATGCGCATCCAGCTTGGTGACCGCGAGCTCGGCGACGGCGCGCCCGCGCTCGTCATCGCGGAGATCGGCTCGAACCACGACGGCAGCCTCGAGCGCGCGCTGGCGCTCGTCGATGCCGCCGCGGACGCGGGCGCCGACGCCGTCAAGTTCCAGTCGTTCCGTGCCGCCGGGCTGCTCGCCCGCCGCTGGCCGCTGCCGGGCGGCGGCTGGCAGACCGCCGAAGCCTATCCCGTGCTGGAGCGTCTCGAGCTGCCGACCGAGTGGCACCCCCGCCTGCGCGACCGTGCCCGCGACCGCGGCGTGCTCTTCCTCTCGACGCCGTTCGACGAGCAGCGGGCGGGGCTCCTCGCCGCGCTCGGCGTCCCGGCGTTCAAGGTGGCGTCGGGCGACCTGACGCACCTGCCGCTGCTGCGCGCGCTCGGCACCTACGGGCGCCCGGTGCTGCTCTCGACCGGGCTCGCCGACGCCGACGAGATCGGCACCGCCGTGGCGGCGATCGCGACGGGCGCAGGCGCACCCGAGCGCGTGCCGCCCGTCGTCCTGCTCCACTGCGTCGCGCTCTACCCGCTGCGTCCGGCGGACGCGAACCTGCGGGCGATGGCCGCGCTGCGCGCGCGCTTCGGCTGCGCGGTAGGGTGGTCGGACCACTCGCCCGGCCATACGCTCGCGCTCGGCGCCGTCGCGCTCGGCGCCTGCGTCGTCGAGAAGCACTTCACCGACGACCGCACCCGCCGCGGACCCGACCACGGCTTCGCGATGGAGCCGGCGGACTTCCGCGCCATGGTCGACGCCGTCCGCGAGCTCGAGACCGGGCTCGGCGACGGCCGCAAGCAGCCGCGTCCCGACGAGGAGCCGGAGCGCCAGTGGGCGCGCCGCTCGGTCTACGCCGCGCGCTCGCTGCCGGCGGGGACCGTGCTCGAGGCCGCGGACCTGAAGGTCGTGCGTCCGGCGATCGGGCTGCCGCCCGGCGCCTTCGACACCCTCGTCGGCCGCACGCTGCGCCGCACGCTCGCGGTGGACGAGCCGCTGCGCACCGAGGACGTGCGGTGAGCGCACGCCCCGTCGCCGTGATCCAGGCGCGGCTGGGCTCGACCCGGCTGCCCGGGAAGGTGCTGGCCGACGTCGGCGGCGCCCCGATGCTGGTGCGCATGATCGAGCGCGTCCGCGCCGCGACCACGCTGGCCGACGTCTGCCTCGCCGTGCCCGAAGGGCCCGCCGACGAGCCGCTGCGTGCGCTGGCCGCGGCCCTGGACGTTCCCTGCCACGCGGGGCCCGAGGACGACGTGCTCTCGCGCTACGCCGGCGCGGCCGCGCGCTGGGGCGCCGATCCCGTCGTGCGGCTCACGGCCGACTGCCCGCTCGTCGATCCGGCGCTGGTCGACCGCTGCGTCGAGACCTTCCGCGCCACCGACGGCTGCGAGTTCGCGAGCCTCGGCGGCAGCTTTCCCGACGGCCTCGACTGCGAGGTGGTGTCGGCGGCGGCGCTCGGGCGCGCGCATCGCGAGGCCCGCCTGCGCTCCGAGCGCGAGCACGTGACGCCGTTCATCTGGAAGCGCCCGGACGTCTTCCGCTGCGCCATGGTGCGGTTCCCCGAGCGGCTCGGCCATCTGCGCTGGACCGTCGACGAGCCGCGCGACCTGGAGCTGGTGCGTGCGGTCTACGCGCACCTCTACGTCCCGGGCCGCGTCTTCGGCTGGGAGGCGATCGCCGGCCTGCTGGCGCGCGAGCCGGCCCTCGCGGCCCTCAACGCCCGCATCGAGCGCAACGCGGGGTACCAGCGCTCGCTCGCGCACGACGCCGTGGTGTCGCCCGCGATCGCCGGCGCCAAGGAGTCGTCGTGAAGCACCCGACGTCGGACGCCCTCTGGGCGCGCGCGCAGCGCGTGATCCCGGGCGGGACGCAGACCCTCTCGAAGGCGCCGTCGCAGTTCGTGCGCGGCGTCTACCCGAAGTACCTGGTGCGCGGGCAGGGCGCCCGCGTGTGGGACGCCGACGGGCACGAATACCTCGACTACCCGATGGCGCTCGGTGCCGTGCTGCTCGGCCACGCGCATGCGAAGGTCGCCGAGGCGGTCGCCACGGTGGCGCGCGAGGGCTCGCTCTTCACCTTGCTCCACCCGCTCGAGGTCGAAGTCGCCGAGCGCGTCTGCGACCTCGTGCCCTGCGCCGAGCAGGTGCGGTTCCTGAAGAACGGCTCCGACGCCACGGCGGCGGCGATCCGGCTCGCGCGCAGCTACACGGGCCGCGAGCGTGTCGCGCACTGCGGCTATCACGGCTGGCAGGACTGGTACGCCGGGGCGACGGTGCGGCCGTCGGGCGTGCCGGCCGCGGCGGCGGCTCTCCTGTCGCCGTTCGAGTACAACCGCATCGAGACGCTCGAAGCCGCGCTCGCGGAGCATCCCGGCGAGTTCGCCGCGGTGATCCTGGAGCACGGCGGCGACGAGCCGCGGGACGGCTTCCTCGGCAGGGTGCGCGACCTCGCGCACGAGCACGGCGCCGTCTTCGTGTGGGACGAGATCGTCACCGGCTTCCGCTACGCCCGTGGCGGCGCGCAGGAGCTGTTCGGGGTGACGCCGGACCTCGCCTGCCTCGGCAAGGCGCTCGGCAACGGCGTGCCGATCGCGGCCGTCGCCGGCAGCCGCGCGCTCATGGGCGAGTTCGACCGCGTGTTCGTCTCGAGCACGTTCGGCGGCGACGCCCTCGGCCTGGCGGCGGCGAAGGCCGTGCTGGACACCGTCGCGAGCGAGCCCGTGGTGCCGCACCTCTGGGAGCTGGGCACGCGCTGGCTCGCCGGCGCCCGCGCGACGGCTGCGGCCTCGGGGCTCGCGGTCACGATCGGCGGCGCGCCGCCGCGCAGCCACGTCGCCTTCGCGGCCCAGGGCGGCGCGCCGGCCGACGCCGTCCGCAGCCTGTGGCTCCAGGAGTGCGTGCGGCGCGGCATCCTCTTCGGCGTGCCGATCTTCATGAGCTACGGGCACACGGCGGACGACGTCGAGCGCACGCTCGGGGTGTTCGCGGAGGCGCTCGGGGCGGTGGCGGAGGCGGTGCGCGACGGCGCGGTGCTGGCGCGGCTCGACGGCCCGCCGGTCGAGCCGATCGCGCGTCCCGCGGCGCCGGGGGCGCCGGCGATGCCGCTGCGGCGGGTCGCGGGAGGACAGCGGTGACGACGCTCCTCGTGGTGGGCTGCGGCTCGATCGGCGGCCGGCACGCGCGCAACCTGGTCGCGCTCGGTGCCGGGCCGGTCGCGTGCTGCGATCTCGACGCCGCGCGCGCGGCGCGGCTGGCGGCCGAATGCGGGGGCGGGGCGAGCGGCGCCGACCTCGGTGCGATGCTGGCGCGCGTGCGGCCCGACGCGGTGCTCGTCTGCACGCCGCCGTCGACGCACCTCGCGCTGGCGCACCAGGCGCTCGCCGCCGGCGCGCACGTCTTCTGCGAGAAGCCCCTGGCCGACGCGATGGACGGCGTCGACGCGCTGGTCGAGGCGGCCGAGGGCTCGGGCCGCGTCTTCATGATGGGTATGTGCTATCGCTTCCATCCCGGGCTCCGGCGCATGGCCGCGCTGCTGCGCGCGGGCGTCGTCGGCCGCATCCAGGGCGCGCAGATGTGGGCCGGGCATTGGCTGCCCGACTGGCATCCGTGGGCCGACTACCGCCGCGAGTACAGCGCGCAGCGCCGGCTCGGCGGCGGCGTGCTGCTCGACAGCATCCATTCGTTCGACACCCTGCGCTGGGTGCTCGGCGAGCCGGTGGCGGTGACCGGCATGCTGGCCCAGGTGTCCGACCTCGAGATCGACGTCGAGGACGTCGCGGCGGCGCTCGTGCGCCTGGCCTCCGGCGTCATCGTCGAGGTGCACGTCGACTACCTCCAGCGCCATCCCGAGAGCCGCTTCGAGGTGATCGGCAGCGAGGGCAACCTCGTGTGGACGAAGAGCACGCTGCGCTGGCGCTGCGTCGCCGACGATGGCTGGGAGGAGGAGGTCGTCGCGGTCGACCCGAACGCGATGTACCTCGACGAGCTGCGCGCCTTCCTGCGCGCGGTGCGCACCGGCGAGGCCGTGGCGCTCGGCGTTCGCGAAGGACGCCGCACGCTGGCGCTGGCACTGGCGGTGCGGGCGTCGGCCGAGAGCGGCCGCACGATGCGGATCGACGGCCCCGTGCAGGCGCCGCTCGCGCGCGTGTCGGCGGTGGAGGTGCGGCCGTGAGGATCGTCCTGTGGGTCGACGCCGGGCCCGAGGCGGGCTTCGGCCACCTCGCGCGCGCCCTGGCGCTCGCCGACGCGCTCGGCGCCGCCGGCGCGCAGTGCCGCTTCGTGGTGCCGCCCGACGTGACCGCGCGCGCGTGGCTGCGGGCGGCGGGGCACCACGATCCGATCCTGCTCGGCGATCCGAGCCGTCCGTGGCCCGAGGTGCTGGTCGCGGCGGAGAACGCCGACGTGGTCGTGGTCGATCGGCGGCGGCCGCTCGGCGCCGACGAGGTGCGGGCCCTCGGCACCACCGCACGCGTGGTGCTGATCGACGACGACGGCCCCGGCGCCGCGCTCGCCGACCTCGTGGTCACGCCGTGCGGCGCGGGTGAGCCGCCGCGCCGACTCGCCGGTCCGCAGTACGTGCCGCTGCGCGCGCCCGCGCTGCGGCCGCCGCGGGCGGCGGCGACGACGCCGGTGGTCCTCGTCAGCATGGGCGGCAGCGATCCGGGCGGCCTCACGGCGCCGGTCGTCGAGGCGCTCGCGGCGGTGCGCCCGCGTGTCGACGTGCGCGTGGTCGCGAACCCGGCCTCCCGCGTGTGGCTGCAGCTGGGACCGCTGTGCACACGCCACGGCTTCGCGGCGCCCTGGGCGGTCGAGCCGGGCGGGCTCGGACGCCATCTCGCCGTCGCCGACCTCGCGGTGCTGGCGTTCGGCGTGACGGTATACGAGGCGCTCGCGAGCGGCGTGCCCGCGGTCGCGCTCTGCCGCAGCGCCGGCGACGTCCGGCACGCGGCGCTGCTCG